>JANLPB010000025.1:0-1607 GCA_031366885.1 Ilumatobacteraceae bacterium
CACTGACGACGAGGTACAGCGAGTCGGCAAGATCGCCCTCGCGGAAGAGCACATCTCCGCGGATGAGATGCATTTCGCTGCCAGCAGCAGCCATGTCGCGCACGATCGCGGGAGGCGCGTCGGCGAAGAAATCGGTACGGGCGAGCAGTTCTTCGTGAGCCATGGTCAGCCGAACGGTACTACCCTCGCCGGGGTGTCCACGCAGCAACCGGAGCCCGAATCCGTGAATCGGCTGGAATCAGTGTGGACCATTGTGGTCGCTGGGGGTTCTGGAGCGCGTTTCGGCGGCCTCAAGCAATACGAGATGCTTGGTGCACAGCGGGTGTTGGACTGGTCGGTGGCTCTGGCTCGCGCCGCCAGCGACGGCGTGGTCGTCGTCGTTCCAACAGCTGACGCGGCCCGCGAAGGCGGGGTCGCGGGCGGGTCGACTCGCAGCGAATCGGTGAGGGCGGGGCTGGCCCACGTGCCCGCGACGGCGACCGTCGTCTGCGTGCACGACGGGGCGCGCCCGTTCGCCACGGCCGACGTCTTCGCGCGAGTGGTCGCAGCCGTCGCAGCCGGTGCCGACGGGGCAATCCCAGGGGTACCGGTGACCGACACCATCAAGCAGGTAGCCGCCGACGGCGCGGTGGTGCACACACCCAACCGGGCGGAACTGATGGCCGTGCAAACGCCACAGGCGTTCCGCGCCGATGTGTTGCGTGCCGCGTACCTTGCGGGTGATGTGGCAACCGATGACGCGGCGCTGGTGGAGGCTGCCGGCGGACGCGTGGTCGTGGTCGACGGCGACGCGAACAATCGCAAGATCACTGACCCAGACGACTTGACGTGGGCCCGCAAGCTCGTTGACGGAGAGACATCGATGAGCGTGCCAATGATTCGAGTTGGGCAGGGGTTTGACATTCATCGCTTCAGTGACGACCCGGCGCGGCCGCTGGTTCTGGGGGGCGTGACGTTCGAGGGCGCGCGCGGTTTACACGGACACAGCGACGCAGACGCGGTAGCCCACGCGGTCACCGATGCGCTGCTGGGCGCCGCTGGTTTGGGCGACATCGGCGAGCACTTTCCCGACACGGACCCGCAGTGGAAGGGGGCCGATTCGTTGGCGCTGCTGCGCCACGCCGTCACACTCGTGAAGGAAGCCGGGTTCGTGGTCGGTAACGTCGACTGCTCGGTTGTCTGTGAGACGCCGAAACTGGCGCCGCACAGGGCGACGATGCAGCAGCGGCTCAGCGAAGCGGCGGGTGCACCCGTCACCGTCAAGGGCCGCCGGGCCGAGGGCCTTGGCGCTCTCGGCCGCCAGGAAGGCATCGCCGTTTGGGCGGTTGCCGTCATCCAAACGCAAGGACACGATCGATGAAGCCAGGCAAACCAGTGGGAAACAAGGGCGGGCCCCGCGGTGCGCGTACGTCGGGTGCTGGCAAGGCCGGCGGCGGCAAGTCTGCCGGCGCGCCCAAGTCGTATGGCAGCAAGCCCGAGGCTGCCGCGGGCGGCCGCCCGGCACGGCCAGCGCGTTCCGGCGGTTCCAAGACGGAGAGCAACCGCGGCGTCACCGGCGCTCGTCAGTACGCAAGCCGTGGCGCGGGCCGCACCGGCAAGATCGCGGT
>JANLPB010000048.1:0-1711 GCA_031366885.1 Ilumatobacteraceae bacterium
GCGGCTGAAGAAGAACGCGCTCATCATCGGGCTGACGGGATACCCATCGCGAGCCTTGTCGCGTGACGTGCCTGGCCAGGACCCAGCAGCCGAGCCGGTGTCGACCAGCATCGACGAAGCACCCTTGATGTCGAGAGCCAATTCCATTGCTGCCTTGTGCATCTCAGTCCAGAACATCTTGTTGGTAGCACCCAGCGCCGCCATCGACGGGTCCTTCACACCGGCCAACGTGTTGGCCAGTGAGCGCAGACCGTTAATGCGCAGGATCTGAATCTTGGTGTAGTACTCCATGAGGCGCTGGCGGATGCCCGCCTCGTTGATGGCACCGTTCAAGGTGGCCTCGGCCACCATCAGCTTGTACTCCTCCTCGAAGCGTCGGTAACCGGTGGTGGCGCTCATGCCACGCTCGAAAGCGAGCGTGCTGTTGGCCACCTTCCACCCGTTGTTGACGCCACCCACCACGTTGTCCTTGGGGCATCGGGCGTCATCGAAGAACACCTCACAGAACTCGGCGGTGCCATCGGGCTGGGTGATACCGCGAACCTCGACGCCGTCTTGGCGCATGGGCACGAGGAGGTAGCTGATGCCCTTGTGCTTTGGCGACTCGGGATCGGTGCGGGTGAGCAGGAAGCAGTAGTCGGCGTGGTGGCCGCCGGTGGTCCACACCTTCTGTCCGTTGATGACCCACTCGTCGCCGTCGAGGACGGCGCTGGTCTTGAGCGATGCCAGGTCGCTGCCGCTGTTGGGTTCGCTGAAGCCCTGGCACCAGCGCATCGTGCCGTTGAGAATCTGCGGCAGAAATTCCTTCTTCTGTTCCTCCGTGCCCCACTGCAAGATGGTGGGGCCGACCAGTGTGTCGCCGAAGAAGTCGGCCCGCATCGGTGCCTTGGCACGCGCAAACTCCTCCGCCAGCACGACGCCCTCCATGGTGGAGAGCCCCTTGCCGCCGTACTCCTTGGGCCACGTGGCGCAGATCCAGCCACCTTCGAACAACTTCGCCGGCCAACCTGCGTTGAACGCTTTGCGCTCCTCTGAGCTCATCTCGAAGCTCGGGTCGAACCAACCGGACGGCAGGTTCGTCTCCAGCCAGCCACGAATTTGGGTTCGGAACTGCTCGGCTTCAGGCGTGTAACTCAGATCCATTCCGACAGTATTGACCCGCGGGTCAAGATTTGGCAACCGGACGTCGTTCACACGCAGTTCACAGAGGCCGAACAACCGCGAAATCATTGTCTCGTAGCGTCGTGTCATGGCCAGCCTCGCTCCTGCTTCGAGCCTCGACGCCCACCCCCTCGCGTATCAGGGACGACAGGAGCGGGCTGTGCTGGCCGTATTGCTCGCCAACCGAAATCGAGTCGTGGGTCGGCGAGAACTCGCTCGCCAAGCCGGCTTGGCAGAGCTCAACCAGCGCCGCTGCGACAGCGTTCTGGTCGGAGTGCGCCGCCAGCTCGGCCCGGAGTCGATCGTCACCGTGCGCAGTCGCGGCTGGATGCTGGCCGACCATGCGGTCTCCGCAGCCGAAACACTGCTCGCCAGCGACCCGACGTGATCGCGTCCAGCGAGGGGGTCGACCTTGCACGCCTGCTGCTCGATCTGCTGATTGTTCTCACCGCCGCCAAGCTTGCCGCAGAACTTGCAGAACGCTGCAGGGTCCCAGCCGTGATGGGCGAGATCCTGGCCGGCGTGGTGATCGGGCCGTCGGGTTTCGGCC
>JANLPB010000074.1:0-5700 GCA_031366885.1 Ilumatobacteraceae bacterium
GGGATCGGCCTCGACAACGTCGACGTGGCCCACGCCACCACCCGCGGGGTGATGGTCGTCAACGCCCCGCAGTCCAACATCCTCTCGGCCGCCGAGCAGACCATGGCCCTGCTGCTCGCCCAGGCCCGCAACGTGCCGCAAGCACATGCGGCCCTGACGGCTGGCCGATGGGAGCGGGTCCGGTGGGAGGGCGTCGAATTGGCCGACAAGACCCTGGCGGTCATCGGTCTCGGTCGCATCGGCAAGCTGGTCGGACCGCGCCCGTGCCTTCGGAATGCGTCTGGTGGCGTACGACCCGTTCGTGTCAGCCGACCGTGCCCGTCAGATGGGTGTCGAGCTGCTGACCCTCGACCAGGCGGTGGCCGAGGCCGACTTCCTCACGATTCACCTGCCCAAGACGAAGGAAACAACGGGCCTCATCAACCGCGATCTGCTGTTGAAGGCGAAGCCGTCGCTGCGGGTCATCAACGTCGCTCGCGGTGGCATCGTCGACGAGCAGGCGCTGGCCGACTGTGTGCGCGACGGCATCATCGCCGGCGCCGCGATTGACGTGTTCGTCACCGAGCCGACGACCTCATCGCCGCTGTTCGAGCAGCCGTCCATCGTGGTCACCCCCCACCTCGGCGCCAGTACCCGCGAGGCGCAGGACAAGGCCGGCGACACCATCGCCGACATGGTGCAACTTGCATTGGCCGGCGACTTCGTGCCGTTCGCGGTCAACGTCGACGCCGCCGAGGCCAACGAAACCCTGCGGCCGTTTCTGCCGCTGGCGGAGGGGCTGGGTCGCCTGTTCTCGTCGCTGGTCAGCGCGCTGCCCGACTCGCTGCTGGGCGAGCTGGAAGTGTGCACCGAGGGCGACATCGCCGGCTACGACACCCGCATCCTGTCGCTGGCTGCGCTGAAGGGGTTCTTCGCCTCCATCTCCGACGAGCAGGTCACCTACGTCAATGCGCCGCAATTGGCCAAGGAGCGCGGCATCGAGCTGCGCGAGACCCATTGCGCCACCTCCGCCGATTTCGTCAACTTGGTGACGTTGCGGGCGGGCGGCCACAGCATCTCGGGCACCCTGGTGGGGCGGCGCAGCGAGCAGCGGATTGTGATGATCGACGACCACCACTTCGACGTGCCACCCGCCGAGCACATGTTGGTCGTCAAGAACGACGACCGTCCGGGTGTGATCGGCACCGTGGGAACGTTGCTGGGCGACGCCGGCGTCAACATCGCCGACATGGACGTCGGCCGTGCCACCACGCCGGGCACCGCCGTCATGCTCATCGCGCCGACAATGGAAGTCCCCGCCTCGGTCGTCGCCCAACTGCGCACCGCCCCCGGCATCATCAGCGTCACCCCCCTCGTCGGCTAACCGCCCGCCCGCCCGCCCGCTCGTTCGCGCCACAGTCCTGGTCGCAGTCCTGTTGGCAGCGCCCGAGCTCCCCAGGTCCGAGTGCCAGCCCACCAGTCCGAGTGCCAGCCCACCAGTGCGAGTGGGTCGACGCCATGCGAGTGCTCACTCGCACCCCGGGGTGCGAGTACCCACTCGGTTGGACGCGTGGCACTCGCACTGAACGCGTGGCACTCGCACCTGGGGGACGTGGTTAGCGGGGGGAATTCGAGCGGATGGCGTCTCTGGTGGCGACGGCTTCGGCCCGAGCCGCATCGGCGAAGTCGGCGCCATCCGACGCATAGAGGATGGCTCGCGACGAGTTGATGACCATGCCGAAGCCGGTGCTATCGACGCCCGCCTCGACTGTGGCCTGCACGTCGCCGCCCTGTGCGCCCACGCCGGGAACCAGTAGCGGCAGGTCGCCGACGATTGCGCGCACCTCGTGTAGTTCGTCCGGGTAGGTGGCGCCGACGACCAGGCCGCAGTGGCCGATCTCGTTCCACTCGGTGGCAACTCGACGGGCGACGTGCAGGTACAACGGCTCGCCATCGACGCTGAGCGATTGAAAGTCGCCGCTACCTGGGTTGCTGGTGCGGCAGAGTACGAACACGCCGCCGTCGGGATGACGCAGGAACGGCTCGACGGAGTCGGTGCCCAGGTAAGGGTTGACGGTGACCACGTGCGCGCCGTACCGGTCGAACGCCTCGTGCGCGTATTGCTGCGCGGTACTTCCGATGTCACCGCGCTTGGCATCCAGGACCAACAGCACGTCGGGGTAGCGGTCGCGGATGGCGGCACAGATCAGCTCCAACTCGCGCTCGGCGCCGGTGGCGGCGAAGTAGGCGATCTGCGGCTTGAACGCGCACACCACGTCGGCCGTTGCGTCGACGATGGCCATGCAGAAATCGAACACCGAGCCTCCGACTGCGGCGGGGAACCGAACTGGGTCGGGATCGAGCCCTACGCACAGCATGGATTGGGATGTCGCCCACGATCGGCGCAGCTGCTCATGGAATGCCATCGAGCGTGAATCTACCTATCATGCGCCCATGTCGGAGAGCGCAATGACACATACGGACCCCAGCGATATCAAGCCGTCGCTGATGAGCCCGGTGCAGCCGCATGTCATTGTGCTGTTCGGTGCCACCGGCGACCTGTCGCGGCGAAAGCTGTTGCCGGGGCTGTTCCACCTCTCGCTGGCGGGGCTGGTCAGTGAGTGTCAAATTGTGGGCACGTCGCTCGACGACCTTGATGATGAAGGCTTCCGTGTATTCGCCCGTGCTGCCTGCGACCAGTTCTCCAGCCGGCACATCGACGATCACGCGTGGACCAACTTCGCCCGCCGCCTGCGGTACGTACCGCAGGCGCGTGGCCCGGCCGGGCTTGCCGACGTGGTCGGCGATGCGGAAAAGGTGTTGGGTGGCGAGCCGCGACGGTTGCACTACCTCAGCGTGCCGCCCGCGGCCGCCCGGGTCGTTGTCGACACGTTGCGCGAGGCCAACTTGGTCGAGCGTTCGCGCATCATCATGGAGAAGCCGTTCGGCACGGATCTGGCTTCCGCACGCGTGCTGAACGCGTCGCTGCACGAGACGTTCGCCGAGGACCAGATCTACCGCATCGACCATTTCCTCGGGAAGGAAGCGGCGCAGAACATCCTGGCCTTCCGCTTCGCCAACGGTCTGTTCGAGCCAATCTGGAATCGCGACCACATCGACCACGTGCAGATCGATGTCCCCGAGACGCTTGGGCTGGAGGAGCGAATCGGCTTCTACGAGAAGACCGGTGCGTACCGCGACATGGTCGTCACGCACCTCTTCCAAGTGCTCGCCTTCATGGCGATGGAACCGCCGACGGCCCTGGACCCGCGGGCCATCAGCGAGGAGAAGAACAAGGTCTTCCGCTCGATGCTGCCGATCGAGCCGAGCAACGTGGTGCGCGGCCAGTACCTCGGCTACCGCGAGGAGCATGGGGTTGCGCACGACTCTGAGACCGAAACCTTCATCGCGCTGAAGTGCGAGATCGACAACTGGCGCTGGGCGGGTGTGCCGTTCTTCCTGCGCACAGGCAAGCGCATGGCCGAGGGTGCGCGCATCATTTCGATCGCCTTCCGTGAGCCACCCAAGAGCATGTTCCCGGCTGGCTCTGGAATCGGCGCCCACGGCCCTGACCACTTGACGTTCGACCTCGCCGATGCGTCGAAGTTGTCGCTGAGCTTTTACGGCAAGCGGCCAGGCCCGGGCATGAAGCTGGACAAGCTGAGCCTGCAGTTCGCGCTCCACGAAACCGACCGGGCCAGCGATGTGCTCGAGGCGTACGAGCGACTGATCCACGATGCGCTCAGCGGCGACCACACCCTGTTCACGGCCGCCGAGGGCATCGAGCGCCTGTGGGAGCTGTCGCAGCCCCTGCTCGATTCACCGCCGCCCGTGCGCGCGTATCCGGTCGGCTCGTGGGGCCCGAACGCCATCCACCAACTCATCGCGCCCTACGCCTGGCGTCTCCCGTTCGAACGCGCCTGGCGCAGCAGCAACAAAGGCCAAGTCGAGTAACCCGATCGCCCTCGTGCTATGCCGTGACACAGACGGCGGGCGGGCGGGTTACTCCTCGAGGGAGATGGCGCCGGTGGGGCACAGGTCGGCGGCTTGGCGGACCTTGTCGGCCAGCTCGGCGCCGGGCTCTTCTTGCAGCACGTAGAGGTAGCCATCGCTGCGGACCTCGAACACCTCGGGGCAAATTTGCATACATGCGCCAGTGCTGGCACACACGTCGTAATCGACAACAACTTTCACGGATCTCTCCTCTTCAGGCTTTTGCTTGACGGTAGCCGTCGGCGAGCGCGTCGTCTGCAGTCGCGTAGCAACGTTCGGGAACGGTGCGCTGGTAGAAGCGGCCGCCGGGGACGTGGAAGATGCCCGAGTTGTCGTTCGCCTTCACCGGGTAGCCCTCAGGGCATCCGCCGTCGACGGGGGCGACCCACTTCATCTGCGAGTCCACCCACGGGTGCGCCGCAGCCGGTGACGCAGCCGGTGACGACGCAGCCGGTGACGGCTCGGCGGTCGGCTCGAATGGCGGCCACGTGGGCGAGTGGCCGTCGCCGAAGGTGGAGCGCGACCGGCGCTGCCACAGGGCGATGGCGCCAGCCACAACCAGCAGTACGACCGCGAGCCGACGAAGGTGACGAGCGCTGATCATGTCGGCACTGTAGCCCCGCTTGCCGAGCGGAACCGTCAGCCGTGGTGGCGTTCGTGGGCCTGCAGGACGGCCCGCAGCGCGGCAGTGATGGTGCTCGGGTCGGTACCCACGCCCCACAGCACGCGGCCGTCGCCGTTCTTGGTCTCGATGTAGGCCACCGCGCCGGCATTGCTGCCCTCGCCGAGTGCGTGCTCGGCGTAGTCGACGACGTCGAGCGTGGCGCCCACACCGTTGCGCAGCGCGTGCACGAACGCATCGATCGGGCCGTTGCCGGAACCGCTGACGGTGACCGGGGTGTCATCGATCACCAGCTGGGCGGTGATGGTGGTGGTGCCGCTCGCGCTGTCGCTACGCATCTCGTGGCTGTTGAGCCGCATGCGTGGCGCCTCGGGCAGGTAGGACGACTGGAACGCGTCCCACATGATGACCGGGCTGATCTCGGTGCCGGTGTCCTCGGTGATGTGCTGGATGGTCTTGGAGAACTCGATCTGCAGGCGACGGGGAAGGTCGAAGCCGTGCTCGGTCTTCATCACGTATGCCACACCGCCCTTGCCGCTCTGGCTGTTGACGCGGATGACGGCCTCGTAGCTGCGCCCGAGGTGCTTGGGGTCCAGCGGCAGGTACGGAACGCCCCACACCGGGTACTCGCCGCCGTTGGCCGCGGCCTTGGCGTCGAGCGCGTCGAACCCCTTCTTGATGGCGTCCTGGTGGCTGCCTCTGAAGGCCGTGTAGACCAGGTCGCCCACCCACGGATGGCGAGGCCCGACGGGCAGGCGGTTGCAGTATTCGGCCACGCGGCGCACGGCGTCGATGTCGCTGACGTCCAGCTTCGGGTCCACACCGTTGACCATCAGGTTGATGGCCAGGTTGACCACGTCGACGTTGCCGGTGCGCTCGCCGTTGCCGAACAGCGTGCCCTCGACGCGGTCGGCGCCGGCCAGTACGCCCAGTTCCGCAGCAGCCGTCGCGGTGCCGCGGTCGTTGTGCGGATGCAGGCTGATGATCACGCTGTCGCGTGAACGAATGTGGCGACCGAACCATTCGATGACGTCGGCGTAGACGTTGGGCGTGTAGCACTCGACGGTGGCCGGCAGGTTGAGGATCAGCGGCTTCTCGGGGGTCGG
>JANLPB010000116.1:0-17693 GCA_031366885.1 Ilumatobacteraceae bacterium
GTCCAACACAGTCGTTGCCGTTGTCGTTGCCGTTGCCGTTGCCGTTGCCGTTGACGTTGTCACCGCTCGCCCATCACATTCTGGATGGTGCGCGAGAGTTCAGCTGCGACGTCGATGCGCTGATGACGACCCTCGCTCACGATGACGACTCCCCCGACCACCACGTGGTGCACATCCGCTGCGCTCGCTGCGAACACCGCCGATTCAACCGCCGTCGCTGCTGAGCTTCCAGCGGTGCGGACACTGTCCATTCGAATCGAAACCAGGTCGGCCAGCATGCCGACTTCGATGCGACCAGCATCCGCCCAACCGAGGCTGTCATGCCCATGCCGTGTTGCCGCGCGCATCAGTGATGGTGCGTCGTGGCTGCCGCGCACCTGCGCAGCAAGGCGCTCGTCCAGTTCGACGGCGCGAGCCTCCTCGAACATGTCGATCACGGCGTGCGAGTCCGTTCCCAATGACAGCCGAGCCCCCGCATCGCGAAGCGCGAGCGCCGGCCCGATTCCGTCCGCGAGATCTCGTTCAGTAGTAGGGCACATGCAGATCGTGCAACCGTGAATGCCGTAGAGCCCGATGTCGGAGCCCGCCAAGTGGGTCGCGTGCACGGCGGTGAACCGCGGCCCCAGGGCGCCCCGCTCCGCCAGCAGTGCGGTCGGCGTCAGGCCGTAGGCGTCGATGCTCTGGTGGTTCTCCACCTTCTGTTCCGAGACGTGGGCGTGAAGCGGTGCATCGCAATTGGCTGCCCACGCGGCGACCACTTCAATGGCGGAAGGATCGACGGCGCGCACGGAGTGGACCGCCGCACCGATTCGCACATCAGCGCCTGACATCGGCTGGGCCGCCGAGGCGCGAGTGGCCCACGACAGCGCGTCACCATCGCTGAAGCGCTGCTGAGTCTCATTCGGCTCCACACCGATGCCACCGTGGAGGTAACAGGTGTCGAGCAGGGTGATCCGAATTCCCGCTTCACGTGCGGCCCACACCAACGCCGCACCCATCGCGTTCGGGTCGGCGTACGGCACGCCACGCGGCCCGTGGTGCAGGTAGTGAAACTCGCCGACACACGTGATACCAGCCATCGCCATTTCGCCGTACACGGCACGTGCGAGGCGAAAGTACGAGTCGGGATTCAGCCGTTCCACGGCCGTATACATCTGGTCCCGCCAGGTCCAGAACGAGCCAGTTCCCACCTGGGTTCGGCCGCGCAGTGCCCGATGAAAGGCGTGGCTGTGCGCATTCGCCATTCCGGGCAGGGTCAGACCCATCAGCCGGACGGCGTCAGGCGGACAGGGCACACCGATCGCGACTTCGGTGATGCGATCGTCACTCGTCGTCACGAGCACAGCGGCCGCCGCCGTGTCGCCACCCAGCCACGCCAGTTCGCACCAAATCGACGCCACTCAGGAACCGACCCTGGCGACGAACGCGGTGATCCGTTCGATGAACGCCGCACGATGGAACCGTTCGAACTGCTCCCACGTCGTCAAGCTGCGCGTGTCGTGCACTCGGTCAAGGAACAACACTCCGTCAAGGTGATCGCACTCGTGCTGAAAGGTGCCCGCAGTCAGCCCGCGCCGGATCTCATCGTGCTCAGCGCCGTCACGATCCCACCAGCGAACACGTACGTTCACGTTGCGCATGACGTTGCCGCGCATGTTCGGCACTGACAGGCACCCTTCGTTGACCTCCACCAGCTCGTCGTCAAGGGGCTCGATGATCGGGTTGACGACGATCGTCAGAGGGATGCGCGGCTTGTACGGGTAGCGCGGGTTTTCGGTGACCTCGATGGTGGCGATTCGCACCATTTCTCCCACCTGCGGGGCGGCGATGCCTGCGCCGTTGGCATCGTGCATCGTCTCGATGAGATCGTCGATCAGCTGTTGCATCTGGGGTGACGCCAGCTCGTCGCGAGTGATCTCGCGCGATCGCTCACGCAGCAATGGATTTCCTACATGGAGAATTTCGCGGACCGGCACGCCTCAACCCTCGCGCATGGGAATGCGAACGCCACGCTCTTCGGCCACATCGATGGCCCGCTGATACCCCGCGTCAGCGTGACGAATGACGCCCATGCCGGGGTCGGTGGTCAGCACGCGCTCCAGCTTTTCGGCTGCAAGGTCGGTGCCGTCAGCCAATGCGACCATGCCAGCATGAATACTGCGACCAATGCCGACGCCGCCGCCGTGGTGAATGCTCACCCACGTTGCACCGCTTGAGGTGTTGACCAGCGCAGTGAGAAGCGGCCAGTCGGCAATCGCGTCGCTGCCGTCCATCATCGATTCAGTCTCGCGGTACGGCGAGGCAACCGAGCCCGAGTCGAGGTGGTCGCGGCCGATCACGATCGGCGCCTGCAGCTCGCCGCTACGCACCATCTCGTTGAAGCGCAAGCCCAGACGGTGACGCTCGCCGTAGCCGAGCCAGCAGATGCGCGCGGGGAGACCTTGGAATGCGACACGTTCGCCGGCCATACGGATCCAGCGGTGCAGACCTTCGTCGTCGGGGAACTCTTCCAGCACGGCCTTGTCGGTGGCAGCGATGTCGGCCGGGTCGCCACTGAGCGCGACCCAGCGGAACGGCCCCTTGCCCTCGCAGAACAGCGGGCGGATGTACGCGGGGGTGAATCCCGGGTAGTCGAATGCCCTCTCGAAGCCGCCCAGCTTGGCCTCTGCGCGCAGGCTGTTGCCGTAGTCGAAGACTTCGCTGCCACGGTCCATGAAACCGACCATCGCCCGACAGTGCATCGCCATGCTCTCACGGCTGCGACGGATCAGCTCCTGCGGGTTGGTGCGCGCCATCTCGGCCGTCGCCTCGGGGGTGAGGTCGACGGGCACATAACTGAGCGGGTCGTGGGCGCTGGTCTGGTCGGTGACGATGTCGGCCGGGAAGTCCATGTCCAGCAGTTGCTGCACGACCTCGGCGGCATTGCCGACCAGGCCAACCGACAACGGGCGGCGCTCATCGCGGGCGCGGATGCAGCGGGCGACGGCGTCCTCCAGTGAATCGGCGATCTCGTCGAGGTATCGATGCTCCAACCGGCGCTGCACGCGCCACGCCTCCACGTCGATGCACAGTGCAACACCGTCGTTCATCGTGACCGCCAAAGGTTGAGCGCCACCCATACCACCCAAGCCGGCGGTCACGGTGATGGTGCCGGCAAGCGTGCCGTTGAACTTGCGACGGCCGATCTCCGCGAAGCACTCGTACGTGCCCTGCAAGATTCCTTGTGTGCCGATGTAGATCCACGAGCCGGCAGTCATTTGGCCGTACATCGTCAAGCCCATGTCTTCTAGTCGACGGAACTCGTCCCAGTTCCCCCACTCCGGTACCAGGTTGCTGTTGGCGAGCAACACTCGCGGCGCCCACTCGTGCGTGCGAAACACGCCGACCGGCTTGCCGGATTGCACCAGCATCGTCTCGTCGGCTTTCAGCGTGGTCAGCGTGCGAGCCATCGCGTCGAACGCGTCCCAGCTGCGCGCCGCACGGCCGGTGCCGCCGTACACGACCAAGTCGTCGGGGCGCTCGGCCACCTCGGGGTCGAGGTTGTTGTGCATCATTCGATACACCGCCTCTTGCGGCCAACCAAGACAATTGAGATCCGTACCGCGAGCAGCGCGCACCGGGCGGGGACCGGACATCACAACACCTCCAGAGGGCCGACGGCGGATTCAACCGCTCCAAGAACGCTGCCATCGGCGAGCAGCTGTTCGGCGGTTCTGAGATCGGGGGAGAGCCAACGGTCGGGGCCCGGCCCCGCGACCTTCTCGCGCAGGACGTACAGCGCCGCGCCAGTTCCGGCGGAGGGCTGCAGCGGGCCGCGCAGATCGATGGCAGCGGCGGCGCACACCAGCTCAACGGCCAGCACTCGGCGCAAATTCGCAACCGAACGGCGCAGCTTGCGTGCGGCAGCCCAGCCGTTGGACACGTGGTCTTCCTGCATGGCGCTGGTGGGCATGCTCTGCGTGCTGGCAGGTACTGCCAAGCGTTGGTTCTCGAGCGCCATCGACACCTGCGTGTAGTGCGCAATCATCATGCCGCTGTTGACCCCGGCATCGGGTGAAAGAAACGGCGGCAGACCGTGCGAGCGGGCCACGTCGAGCATTCGGTCGGTACGACGCTCGGAGATCGCGGACAGCTCGCTGGATGCAATTGCGAGGAAATCGCAGACGAAGCCGACGGGGGCTCCGTGAAAGTTGCCGCAACTCTCGACGCGGCCGTCGGGGAGGATCATCGGGTTGTCGATGGCCGACATCAGCTCGCGCTCGGCGATGGTACGAGCGTGAGCCATGGTGTCCTGTGCGGCGCCGTGCACCTGGGGTGTGCAACGCAGCGAGTACGCGTCCTGTACTCGTGAGTCGCCCTCACGGTGGCTGGCCACGATCGGCGACCCGGCAAGAATTCGTGTGATGTTGCGAGCGCTGGCGGCTTGGCCGAGCTGCGGGCGCAGAGCTTGCAGCTCCGCGGAGAACGCTCGGTCTGTGCCGAGCAGACCTTCGACGGTCATTGCCGCCGTGAGATCGGCCAGGCGGGCGAGTTCGCTCAGGTCGTGCAGCGCCAGGCAGAGCATGCCGAGGATGCCGTCAGTGCCATTGATGAGCGCGAGGCCTTCCTTGGCTCGCAGCTGGATGGGCGTGAGGCCGGCCCGTTGCAGTGCGGCTGCGGTCGGTTCGGCTTCGCCGCCTGCCCACACTTCGCCTTCGCCGATGACGGCAAGCGCGCAGTGACTGAGCGGGGCGAGGTCGCCGCTGGCACCAAGGGAGCCGTGCTCACGCACAACGGGCGTGATGTTTGCGTTCAGAAGGGCGAGCTGCAGGTCGACGATCTCGGGCCGGGCGCCGGAGAAGGCCATGGCCAAGCTGCGGGCACGCAGGAACAGCATTGCTCGGACGACTTCGATCTCGACCGTGTCACCCATGCCGGCGGCGTGCGAGCGGACGAGCGCGACCTGAAGCTCCGCTGTGCGCTCAGCGGGGATGACCCTGCTGGCCAACGAACCGAAGCCGGTAGTGACGCCGTACACCGGCGCGCTGCTGGCGACGAATCCGTCGATGAGCGCGGCCGAACGGGTCATTGCGCTTCGCGCTTCGGGTGCTAGTTGAGCCTTCGTGCCGGCGCGAGCGACACCGACGACGTCGGCCAGACCGACCCCGTGGCTTCCCAACGTGACTTCAGCGGGTGAGTTCATCGAGCGCAACAGCCTTTCATTGTATGCAACACTATGTCATACTACGCAACATGCCGCAAGCCTCCTCAGCATCTCAGCCCCGGGCCACAGATCGTGGATTAGCGCTGCTGCGCGTGGTGGCCGATCATGCCACTGGTATCGCCCTGGCCGACGCCGCCAGGGCGGTCGATCTCTCTCCCAGCACCGCGCTCCGTCAGCTGCGGTCGCTGGAAATGGCCGGCTTTGCGAGTCGAAACGTCGATGGCCGCTACCTGCCCGGGCCAGAGTTGCTGCGCATCGCGCGGAGTCTTTCGGCTACCGCCACACTCCCCCGCCTTGCCGACGCCGCGTTGCTCATACTGGCGACCACGACGGGCGAGTCGGCGTACTTAGCAGAGGTGGCCGACAGCCACCATGCCGTGTACGTGGCCAGCTACCCTGGTTCGCACGCCGTTCGCCACGTCAGCTGGCTGGGCCAGCGCGTGCCTCGTAGGTCGTCAGCGGTCGGCGCAGCCCTGGCCGGCAAGATCGAAGCGGACGGTGTTGCCGTGCGCCTCGACGCCGTCGAGCCAGGCATCACCGCCGTGTCTGCTCCGGTCCGAGACGCAAGCGGCAAGGTGGTCGCCGCGGTGAGCGTCGTCGGCCCTTCGTTCCGCTTGGCCGGCAAGTCGTTGGTGGCCGCCCGGTCCGCCGTCGCCAAGTGCGCGAGATCGATCGAACGAGCACTGGGTAGCTCATAACCCCGCAGCGTCTCTGCACTCCACCACTGCCGGGACTGGAGCAGTCGGCCGCATTCTTGTCATGGTTCTCCTCTTTCAGATTTGGGCAATCGGCCACTCTGAGCGCATCTTCCGTGGAGATTTCTTGGTCTCGGATATCGCTGAAAGCTATATGGAATAACGGTTTGCGACTCGGTTTAGTGAACGAACACATGTACTATAGTACTTATGACTATGCTCGACGATCATGCAGCAGACATCCTGCGCAACATCGAAGAGTTCGCCTCTGCCGTTGCCGAACACGAGCGACAGGCAGCCCTCCTTGGACTCACCGCCGCCCGCCTCGAAGCCACAGGAGCCTTCGGGCTTGACGGCACTGTCTCGATGAGCGCATGGCTACGCAACCATCTGCGAATGACACCCCAACGAGCGAGCCAGCTGCTGCGCAACGGACGCTTCCTCGACAAGTCCGATGCCTTCGCCCAAGCCGCTGTGTCGGGTGAACTCTCGGCGTCGCAGATCGATGTCGCCGCCCGCACCGGGAAGACGAAGTACACCGGAATCCTTGCCGAGACCCAAGAGGGATTGGTCGAGACACTCAAAGAGTTGGACATCCATCAGACGGTGCGGGTTGTCAATCACTGGATCCACCGCGCCGACGCACTCCTCAACGACAAAGCGCCGTCCATCGAACGGCCCAACGAGTTGACCTACAGCCCGACGATGGATGATGTCACCCATGGAACGTTTCGATTGAGCGAAGCCGCTGGCACCGAGCTCGACAAAGCCATCCAAACCGCGATCACGCACGCCGGCAAAGAAGAGACCCGCACCATCGCCGAGCGCCAGGGTGACGCGATGTTCGACATCGCTGCGTTCTTCAACAAAAACCATGCGGGCAACGAACGGCCCCGCAACCTCCCCAACGTCACCCTGTCCGCAGACGCGTCCACTGTTGTGACCGAGCGTCCTGAGGGTGTCAACGTCGATTCTCAACGCCCGATGTCACCCGCCTGTGCTGACACCTACCTGTGCGACTGTCGCATCCACGTCATCTTGCGCGACGCCAGCGGGGCACCACTCAGCTTCGGACGCACCGCCCGAACTGCGCCGTCGCGACTGTTCAAGCAACTCGCCGCGCGCGACGGCTGCTGCCGCTACCCCGGCTGCGATCGGCCTGTGAAATGGACCGATGCGCACCACATCCACTACTGGCGACGCGGCAGAAAAACCGACTACGACAACCTGATCCTGTTGTGCTCCAGACATCAC
Source organism: Ilumatobacteraceae bacterium (assembly GCA_031366885.1). GTDB lineage: Bacteria > Actinomycetota > Acidimicrobiia > Acidimicrobiales > Ilumatobacteraceae > UBA668. Next base: position 7,153 of record JANLPB010000116.1, read on the forward strand.
CACCATGTGCACCAACAGAACATCACCATCGATCTGATGCCCAACGGCGAAGCATTCTTCACCACTTTCGACGGCAAGCGGTCGACCTCCGAACCACGCGGCGCACCACCCATATACAAATAGAACTAGCCCGGACGGGCGCGAGAAGTGAACCAACGAGAGCAACTACCGCGGCCCATCCGCGGTAGTTGCGCGCCATCGCTTCCTCGGCAACCGGCCCATCCAACACCAATAGCTCCATCTCGTATCGGTCCACCTGATGACAGTCGGTAGCTCCGACGGGAACTTCCAAGACACCTTGCCGGGGGCTAGATCGGCCAGAGTGCTGTACCAGTCGCTGAGTGCGTGACCAATTGACGATGCAGGTCGAAGTCGCTGCGGCGGCGAGTCAGATCAAGTTGCCGCTGGCGAAGCAACGTGTCCAAATCTGAAAGACGAGAATCATTCCAAAGGTGCGGCCGGGCGGCGGCGACCCGAACAGGTCGGGCGCACCTCAGCAATCGCTCCTTCAGAGCAGTCAGTTCACATCGCGACGCTCAGGTTGAGCGCAGCGACAGCAGAGGCAAGTAGTCCTCGAGGTCGAGATGCACGAAGCCCTGAATCCGCAGCGCCGCGCATGCGCCGGCGGCCGCAGGGTCGGCGGTCGCCGCGGTGAAGGCCGTTCGCAGCTCGTCGACATGTGAGCCGTAGCGCAGCGGTACAACGACCGGCAGGCACGGCACCAGCGGCCCGCTGCCCACCACTGACAAGTCACGAACCAGATCGGGCTCCAGCGAACTGAGCAGCGCCCAGCTGACGGCGTCGATCGATGCAACGTCGGCGCGACCACCGGCGACGGCGCCCACGCTCTCGGCATGCGAACCGGTCTCAACCAGGAGGGGAGGCACCCCGCCCCAGGCTTCATTCAGGCTCACCCCGCCGGACAGGCTGTCAGCAGCGTTACGCGCTGCGACCACGCCCGGCCGCTCGCGGAGCACCTCGAACGGCACCGCCTCGCGGCTGATCAACACCGACTGATAGCGCCCGTGAGTCGCCCCGGGCACGTCGTAGTCGAACGTGCCCACCACAGCCATCGAGTCGGCCAGGCGGGACACCAGCGGCCAGCCGCACGTCTGCGCGACGAACAGGTCCGGATGCAGCCACACCTCGGGCGTCACGACATCCCACTCCAGCTCCGTGGGGCCCCAGCCAAGGTGTGACCGAACGACACGCCACAACGAATCGGTCGCGTCGCGCAGCGGGAGGAACGGATACATCGCCAGCGATGCGACCATCGGGTCGCCCGGCGTAGCTGTCACGAAATGCCGCGAGATCCGTATGGGCGAGCACCCGATGACAGCGGATGATCGGGCTGGCAGAACGGCTTGAAGAAGTGGGTCCGCACGACTTCCCAGTAGCCGCCCGAGTAGAGACCTGCGCCTGAGTCGGCCAACGCGTCTGACCCCATTTCGCGGTGCGCGGCCGGAATCTTGTACCAGGCAAGTTGCGGCACGGCGTGGTGCGTGTGATGCAGGTTGTTGTTCAAAAACAGCAGTGCCATTGGCGGGCTGGCCTTCACCACCGCGCTCCGCGTGCCCTCTGCGACTGCAGCGTGCTCGACGAATGAACGCAACTGGGTGCACGATGAACCGCCGAGGCAGAAGCCCAACACGTAGATCCACGGACTGAAGCCGACAACCCCGAACAGCCACCAGCACAGCCCGATACTGGCGACGAGATGAACTGCCCACGGCACCCCGATGCCGCCAGCCGGCGCGGAGCGAACTTCGCCGCGCCAGTAGCGCACGATACCCAGCGGCACGCCGAGCGTCAGCCGACCTGGGATGGTGCGCATGAACAGGAAGTAGCGACGCCGCCACGGGCTGGCCTGATGCCATGACGGGGGCGCCACGTAGAAGGACTCCGGGTCGTCTTCGGGGTCGGTGAGATCGCTGCGGTGGTGCTTGATGTGCAACGCCTTGTAGCGCGTGAACGGCACCCACAGCGACAGCGGGACGAACCCAACGGCGGTGTTGACCCAGTTCCATCGAGTCGGATGGCCGTGCAGAAGCTCGTGACCCAACGACATCCACAACCCACCGAGGGCAACCGTCGCGGCCAACTGCAGCGGCCAAGGAATCGACTCGTGCAGCAGCACGACCGCGAACCACCCGGCGAAGAACGCAACAAGGAGCGCAACCGTCGGCCATTCGACAGGACGCCGCCGCTGGTTCGATTGAGATCCCTCGTCGGACGACTTCGTATTCAGTTGGGAAGTGTCATTCGACAATTCCGCCTCCACCCACTCACCGGCCGCGTGCCCGGCTCGGTCGACCGCATATTACCGGAACGACCGTACCGACTTGCAGCTTTACTGCTGGCGGTACTCCGACCGATAGCTCGCGCCACCGCCGGCAGCCATTGCTCCGTGCCTCAAGAAGGCCTCGTGCATCCTCTTCACCGCCACAGGATCGAGGGAAACACCCAGGCCCGCCGCAGTCGGCACTGGCAAGACGCCGCCGATCGGCGAGTAGTGACCCTGCTCGATCGCAACATCGGCGGTGAACCGGAACAGCGACTGGTGCGGACGAATCATCGACGGCTCCGTGGCGGTGAGGTGGAGGTAGGCAGCCGTCATCACACCTGCATCGCCGCTGTAGCACCAGAAGTCGATTCCAAGTGCGGCGCACGCACGCACGAAATCTTGCGTCCGGCGGATTCCGCCTAGCTCAGCGATGTCCAGACAGAGTCCGTCGGGAACTCCCGTCCGTGCGGCGCGCACCAGCGAAGGCTCGTGCGTGGAGAACGAGATCGGGACGCCGTCCGCCCGTAGACGCGCCGTCTCGTCGAGCGTGCGACAAGGGTCCTCGAGCCAGGAGACGCCGAGGTCGGCAAGTTGATGACAGACCTGACGGGCCGTCGCAACGCTGTAGGCGCCATTGGCGTCCAATCGTTGTACACGCCCACGCCCAAGCTCCGCGACGAGTCGAGCGACCATCGAAATCTCCGTCGGTACGTCCAACACGCCGAGTTTCCCCTCGAACACGGTCGAACCAAATCGCTCCGCCATCTGCACGCAGTAGCGAACGACGTCGTCGGGTGTGCTCTCCATTCCTTCTCGCAACGCGAAGTACTCCGTGAACTCCACCTCGTCGCGTAGGCGACCACCAAGGAACTCGGCCAATGACACCCCGGCGCGCTGCGCGCGAAGGTCGTATAGCGCAATCTCAATGCCACCGAACGCTCGACGCTCGGCTGCGCCGTCGACCCAGAGGCTGAAACCGGACCGCGGCACGCAGCGGGCTTCGGCCTCGTTGGTGGCTTCCAACGACAGACCGTTCAACCGGCGGCCCATCTCTTCCACCAACGCGGAGAGGTCGCCGTGAGGCGACTCACCGATGCCGACCAGTCCGTCGCTGTCGGTCACCTCGATCAGCGTGGTGGTGAAGCTCGCCAACGAACCGAACGAAAACCGGTAGGGAGCGACCATTGGGACGTTGACGGTGGTGGCGCGTACGCCTGCGATCACACTCACGCGGCGACCCTACCGTGAACCCGAAGTGTGAATTCCTGAGACGACCGTACAAGGAATTCGCTCGAGCGTGTAGTGTCGAAAGTTGTGACCGACATGCAGCAGGAGCCCGTTGAGCAGGCGAAAACGCCGCCGGCGAAAACCCACTCGGAGGGGCGACGCGGTGGACGGGCCCGGTCCGACCGCGGGCCACGTCTCCCCTATCAGGCCCCGTTCCGGCAACCCAGCATGCGGTTGAACCACACCGAAGTGCTGTCTGCCGACGAGCTGGAAGCCATCCACGAGGCCAGCCTCAACATTCTCGAGCGCATCGGCATGGAGTTCATCGACGGCGAATCGCGCACCATCATGCGCGAGGCCGGTGCCGACGTCGACGAGTCGACGCACCGAGTGCGTTTTTCACGGGAGATGGTCGAAACGTCCGTCGCGAAAGCGCCCAGCGAGTTCACGTTGCACAATTGGAACCCGGAGCACAATTTGCGCGTGGGCGGCCGGTCGATGATGTTCGGCACCGTTGGCAGTGCCCCCCACTACATCGATCGCCACGGTGTCCGCCGCACGGGTGATCGCCAAGGCTTCCAAGATCTGCTGAAGCTGGCGCAGATGCTCAACATCGTCCACTACATCGGCGGCTATCCCGTCGAGCCGGTGGACCTGCATCACAGCATCCGACACCTCGAGGCCAGCTACGACATCTTGACCCTGACCGACAAGGGCATTCACTGCTACAGCCTCGGCCGTCAGCGCAACCGGGACGTCCTTGAGATGGTCCGCATCGCGCGAGGCGTCGATATGGCCACGCTCGATCGTGAGCCCTCCGTCATCACGGTCGTCAATACCAACTCCCCCCTGCGCCTGGACAGCCCGATGGCCCAAGGGATGATCGAGTTCGCGACACACAATCAACCCGTAGTGGTCACGCCCTTCACGCTCGCAGGGGCCATGGCGCCGATCACTCTTGCTGGTGCCGTAGCCCAGCAGAACGCCGAGGCCCTCGGCGGTATTACGTTCGTGCAGACGATCAACCCGGGCGCGCCGGTGATGTACGGCGGCTTCACCTCCAACGTTGACATGCAGTCGGGCGCACCCGCGTTCGGCACGCCGGAGTACGTGCGCACCGCGATGATCGGCGGCCAGTTGGCTCGCCGCTATGGGTTCCCGTACCGCAGCAGCAACGTGTGCGCCGCCAACGCTCTCGACATGCAGGCGGCGTATGAGAGTGTGTTCGCGCTGTGGGGAGCCATCATGGGTGGCGTCAACTTCTTGATGCACGGCGCCGGCTGGATGGAAGGCGGGCTGCACGCCAGCCTGGGCAAGATGGTGCTCGATGCCGACCTTCTCGGAATGGTTGCAGCCATTCTCGAGCCGGTACCGGTGAATGCCGAGACCTTGGCAATCGACACCATCGAGGAAGTCGGCCCGGGCGGCCATTTTTTCGGCACGCAGCACACTCAGGACCGCTTCCGCACTGCGTTCTACAAGCCGCTGGTATCGGATTGGCGCAACTACGAGTCATGGCAGGAAGCGGGCAGCCCGACCGGAGACCAGAAGGTCGAGCAGCTGGTCACTCAGTACCTCGCCGCGTACGAAGCTCCGGCGATGGACCCTGCCGTCAAGGCCGAGCTTCGCGCTTTCGTCGACCGTCGGGTCGCCGAGGGCGGCGTCGCCACCGATTACTAACTTCAACAAGGGGAATGCAATGAAGTCATCCGCACAGGTGGTCGTCGTCGGCGGCGGTGTAGTCGGCGCCAGTGTTCTGTATCACCTCACCAAGGCAGGCTGGAGCGACGTTGTCCTGTTGGAACGCAAGCAGCTGACGGCTGGCAGTACGTGGCACGCAGCGGGCGGTATGCACACGCTGAACGGCGACCCTAATGTCGCCCGCCTCCAGCAGTACACGGTCAACCTGTACAAGGAAATCGAGAAGGAATCCGGCCAGGACTGCGGCATCCACCTGCCCGGCGGAATTCAACTAGCCGACACCCCCGAGCGACTGGACTGGTTGCGGATGGCGCAGGCTCGCGGCCGCTACCTGGGCATGCACATGGAGATCATCTCCATGAGGGAAGCCAAAGAGCTCAACCCACTGTTGGAGGAGAAGTTCTTCGTCGGAGCGTTGTACGACGAGGACGAAGGCAGCGTCGACCCCTACGGCGTGACGCACGCGTACGCCATCTGTGCCAAGAACCGCGGCGCAGAGGTGTACACCGACACCTGGGTCACCGATCTGCAACAGCGACAGGACGGCACGTGGGACGTGATCACCGATAGCGACCACACCATCCATGCCGAGCACGTGGTCAATGCCGGCGGCCTGTGGGCTCGCGAAGTCGGCCGCATGGCTGGCCTGGAACTTCCCGTTCTCGCGATGGAGCATCACTATCTGATGACCGAGCCGATGCCGGAAGTCATCGAGTACAACCAGACCCGCGGCCGCGAGCTTCCGCACATGATCGACTTCGCAGGTGAGATCTACGCCCGCCAGGAGGGCCAAAGCATCCTCCTGGGCACCTACGAGCAGGACAACCGTCCGTGGGCGCCGAAGGAGACGCCATGGGACTTCGTGTTCCAGCTGCTCCCGCACGACCTCGACCGCATCGCCCCGGAACTGGAAAAGGCGTTCGAGCACTTCCCGCTCGTCGGCAAGGCGGGCATCAAGAAGTTCGTCAACGGCCCCTTCACATTCAGCCCGGACGGCAACCCGCTCATCGGTCCAATCAAAGGCATGCGCGGCATGTGGATGGCCAACGCCGTCATGGCCGGGCTCTCGCAGGGCGGCGGCGTCGGTCTCTCGTTGGCCAACTGGATGGTGCACGGCGACCCGGGCGCCGACATCTGGGGCATGGACGTCGCCCGCTACGGAGACTACGCAACGCTTGCGTACACGAATGCCAAGGTCCGCGAGAACTACTCGCGCCGTTTCCGCATCACGTTCCCCAACGAGGAGCTGACCGCTGCTCGCCCACTGCTCACGACGCCGATCTACGATCGCCTCACCGACCACAACGCGGTGTGGGGCGCCGGGTTTGGCCTCGAGCATCCACTGTGGTTCCAGAAGCCTGGCAAGGAACCCAAGGAGGACGTCACCTTTTATCGCTCGAACGCGTTCGAGCTGGTCGCCGAGGAATCGCGCGCCGTTCGCGAACGCGTCGGGTTCAGCGAAGCCTCCAACTTCGCGAAGTACAAGGTCAGTGGGCCGGGCGCGGCCGAGTGGCTGCAAGGTTTGTTCACCAACTCACTGCCCAAGATCGGCCGCACCAACCTCACCGCAATGCTCAACCCACAGGGTCGTATCGAAGGCGAGTTCTCCGTGTCGCGCATTGGAGACGACGAGTTCTTTCTCTTCGGTTCGCAGGCAGCCGAAGTGCACCACCCGCGTTGGTTCCTGGCGCACATGCCGGAGAACTCGCAGATCCGGTTCGAGGTGCTTGCCCTCTCGATGGTGGGGCTCACAATTGCGGGGCCGAGGTCGCGTGACGTACTTCAGAAGCTGACCGACACGTCGCTCGCGTCGAAGGACTTCCCGTTCATGGCCTTCCGTAATGTCGATATCGGTATGGCACCCGTGTGGCTCTCACGCATGACGTACTCGGGCGACCTTGGCTACGAGATCTGGATGCAGCCCGAGTACCAGCGCTACTTGTTCGATCTCATCTGGGAGGCCGGCCAAGAGTTCGACATGCGCCTGTTCGGCTTCCGCTCGTTGATCACGATGCGGCTGGAGAAGAACTTCGGCACGTGGTACCGCGAGTACCGGCCGATCTATACGCCGTTGGAAGCCGGCATGGATCGTGTCCTCAAGTTCGACCATGACTTCATCGGCCGCGAGGCCGTCGAGGCGGAGATCGCCAATGGTGGTCCGAAGCGGAAGTTGGTTATGTTCCGAGTCGAGACGGATCCTGAAGCCCCGGCCGACGTCATCGGCGACGAGCCCGTGTGGCACCACGGTCCGAATGGCAGCGAAGTCGTCGGCTGGATCACCAGCGGCGGCTATGCCCACTACAGCGGTGTCTCGCTCGCGCTCGGCTACATCCCCGCCGAATTGGCGACGAGTGGCACCGGCTTCGAGATCGAGATCATTGGCCGCCGCCGTCCCGCAATCCTGCAACACGAGGCCGTGCTCGACCCGCAGGGCCTCCGCATGCGCGCATGAGCGCATCATGATGCGCTGATGGTACCGACGGGCTGACACTCCGGCGACAAGCAATTCACGGTGCACTTGTACAACGAATTGCCCGCAATGGTTGACCTGTCAACTACACCGAACTATGTTTCCGCACCACGACCGATCAGGGTCGCTTTTTCAAGGGGGAATGCATCCATGGATCACATGGACACCGAAGCCACTCAGGGCCTCCAGTTGCGAGGCCAGTTCACCCGTCGTCAGCTTGTCGGTGCCGGTCTCGCTATTCCCGCCCTCGGCGTGGTCATGGCTGCATGCGGTGACGACAAGTCCGACACGAAGACCACCGATGCGGTTGTCGGGGGCGACACCACTGTTGCCGGGGGCGACACCACTGTTGCACCCGACACCACCACCGGTGGGACGGCCGTCGCAGGCGGCACCATTCGGGTCGCCTCCACCAAGCCGGCAAGCCCGCTTGACCCGATCGCGATGGTTGACCTCGGCACCTACAACGTGATTGCACAGTCCTTCGAGTACCTCACCGGCCCAGAGGGCGCCGGCATTGGCCCGATGCTTGCCACCGAGTGGGCGGCAAACGCCGACTCCACCGAGTGGACCTTCACGCTTCGCGAAGGTGTCAAGTGGCACGATGGCTCCGACTTCACGTCCGCCGACGTCGTCGCCACCCTGGGCCGAATTGCAGCCGTGGGTGACGGTCTGGGCGGCTCGCTGCCCACTGAGGACGATCCCGACGCACCGCCGCCGGCCGCCGATGCCAAACCCACGCAGCGCCTCGTGGCTGGTGCGGTCACGGCCACCGACGACCTCACCGTTGTCGTCAAGCTTGACTCGCCGAACGCCAGCCTCCCGTACCTCGTGTCCATCTTCAACCCACAGTCGGCCATCACCCCGGCAAGTTTTGTGTCGGGCAGCACGCTCGACGCGACGCCCGCCGGTACCGGGCCGTGGATCATGGACACGTACGACCCGAACACCGGCATCAAGTGGAAGCGCAATGATGCATGGTGGGGCGGCGCCATCGCACTCGAGGCAATCGACATGCAGTTCTTCTCCGACCTCGCAGCGCAGGTCACTGCCATGTCGGGCGGTTCGGTCGACGCCATTCAGCAGTTCTCGGTGGTCGGCGGCGACGCGCTCATCAACGACGCCAACTTCAACGTCGTCGAAGTCGATGCCGCGAACCACCGTCAGATCTGGTTCGGTTGCGACGAAGGACAGTTCATCGACAAGCGTGTTCGTCAGGCATTCGCTCTTGGCATCGACCGCGACGAACTGGTGCAAACCCTGTTTGCGGGTAAGGCCAGCGTCGCCAACGACCACGTCATTTTCGACCTGTACACCTTCTTCGATCCCGATGCAGTCGACCAGCGCGTGCGCGACACCGATGCTGCCAAGGCACTGCTGGCAGATGCCGGTTTCCCAGACGGCATCAAGGCCACGCTCAACGCTGTCGACCTGCAGGAGATCCCGCAGCTCGCAGAACTGCTGCAGTTGCAGCTCGCCGACGCAGGCTTCGACCTGACGCTCAATGTCGAGTCGGACTCCACGTTCTACGGCACACAGTGGTGCGTCACCTACCCGTGCGCAGGCTCGGCCGAGCTGGGCATCGTCGACTACGGCCACCGCCCAACTCCCGACATCTACCTGCTGAAGGCATTCAGGAGCGGCGGCGACTGGAACAGCTCGCAGTACGCAAGCGATGCACTCGACGCAGCCATCCTGGAGTACCAGTCCAGCGGCGAAGAGGCTGCTCGCAAGGTGGCGTGCGGGAAGATTGAGTCCACGATGTGGGAGGACGTGCCGGCGGCAATCGCCTACCGGTACAACGCCCTCGGCGGTTTCTCGAAGTCGTTCACCGGGGTCGAGTTCACCGCCCTCGGCCACACGTTGTTCCAAAAGGCCGCACAGGTCTGAATCGAGCGGTTGAAAGGGGGCTGGCTGCACCTGCGGCCAGCCCCCTTTCGAATATCTGCCTTTCACGAGTTCACTAGTTCAGACCACCCCGCCAAGTCGGCGAAGGACGGCCAATGTTTCGATACATCGTCAAGCGTGTGTTGCTCTCACTCGTCACACTCTGGCTGTTGGCGACGATCGTCTTCCTGATGACGTGGTTTCTGCCCAGCGACTCCGCCAGGCTCATTCTCGGCGCACAGGCGCCCGAGGCCTCAGTGCAACAGTTCCGAGCCCTCAACGGTCTCAATGATCCCTTTCTCACGCAGTACTTTCGACTGATCAAGGGGCTGTTCACGTTCGACTTCGGGAACTCGTGGAAGTACCCGCAGTACGGAGTGTGGGAGTACCTGCGTACCCCGCTCGCCAAAACCGCCAAGATCGCCGTCTTGGCACTGATCATCACCACGCCGATTTCCATCGGCGGCGGGCTGATCGCCGCCAAGTTCCGCGACCGCAAGACTGACCGGGCAATTGTGCTGTTCGGTTTGGCCGCGTCATCGATTCCCGAGTTCGTCACCTGCGCGTTACTGATGGTCGGGCTGGGACTCAAGCTTGGCTGGCTGGAACCCGTCTACAGCACTGAAGCCGAGAAGCTGTCATTGTTCGGCCAGCTGCGATTCCTGCTGATTCCGGCCATGGCGCTTGCGCTGGCGTACTTCGGCTACATCGCCCGCATGATGCGCGCCGGCACCATTCAAGCGCTCGACTCTGATTACGTGCGGACGGCGTCGATGAAGGGTCTATCGGGTTCACAGGTCATGCGCACCCATGTGCTGCGCAACGCCATCGCCCCCACCATCACTGTCATGTCGGTGCAGGTCGGCTACTTGATCAGCGGCATTCTGGGCGTGGAATACATCTACAACTATCCGGGCTTCTCTCGTGTGCTGCTGGATGCCGCAAAATCCGGTGACCTGCCAGTGCTGCAGG
>JANLPB010000061.1:0-27444 GCA_031366885.1 Ilumatobacteraceae bacterium
GTGGCGCCGAGGTAGCTGATGCCGACGAAGCGCACCTTGTCGCCGTAGATCAGATGGGCGGCGGCAAACTCGGGCAGCTCGATCACACAAGCTGTGCACGTCGACCCCCAGACGTTGATCACCATCGGCTGCCCGACGAGCGAGCGGACCGCTACCTCGGTGCCGTCGAGCGTTTGCACGTTGACGTCGGGCAACTGGTCGCCCTTGACGACGGCATTGGTCTCGAGCGTCGGCGGCTGCAATGCGTCGTCGGTGCCCTCATCGGTGACAGCGACGGTTCGCGACGGGTCGTTACCGGTGCGGGCGATTGCCCAGCCGAGGCCTAGCGAAACGACTGCGGCGATCAACAGGGACACGACCAATAGCCGCGGACGAACCTTCACGGCGCCACGTTACCGGCGTGTCCCTGCGGGTGCCTGTCGGAGCCGGCTTGATGAACCCGCTCGCAGCCCCCTGCCGCGCTGCCCTCGGGGGGAAAGGGCAGCACAGTCGCAGGGGGCCGGCGGCTTGCGAGCCGATGGGTCGCAGTATGCGTTGCCATCGACCGGCGATCTGGGGCCGATCAAGCCGAAGCTGTTAACCGGGCCGGGTGGGTTTGCATTCCCATGTCGTTCTTTCAGGGTCACAAACCCACCCGGCGTCACGCGGTGTTGATCATGCGACTCGATCCGTCCGCACTCGCAAGAGGTGCGGTGGAATCGGTACTTCGTCGATGACCACGACCGGGCGTGGGTGCTTGGGTGGCCGACCGCGAGGCCGCTTGTTGGCGACGATGCGGCCGTTCTCAATCAGCTCGCCACCCCACACACCCCACGGCTCAGCTCGCTCGATGGCACCCGTCAAGCAATCTTCGGCAAGTGCGCACTTGCTGCAGATGGCCTTGGCGCGGGCGGTGTCGAGCGGGATGTCCGAGAAGAACAGGTGGGTGAGGGTGCCGTTGCCGTCGGCGCAGCGCGGCTTTGCGACGCGCACCGCCATTGGCTCGACGAGCTCATTGAAGGTGGTCTGAATGTCTCTCTCATTCAGCGTTTCGGTTTCGTTCAGTGTGTACATGTGTTCCTCTCGGACGAAAGACGGGTGGAAAAACCAGAAAGGCCGCCAGGATCTTGCGATCCCGACGGCCTCGGTGTGGAGCTTGCGACGTTCGTTACGTCGTGAGCATCCCGAGGTGTCGGGCCGTGCGCTTGGTTGCGGTTGCATTGATGGACGCATTCATAAGCTGTGTCGTGCTCATGAACGGTGCGTTCATCGGGTTGCCTGCAACACGCATACGCCACTGGTAGCCGTGACCAAAATCGCCGCACGAACGCGCAGCGCTGGCTACGGAGGCCAGTTCTGTTGCGAGGTCCGTGTGCTGCATGGTTCTTCGTTCTCTTCCGTGGTCGTGATGCGCCGCCGTTCGCGGCGCATCAGTGACTAGGCAACCACGTTCGCAAACGAACGTCAACCTATTTATTGACGCGCCCTATTTCGTCGACGGAATTGCGACCGCGGCTGCGGGCAGTACGAAGCCGGACGAGGGCGCGAAGACGTGCTCGCGGTAGAACTGCAGCTCGTTGACGCTCTCGCGAATGTCGTCGAGCGCGCGGTGGCTGCCGGCCTTCATGACGCGGGTGTTCAGCAAGCCCGGGTACCAGCGGCGCACCAGCTCCTTGACGCTGCTGACGTCGACGCTGCGGTAGTGCAGATGGTTCTCGATCTCGGGCAGGTACGCGGCGAGGAAGCGGCGGTCCATGCCGATCGAGTTGCCGCACAACGGCACCTTGCGGGCCTCGGGCGCGTGTTCCTTGATGAACGCCAGCGTCTGCGCGCCGGCCTCCTCGAGGGTGATGGTAGAGGCCCGAATTTGGTCGAGCAGCCCGCTCTTGGTGTGCATGTCGATGACGACCTGGTCCATGAGCGTCAGCGCTTCCTCGGGCTGATGCACGACGAGGTCGGGGCCCTCAGCGACGATGTTGAGATCGTCGTCGGTCACGATGGTCGCAATCTCCACGATCACGTTGCGGCCCGGCTCCAGGCCGGTCATCTCCAAGTCCATCCATACGAGCACGTCAACGACCCTATCGGTGTGTACGGTGCCCGCATGGCTGATGTGGAGGTACCTGTCAAGGCGGCGGCGACGGTGATGTTGTTGCGCGATACGGCGGCGGGCGTGGAGGTGTTCATGCTGCGGCGCACACAGAACGCCGCGTTTGCCGGTGGCATGTACGTGTTCCCGGGCGGCAAGGTGGACACTGCCGATGGAGAAGGCGACGAGGGCTACCGGGTTGCGGCGGTTCGCGAGTGCTACGAGGAAGCCGGCGTGCTGCTCGCAGTCGATGCCAATGGCGAGATGGTCGGCGACGGGCACCCGGCGCTTGCTCACCGCACTGCGGTGTACGACGGGGAGGTCGACGTGCGGGCGCTCGCCGCCGAGCACGGGCTGCGGCTGGCAACAGATTCGCTGCCGTGGATGAGTCACTGGATCACGCCCAGGGGTGAGACTGCTCGTCGCTTCGACACGCGGTTTTTCATGGCGGCCAGCCCAGCTGGCCAGACGTCGCATCATGACGACAACGAGACTGTCGCCAGCATGTGGGTGCGCCCCGCCGACGCACTCACGCTCTTCGAAGCAGGCGAGCTGCAGTTGATGCCGCCGACCGTGACCAATCTGCGCTTCCTCGATGCGCACGAGTCGGTGGCGAGCGCGATGGAAGCGGCCTGGGCTGTGGGCACGCCGCCGTGCATCCTGCCCAAGATTCGTCTCACCCCCGAAGGGCGCATGGCCGGGATCGCCATGCCGGCCGACCCGGACTACGACTCGCTGCCCTAGTCGGTGGCAGCTTTGGCGGCGTCGTTGGCGTCGAGGGCGGCGGCAACCATGTTGAGCATGCGGGCACTGCAGCCGGCCATGTTCGTGGGTGGGGCGACTTCCTCGACGATGCGTCGGGCGATGGCGCGGAACTCGTCCGCCGCGGCACCCGTGCCGTCGAGCGCGACGGGCGCACCGGCGTCGCCGCCGGCAGCCACTGCTGCCTCCAGCGGAATACGGCCGAGCAGCGGGACACCCACCTGATCGGCCAGCGCCTGCCCGCCACCTTCGCCGAACAGTGCGTAGGAGGTGCCGTGCTCGCACGTGAACGCACTCATGTTCTCGATGACGCCGCAGACGCGCAGAAAGCTGCGGCGGGCCATGTCGGCGGCGCGTGCGGCGACCTTCTGGGCGGCCAGTGCCGGTGTGGTGACGATCAGCAGGTCCGTACGCGGCAGCATTCGAGCGAGACCCATTTGCACGTCGCCGGTGCCGGGCGGCATGTCGATGAACAGGTAGTCCAACTCTCCCCACTCGACGTCGTTGAGGAACTGCTCGACGGCCTTGGTGAGCATCAGCCCGCGCCACATCAGTGCCGTATCTTCGCCGACCAGAAAGCCGGTGCTGACGACCTTCAACAGACCCTTGGAGAGCCCGCGACCGACGACCAGTTCGTTGGGCATGATGCGCGGCTTGTCGCTGCCCTCGACCTTGTGTGCTTCCAGCGGCTCGTCGATGCCCAGCAGGCGTGGCACCGAGAAACCCCAGATGTCGGCGTCGAGCACGCCAACGGTGAAGCCCTGCGCCGCAACGGCGGCCGCCAGGTTGACGGTGACCGAACTCTTGCCGACGCCACCCTTGCCACTGGCAATGGCGATGACTCGCGTCGTCACCGGGATGGCGGTGTCGGTGGCGTTCTCGCGTGCGTTCCAGCGCGCCTTCAGCATGACATCGCTGCGCTCCTCGCTGGTCATTTCACCCCAGTCGATCTTCACCTTCGTGACACCGGGGTGCACGGCGACCCGCGTCTCGACGTCCTTCTTGATCTGCGCCCGCAATGGGCAACCGCCGATGGTCAGCTTGATGCCGACGGTGACGACGCCATCGTCGGCCACCGAGACGCCAGGAACCATGCCCAATGTGACGATGTCGGCGCCCAGTTCGGGGTCGATCACCGCGCGCAACAGCTCGGTCACCTCATCGGCGCTCGGCGGCGTTGTAATCACGAAGTCAATGCTACGGTAATTCCCAGTTACACTGCTTTCACGGCTCCGGAATCACCTCCGGCCCGCCACCCGCACCTCACGTCTCGCAAGGAGATTCGCCATGATCACGGTCACCGATAACGCCGCCCGCAAGGTGAAGGAACTCCTCGAAGCCGAAGGCGCAACCGACCTCGCCCTGCGCGTGGCCGTGCGCCCCGGCGGCTGCAGCGGGTTCTCCTACGAGATGTTCTTCGACGGCGACTTCGCCGATGACGACGAGAAGGCCCAGTTCGGCCCCGACCAGGTCAGCGTCGTTGTCGACCCGGCATCGGCTCAGCTACTGCTGGGCGCCACGCTGGATTACAAGGACGGCCTCAATCAGGCCGGCTTCGCCATCACCAACCCGAACGCCACTCGCAGCTGCGGCTGCGGCCAGTCGTTCAGCTGAACTAGCCCCCATCACAGCGCGAGTAGCGCGTCGATTCGTTCGGTCAGTTCGCTCGAGTCCCAGATGGCGTCGAGCCGATCAACGATGGTGCCGTCGGCCGTACAGAAGTAGATGATCGGCTCGTACTGCACGCCGAGCGCGTTGACCGCCGGTGCCACTTCGGTGGCCGCGTTGTCGGCGTATACGTCTGCGTGCACCATCACGACCTTGTCGCCGACGCGAGCGTGTTCGGCCATCAGGAACTGCAGCCCAGGCGTACACGTTCCCGTCTGGCAGTGGGCGGGCGTACCAACCATGTACGCCAGCGGCTTGCCGAGGGCGAGTGCATCGGTGAGCGTCATGTCGTGCAGCGGGCACGGGTTGGGTGACAGCGTGCAATAAGGCTCGACGCCACGGTGGTCGTCGACAGTGGGCGTGTCGAACGGCGGCAGCGCATCGCCGGTGAGCGGTGACACGACGTCAGCAGGCGAGTACACCTCGAAGCTGGCGCCGAACCCGTCGTCGTCCGTCACCCGCAGCGTGTACGAGCCCTTCTGCGACACCGTCGCACGGAACTCCCAATACGGCGTGGGGATGCCCTCGCGGCGACGCACGCCGGTGACGTCAGTGATACGAGTGCGTGCCTCGTCGTCGGTTTCAATCCAGCCGGCCAGTGTCGCCGGTCCATCGCTGAGCATGCTGACATCGTCGGCCAGCGAGATGGGCAGGCGAATCGCACCGGGCGTGAGCAGCGGTTCCGTTGGAAAACGCTGCACGAGGATCCGTGCTTTTTGCGTGGTCGAGTCGCCACAAGCAGCGAGAAGTACTGCACCGCCGGCGACTGCGATGACCTGGCGACGCGAGAAATTCACGCCTGGAACCGTACTTCGGTTGCGTGACTGATTCACAGCGTGCGAGTCTGCCGTGCGATGACCTTTGCCACAGAGCCCCCAGCGCGCGGGATCATTCTCGGTGGCGCGCTTGCACTGTCCGTGGTGTTCGTTGCTGGGGCCATCGTGCAGGTGCCGCGAACCCAGGCCGACCTGGCCCGGCGCGTGGAGTCGAGCCTTGCCGCGAATGGCATCACTGCGAGGGCTGAGTTCTCCGGCCAAGACGGAACGCTGACGTGTGCCGACCCATTGGCCGACGTCGAACAGGCTTTGACGCTGGCGCGCAACGTGTGGGGTGTGCGAGCTATTGATGCTGCGCAGTCGTGCAGTGCCGGCGGCTCGTTGGTCACGACAACCTCGCTATCGACGACCGTCGCGAGTACTGCTCCGCCGTCGACAACCGCTCCCTCCACCACGGTGCCCGCCACCACGGCCCCCACCGCGACCACTCCCGCCACCACGACCACTCCCGCCACCACGACCACTGAGCAGGCGGCGGCAATGCAGTTCACGGTCGGCCTCGAGAACGGCCAACTCGAGCTGGAAGGCGCCGTTGCGAATGACTTGGAACGCTTCGTGCTCGCTGATCGTGCGACGAACACGGTGGCACCCGGCAACCTGATCTCCACTCTGACCATCGACCCCCGGCTGGCCGCGGTTCCCGGCCCGCAGTTCGACGGTGTGCTCGCCCTCATGGTGTTGATGCCGACGCGGTTGGTAGCTGGCCAGCTGAGTTGGAACGGCAGCTCCGTGGCCCTCAATGGCACCTACGCGACCGAGGCTGACCGAGCGGCGATGGGTGCGGCGGCCGCCAGCGTCGGGGTCGCGGCCACGCTCTCCCCGCGCCCCGCGGCGACCCCAAGCCAGGCGGCGGCGCTGGAGGCGGAACTCAATGCGCTTGTTGCCGCCCAACCGATCTTGTTCGACAAGGGCAGCACCGATATCAGCGCCGCCTCGCTCGGCACCGTGCAGCAGGTCGCTGGTATTGCCAAGCGGTACGACGGTGTGTCCATCGAGGTGCAGGGCCACACCGATAGTGAGGGCGATCCGGGCCGCAACCTGACCCTCAGTGAGCAGCGCGCGGCGTCGGTGCGCGACGCCTTGGTCCTGCAAGGCGTGCCCGCGGCCGGCATGACCTTCGTGGGCTTTGGGATGACGCAACTGATCACTGACAGCAATGGCACCGAACTGCCCGAGAAGAGCCGCCGAGTGGTTTTCGGCGTCACGACCACCTAACAAATATTTCGAGACAAGGAACACGAACCGTGCCCTACACACTTGCGAAGTGGGCGTTGTGGCTGATTGCTGCTGCTGCCGTCGGTCTAGCGGTCGGCTGGATGCTGCGCGGACTGCGTCGCGCGGGGGAGTCGCCAGTCTCCGACGATGAGCCTGACGAGCAGGAGGGGTTCGCGGTTCCGTTGGACTCGCCCGAACTCATCCAGTTGCGCGGCCAGGTGAAGCAGGTGGAACAGGTCGTGGCCCAGAACGAACGACTGCGGGTGGAGCTGGCCGAATGTCGTGCCGCCGTCGCTGCGAACACCACGGCTGCGGCCAACGCCGACGCAGTTGCGCGCGCGGCGCCGCTGCTGGCCGAACTCGGAGATCGATCGTTTGGGTGCGCTGGTCGCCGCTCACGAGGCGACCATTGGCGACCTGCGCGCCCGGCTGTGGAATCAGGACGCAGCCATTGCCGATCTACACGGTGTGCTCGCGAAACATCACCTCAGTACGGCGCCGCCCGACCCCGATCTGGTCGCAGGTGCCGAAGTGCTCGGCGAGAAGATTCGGCTGAACGATCTCACCGTCGTCGAGGGAATCGGGCCCAAAATTGCAAACCTGCTGCACACCAGCAGGATCATGACGTGGTGGGAGCTTTCCCAGTCCGATGCCGAGACGCTGCAGTCGTTGCTCACCGCCGCCGGCCCCCGCTTTCAGGTGCAGGACCCGGCGACGTGGCCGCAGCAAGCGGGCCTGTTGGCGAACGGCCGGTGGGCCGAATTCAAGGAGCTCACGGAGCAGCTCAAGGGCGGCAAGCTCGACGGTTAGACCTACGATGTCGCCATGACCAAACCCCTCGGCCCCTACACACCCGCCGTTCGCGCTGGCGACTGGATCATTGTCAGTGGCCAATTGGGCCTCAAGGATGGCGCGCTCGTCGAAGGTGGCGTTCCCGCACAGACGGCGCAGGCAGTCGAGAACCTGAAGGGTCAGCTGGCATCGATGGGTGCCACGGTGGCCGATGTGGCCAAGACGCTGTGCTTCCTCACCGACATGGAGACGTTCGGTGCGTTCAACGAGGCGTACGTCGCCGGTTTCGGCGACAGCCGACCGGCGCGCAGCACCATCGGCGTGGCTGCGCTGCCCGCGGGCGGGGCCGTAGAGATCGAGGCCTGGGCGTTCAAGCCCTTGGCTGCAGATGAGTGAGTTGTAGGCTGCTGACGTGCCCGGCGCTCTCGCAATCATCCTCGTCCTGCTGATCTTCCCCGTGATCGCAATCATGGGCTCGGTCACCATCGCCGCGCTGCTGGGCTATCTGCTCAACCGTGATGGTCAGCAGCGCAACGTCGGCAGCGAACTGCTCGACACGAACTACTAAACAACACGAACTACTCACGGCACGGCTACCCGACGAGGTCGGTAGCCTTGGCGGTGTCATAGTCTCCACAGGTTGTGACCACGACCCCGGGCCGCTTGTAACGGTGCCGGGGTCACTTCGTTTTCGCAGCCCTCCTTGTCGTGTTGCTGGCAGACTGGCGGCTATGCATCAGCACGACGCCTCCATCGAGGTGCTCACGCAAGCCATCGTCCGTTACGCCGTCGACCGGGTGAAAATGGAACCCCCGCTCGACGGGCCGCGCACCCTCGCCGAGTTGAGGGCGATGGCCGGACGTACGGTCACCGAGCGCGGCCTTGGCGGGCTGGAGGCGTTGCGAGTCTTCGGCGACGTGCTGGCACCTGCCTGTATCTCGGTCGATCATCCTCGCTTTCTGTCGTTCGTGCCTGCGGCGCCGACGGAGGCGTCGATCCTTTTCGACCTGGTCGTTGGAGCCTCGAGCATCTACGCCGGGTCGTGGATGGAAGGTGGCGGCGCGGTGTTCGCCGAGAACGAAGCGCTGCGCTACCTCGCCGATCTGGCCGGCATGTCAGCCGGGGCGGGCGGCGTGTTCGTCAGTGGTGGCACTGGTGGAAACCTGAGCGCGCTCATCGCTGCTCGTTACCGCTGGCGTCTCCGCGCCGAAGGCAAGTTCGACCGCACTCGCGGCCTGATCATTACGTCGAAGGGTGCGCACAGCAGCATTGCGTCGGCGTGTCGGGCAATGGACGCCGACGAGATCTCCGTTCCGTCAGACAGCGAGGGCCGTCTGCATGTCGCGAACCTGCGCCACGCTGTGGCCGCGTTAGATCCCCAGGACCGCGAGCGGGTGTTCGCAATCGTCGCGACGTGCGGTACCACCAACGCGGGCGTGATCGACGACCTCGACGCAGCTGCCGACGTGGCGGCCGAGTTGGGCGTCTGGTTTCACGTCGATGGTGCGTACGGCGCTGCCGGTCTGGCGGCTCCCAGTGTTCGCTCGAAGTACCACGGCATCGAGCGTTGCGACAGTTTCATCGTCGACCCGCACAAGTGGCTGTTCGCGCCGTTCGACTGCTGCGCGCTTCTGTACGCCGACCCTCTGGTGGCGCGCGCCGCGCACACACAGCACGCGGAATATCTCGACGTACTTCACGCCGACGAGGGACACGAGGAGGACTGGAACCCCAGCGACTTCGCGCACCACCTCTCGCGCCGCGCACGCGGTTTGCCGTTCTGGTTCAGCCTTGCGACGTACGGCACGGCCGCCTATCGCGACGCCATCGAGACGACGCTGACGGTCACGCGCGAAGCCGCCCGGTTGATCCGCGAATCCCCCAACCTCGAATTGCTGATGGAGCCGGAGCTGAGCATCGTGCTGTTCCGTCGGGTCGGCTGGGGTCCCGCCGACTACCAATCATGGAGCGACGCAATGTTGGCCGCCGGCACCGCGTTCGTTGTGCCCACCGCGTGGGCGGGAGAGACCGTGCTGCGAATCTGCATTGTCAATCCGCGTACCACTATCGATGATGTGCAGCTGATCCTCGACTCGCTCGCCTGAGGGGGGCGGCGATGGTCGACCTTCTCATTCGTCACGCTCTCACCGTCGCGACCGTCGACCCTCAGCGGCGTGAGCTGGCAGGCGGTTGGGTCGCCATCACGGGAAACCTGATCGAGGCCGTCGGCGCCAGCAGCGACCCCATGCCGGCGGCCGCTCGCACGCTCGATGCAAGCGACTGCCTCGTCACCCCGGGGCTGGTGAACTCGCATCACCACATGTTCCAAAACCTCACTCGCGCGTACCCGCCGATGACGGACAAGCCGCTGTTCGGCTGGCTGCAATCGCTGTACCCACTCTGGCGGGCAATCGATGAAGAGGCCGTGTACGCGAGCGCGTTCGTCGGTCTGGCCGAACTGGCGCTGAGCGGTTGCACTACCAGCACGGACCACCTGTATTTGCACCCCCGCGGCGCGGGCGACCTGCTGAGTGCGGAGATTGCTGCCGCCCGCGAGCTCGGCATGCGGTTCCACCCGACCCGAGGCTCGATGAGCCTCAGTGAAAAGGACGGCGGCTTACCCCCGGACGATTTGGTAGCCGACGACGACGAGATCCTTGCGGCCTGCGAAGCCGCCGTTTACGAACACCACGATCGCGAGCACGGCGCGATGGTGCGCATCGCGCTTGCCCCGTGCAGCCCTTTCAGCGTCACCGAGCAGTTGATGGTGCGCACCGCCGAGCTGGCCGAGCGGCTGGATGTGCGCTTGCACACTCACTTTGCCGAGAACGCGGAGGACGACGAGTTCTCGCTCGCGACCTTCGGCTGCCGGCCGATGGAATACCTCGAACGCACTGGGTGGTGCACTGACAGAACCTGGGTCGCGCACTGTGTGATGCCCAACCACGACGAGCAGCATCGCCTCGGAGCGGCCGGCATCGGTGTGGCCCATTGCCCCAGCAGCAACATGATTCTTGCCTCGGGGATCGCCCCGGTCGTTGCAATGCGCGCCGCCGGAGTGAAGGTTGGGCTAGGCGTCGATGGTTCATCGTCGGCGGACAGCGCGTCGCTGTGGATGGAGGCCCGCCAGGCAATGCTGCTGGCGAAGCTGCGCGACGGTGCCCACGCTGGCACCGCGCGGATGGCCCTTGAGATGGCGACGCTGGGCGGTGCTGGTTGCCTGGGTCGCGAGGGTGAAATCGGGGTGATCGCGCCCGGCGCGGTGGCCGACATCGCTCTCTGGAAGCTGACCGGCCCTACATTCGCCGGGGCGCTCGCGGACCCCATCGAGGCGTGGCTGCGCTGCGGTCCGGTGAGCGCCTGGCACACGATTGTCGACGGCCGCTTCGTCGTTCGCGCCGGCGAGATCCTTCATCCGGATCTGCCTCACGTCTTACACAGCCATTCTCGCCATGCAGCACGTATACAGCAGCTCGGATGATCACAGCCTTTCTCGTTGCGTTCGGCACGGTCTTTCTTGCGGAGCTTCCGGACAAGACAATGGTTGCGTCGCTCGTGCTCGCCACGCGCTTCCGCCGACCCTTCGCCGTGTGGGTGGGTGTCTCAGGCGCGTTTGTCCTGCACGTCGTGTTGGCGGTCAGTATTGGCTCGCTGCTGCGGCGGCTGCCGGAGACGCCGGTCAAGCTGGCGGTGGCGGCGATGTTCTTTGTCGGCGGCGTGGTGTTGTTGCGTGGCAACAAATCGGACGACACGGATGCGACGGAGGTGCCCACCGACATCTCGTTCCGTCGAGTCGCGCTCACCTCAGCGTCGGTGGTCGGGCTGGCCGAATTCGGTGATCTGACGCAGTTGGCCACAGCGGGAATCGCGACCCGATTCTCCGCACCCGTTGCCGTAGCGCTCGGAGCATGGTGCGCGCTTGCCACCGTCGCCGCGCTCGCCGTGACGGCGGGAAGCTGGATCATCAAGCACGTGCCGCTGCACATCGTTCAACGCGTGGCGGGTGCCGTTTTCATTGTCTTCGGCCTACTCACTGTCGTCTCTGTCGTCGCGTAATTGCTGGAGTCACCCTGTGGGTAGTAGTTGGAAGCGGCCGCCGTCCAACGCTCGCACGACACCGAAGTGACGACGGTCGAGAGTGAGGATGTGGTGCGTTTCGTACTGGTGGGCGAGTACGAGAAGCGAGGCGTCGGCAAGCCCGATGTCTTGGTCGGAGTACTTGCCGATCACCTCTCGCATTCGGCGAAGGTTGGTGGCAGTGATGAGCGGTAGCTCGAATGCCCCGCTTGACACTTCATCAATGAGGGCGAGTTCAGCCTCCACGCCGAGACGGGTGGAAATCAAGTAGTCGAGTTCCGCGAGTACGAATGGTGAAAGGACGAGCGTTCCGTCGAGTTGTGCCACGGCGTCGCTGGCTCGCTCGTGATCCGGGTCGCGATCGTTGAAGTAGGCCAAGAGACCGCTGGTGTCACAAATGACCGGGGTGTTCATCGCTCGCCGAACCCGGCGAGGGCTTGCTCGCTTTCCGATGCCACCAAGGCTGCAGAGGAAAAGATTGCGGCCCTCGGTCGCGGTGGCCGAACGCGAGCGCGAATTGCCTCGCGAATGATCTCAGCCTCCGACGAACCAGTTGCTCGCGCAAGGTGCGACAACGACTCTTTCAGCTCGTCTGGGAGGTAGATCGTCGTCTTATGCACGAACGTATGGTAGCACGTATGGCAGTGGCGCCGCTTGATCGCGCAGTGCTGGGGGTACCGTGCTGCCATGAGCGACATGCCCGGTACCAACGACAAGCCCAATCAATTCCTCGTGGGGGTGTCGCTGCCAGATGCATTGCGCGCGCAGGAGTTCCTCACGGCAGCCACTGGCCTCGCCGTCAAAGGTTCGCTGAAGCTGCGCGATGCCGTCATTGTTTCCAAGGACGCATCTGGCAACTCCGCTGTCCGTGAGACGATCGATCCCCAGCCGGGTCGCACGGCACTCTCCAGTGGCGTGTGGTGCGGGCTCCTCGGCCTGATGTTCGGCGGCCCCGTTGGCTGGCTGGTGGGCGGCGCCGTCGGGGCGAGCATCGGCGCCGGCGCGGCGAAGGTCATCGATCTGGGCGTGCCCGACGAGTGGGTGCAGTGGTTCCGCGAGTCGGTGCAGCCGGGAACCACCACCGTCGTACTGCTGCTGGAGAACCTGGACGTGGGCGCGCTGGCCACAGAACTGCAACGCTTCCCGTTCGCCCGGCTGGTGCACACGACGCTTCCCGAGTACTCGCTGCGCCGGCTGGAGGAGGCGTTGGGCCAGTCGCCCAGCGTGCCTGTGACCCCTGGCGAGCTGCCGGGAAGCGACGACGCTGCCACCCTACGATGAGGTCGTGACCACCCTCAATCGGCGAACGTTTCTGGCGCTGGCCGCGGTGTTCGCGACCGGCTGTTCCTCCTCGCGCTCGGCGATGTCCAGTGGCACTGCACCGCTTCTGCCCGTGCTGCCGATGCCGGGCGGCACCACAGTTTCGCCTCACAAGGCGATCACCTCCGTCGCGATCTTGGGCGACTCGATCACCGAGGGAAGCGTCGCCGCGCTCACCACCGCGCTGAAGGAGGCGGGCGTTGAAAACCTTCGAATCGAGGGACAGCGCAGCCGCCGAATCGAGGTGGGCAATGGAAAGGGTGACGCGCCCCTGAGCGGGGTCGCCACTCTGTACGGCATGCTGGCCGAGGGTCTCACGCCCGATGCATGGGTCATCGAGCTGGGTACGAATGACGTTGGCAGCTACAAGACGCCCGAGGACTACGGCGCGTTGATCGATCTGATTCTCGACATGTTGCCCGGCAAGCGACTGGCCTGGGTGAACACCTACCGCGAGCAGTACCTCGACGACACGGCGGTGTTCAACTCGGTGCTCGCTCAGCGGCTACAGGATCGCGGCAACGCGGTCGTGGCGGACTGGTACTCCGTGGCCTCGGCCCCTGGCCAATCGGTGTTGCGCAGCGATCACCTGCACCCCAATGACAACGGCCAGGCTGCGCTCAGCCTCTTGGTAGTGCAAGCGCTGCAACAGCTCTAGCAACAGCTGATCAGTTCAGCTGCCCCAGCGGCTTTGGCCGAATCGATAGCCGACACTGCGCACCGTTTGAATCAGGTTTGCGTGCTCCTCGCCCAGCTTGGCGCGCAGACGGCGGATGTGGACGTCGACGGTGCGAGCGCCGCCGTAGTACTCGTAGCCCCATACGCGGCTGAGCAGAATCTCACGGGTGAACACTTTGCCCGGGTTCTGAGCCAGGAACTTCAGCAGCTCATACTCCATGTAGGTCAGGTCGAGCGGGTGGCCTTCGATGCTCGCCTGGTACGTCTCCAGGTTGAGCGCGAGACCGCTGTACTCGACCATCTCCGGGCGTGCTTCGTTGCCACCGCGGAAGAAAAGATGGCGTAGACGAGCTTCCACCTCGACTGGGTGGAAGGGTGTCAGACAGAAGTCGTCGAACAGCTCGTCGCGCAACTGCAGATCGGCCAGCTGGCCACCGCTGACCAAGACCATCACTGGGCTCACCGGGGTGTCGCGCTTGCGCAACGACCGTGCGACTGCCCACGCACCATCGGGGTCGGCGTCGCAGGCAATCACCGCGCCGGCCCACCCTGTGGTCGGCTCGTTGCGCGCTGCGTCCTCGACGGAGCCGACGGCCTTCCACCGGTAGCCGGCCAGGTCGAGTGTGCGCGCGAGATCCGACGGTGGAGGCTCCGGGAAGACTGCGACCAGTTCCATCTAGCGGGTCCCGTTCATCACAGCGCTCGTAGATACCGATCGAACTCGAATTGGCTGACGTGGGTTTTGTAGGCCCGCCACTCGCTGCGCTTGTTGCGCAAGAACCACTCGAAGATGTGCTCGCCCAGGGCTTCGCGTACCAGCTCGGACTTCTCCATCACCCTGAGTGAATCGCTCAGCGACTGTGGCAACGTCTCGATACTGAGCGCCGCCAACGCGGCGTCGTCCAGTTCGAACAGATTGGCGGCAGCTTCGGGGGCGAGCTCGTAGCCCTCGGCAATGCCCTTCAGGCCGGCTGCGAGGATGACGCTGAACGCGAGGTAGGGGTTGCAGGCCGGGTCCGGGCTGCGGTACTCGATGCGAGTTGCGCTGGCGTTGCCGCGCTTCGCGATTGGCACCCGGATGAGGCCGCTGCGGTTGTTCCGCGCCCAACTGATGTGCACCGGCGCCTCGAAGCCGGGGACCAGACGCTTGTAGCTGTTGACGGTCTGGTTGGTGATGGCGGTGATCTCGGCGGCGTGCCGAAGTAGGCCGGCCATGAACTGCTTGGCCACCGGCGACAGGTTGTACGGGTCGTCCTCGCTGTAGAACGCGTTGTTCTCGCCCTGGAAAAGGCTGAAGTGCATGTGCATGCCACTGCCTTGCACGCCTTCCAGCGGCTTGGGCATGAAGGTGGCATGCACTCCTTGCTTGGCGGCAACCTCCTTCACGACCAGGCGGAAGGTCATCACACTGTCGGCCATGTTGAGTGCGTCGGTGTGGCGCAGGTCGATCTCGTGCTGGCTGGGGGCATCTTCGTGGAAGCTGTATTCCACCGGGATGCTCATCGTCTCCAGCGTTCGGATGGTCTCCTTGCGCAGTGTGCCAGACACGTCGGTGGTGGTCAGGTCGAAGAAGCCGCCCTCGTCCAACGGCACGGGTGCCTGGCCCTTTTCCGGCGGTGCGAAGTAGAAGAACTCGAGGTCGGGTGCAACGTAGAACGTGAAGCCCTGCTCGTGGGCAGCGCGCAGGTTGCGGCGCAATACCTGGCGCGGGTCGCCTTCGAACGGGGACCCGTCAAGGTGGTGGATGTCGCAGAACACACGAGCCTCTACCGACTTCGGGTCGCCCCACGGCAGCACCTCGAACGTGTTGGGGTCCGGGATGGCCAGCACGTCGGCTTCCTGCACACGGCTGAAGCCATCGATGGCGGAACCGTCGAATGTCATGCCATCCTCGAGCGCGTTCTCCAGCTCGGCGGGGCTGATGGCGAAGCTTTTCAAGTTGCCCAGGACGTCGGTGAACCAGAGACGGATCAGCCGAACGCCACGCTCCTCGACGGTGCGCAGGACGTAGTCGCGTTGTTGATCAAGCATGAACGAACTCCCTTAGGGGCTCAAGGGACGTGCGAAGTCTGCCACGGTGAACATGTCCGTCCCTCAGAAGCCGTGTGAATGCCATGTGAACCCGGTCCCGTCGAATCAAAATGCACAAGGGGCGGTGCACCTGGTGCACCGCCCCTTGACGTAGTAGTGGAATCAGCCGGCAGCGCCGCAGACCGTTTCGACGATGAGTCGGGTGACGGTGTACGGGTCGCAGTTGGCATTGGGGCGGCGGTCCTCGGCGTAGCCCTGGCCAGCGGCCTCGACCTGCCACGGGATGCGGATGCTGGCGCCGCGGTTGCTGACGCCGTAGCTGAACTTGTTGTACGGGGCGGTCTCGTGAGCGCCGGTGAGGCGGCTCTCGATGTCGTGGCCGTAGTTCTTCACATGCAGGTCGATCTTCTTGCCGATGGCTTCGCAGGCGGCCTTGATTGCCTTCATGTCCTTGTCTTCGCGCATGGCTTTGGTGCTGAAGTTGGTGTGTGCACCGGCACCGTTCCAATCGCCCTTCATCGGCTTGGCGGCGAAGCTGACGACTACGTCGTAGTCCTCGGCCACGCGATGCAGCAACCAGCGCGCGACGTACATGTGGTCGCTGACCGTCACCGAGTCAGTGGCACCGATCTGGAACTCCCACTGGCCGGGCATGACCTCGGCGTTGGTGCCTTCGATCATGAGACCGGCATCGATGCATGCCTGCGTGTGCTCTTCGATGATCTCGCGGGCGGCCACGCGGCCGGCGCCGACGCCGCAGTAGTACTTGCCCTGCGGCTCGGGGAACCCACCATTGGGGAAGCCCAGTGGCGAACCGTCGAGCTTGAGAAAGGTGTACTCCTGCTCGATGCCGAAGATCATCTCGTGCTTGGCGTACTTCTTCTGCGCCTTGACGGCTGCAGCGCGCGTGTTGGTGACGTGGGGCTTGCCGTCCTTGGCGTTGTCGACCTCGCACAGGACGAGGATGTTGTCGCCACCCCGAATGGGGTCAGGACAGGTGAACACGGGATTGAGCATGCAGTCGCTGGCCTCGCCGGTGGCCTGGTTGGTGGACGACCCGTCGAAGCCCCAGATGGGCGGTGTCTTGCCGTCGGCGATGATCTTGGTCTTGGAGCGCAGCAACGGTGTGGGCACGGTGCCGTCGATCCAGATGTATTCAGCTTGGTAAGCCACGGTGTTCCTTTTCGAATGTTGTGAAGGGGCGCTGTCAATGGTGCCGATCCGCGATTTCAGCGCCGTTGCCCAAGTGTGAACGCTGTGTGAAGTCACTCCTCCGGCCGGTGCTACGCCCGTTGGCGCCACCACGCAACGGTGGCTGCAGCGCCGTCGTCCAGCGGCGTGGCGCGGAGCCCGAATGTCTGCTCAGTCAGAGAACTGTCTGTCACCCATGGTTCGGCCCACTGGTACCACGTCTCCTTGAGTTCGCGCATCATCGGTGACGCGACGCCCAGCAACGACAGCGCGACCTTCGGAACGGCGGCGACCTTCGCTGTCGTCCCAGCCGCCCGAGCGAAGGCGTCGATCGTCTGGCGCTGTGTCGTTGCCGGTGCGTTCGGCACATGCCACGCCTTTCCCCACGCCCGTTCGTCGCCCGCGATGGTGATCATCGTGCTGACGACGTCGGGCATGTAGCTGATCGAGTGCGCCACGTCGAGAGCGCCGAGCACGGTCGCCTTCTTCCCGGCTATCAGTTTCGGGACCAGCCGCTCGCCCATGGCCGCATCACGAACGGTCGGCCCGTAGAAATCGCTCGCGCGTGCGAATGTTGCGCGCAACCTACCGGCGGCGTGCGCAGCCATGAGATCTGCCTCGATGCCTGCGCGAACTCGACCTTTTGTGCCGCCGGCGTTGGCCGAATCTCCTTCGTGCATCGGCATGCTGGTGCCCGGTCCGAATACATACAGATTGCCCATCATCACCAGTACTGCACCGGTGCGCTCGGCAGCATTCATCATCGCCCGATGCATTGGCGGCCAATCTGTTGCCCAGCGGTGATACGGCGGATTGACGCAGTTGTAAAGGGTGACTGCCCCGGCCGTCGCACCGATCAACGCTTCGGAGTCAGCAGCGTCGGCTTTCAGCTTTGAGATCAGGGGATGGTCCGGCCCGCTGCCGCTGCGGGTGAGCACAGTGACGCGCTCGCCACGGACCGCCAGTTCGCTGGCAATGCCGGCGCCAACGGGGCCGGCTCCGATGACGACGTGTTGATTCATCTTTCTCTCCTGATCTGAGCGGTGCTCACAAACGTGAGCAGTGCTCACATTTTGCAGGACCGCGGGCTGGAATACAAGAGCACTGCTCTCATTTCAGCGTGACATTCGCTACAGTGACCTCGTGACGGGCATTCGAGAGCGAGCACGTGCGCAACACATTGCTGAGATCGTGCGGGTTGCTCGCCAGCAGCTGGAACGCGAGGGTGCCGTCAACCTCTCGTTGCGGGCGATTGCTCGCGATCTTGGGATGGCCAGTTCGGCGATGTACCGCTACTTCGACAGCCGCGACGCACTGTTGACCCGACTGATCATCGACTCGTACGACAGGCTCGGTGAATCGGTTGAAACGGCAGACGCGGCGGTCAGGCGGCGGTCTGATTTCTTTGGCAGGTGGCGAGCCATGACGCACGCAATCCGGGCGTGGGCATTCGCCAATCCCGCAGAGTATTCGTTGCTGTTCGGCACGCCGGTGCCCGGCTATTCGGCGCCCGACGACACCATCGGCCCGGCCAGTCGATACACGATCGTTCTCGTGCAACTGACGGCCGAGATGGAGGCCGCCGGCCATAGCGCGACCGACAAGGTGCCGTCAGCTCTCCGGCGCGACTACGCACGTTTCCGCGAGCGCTTTGCGATCCCGGCCAGCGACGCGATGCTGATGAAGGGGATGACGGCATGGGCCAGTGTGATGGGCGCTATCAACCTCGAGCTCTTCGGTCACCTCCACAACGTCATCGATACCCCCGGTGCGCTTTTCGAAGCCGTGGTCGAGCTGCAGGGGCGCCAACTCTTCGTGGGAACCGGCTCAACGCCCCGACCGTCGAAGCCAGTATGAACCGCCGCACGTTTCTTGCCGCCGCCCTTGGTACACCCGTACTCGCGGCACTCGCCGCCGCATGTGGGGACGACACACAACAAGGCACCACCTACGCCGTTCCCGAGAATGCTGACACGGTGGTGCTGCGTGTTGGTTACGAGGGCGGCTTCGTTCCAGATGGAACGGCCTTCGTCAACCTGCCGACGCTCCTGATCGCGGGTGACGGTCGTTCGTTTTCCCCGGGCGTCACAACAATGCAGTATCCAGGCCCGCTGCTGCCGGCTGTCGTCGAGCGACGCATCACATCGGCGGGCATTCAAAGGGTCCTCGCGGTGGCCGACGACGCTGGGCTGTTGGGTTCCATTCCCGACTACGCCCTGCCTGAAGGGAACATGGTTGCCGATGCTCCGGACACGGTGGTCACGCTGACGGTCAACGGCGCGACGTACGAGCATCGGGCGAATGCCCTGGGTATCGATTCGTCGTCGGGTGGTCCCAGCACGCCTGCTCGCGAGAATCTGCAGAAGTTTGTCGAGCTGGTTGCCGATCTGGCCAAGGTCGCCGGCGCCGACAACCTGAGTGCCGAGCAACCATTCGTCGCGTCGCAGTATCGGTTCCAGGCAATGGTGGTCGACCCTGCGCAATGGACTGATCCGGCGCCCACGATTGTGGATTGGCCAACCACCATCAAGGTGCTGCTGGCCGATGCCCGGCAATGCGTCACGGTTCGCGCGGTGGACGTCGAGGAACTGTTCTCGACAGCAACTGAGCTGACGTTCTTCAGGCAGGACGACCTTGTGTTCCAGCTGGCAGTCGTCGGTGTCCTGCCCGGCGATGCGACCTGCTAATCACGGAGTGGTGTCGGTCGGTAGATCGAGCACGGTGCCGCTGGAAAGCGACGTACGAATCTGCTGAAGGATCTTCTTGATGTCCGTCCAGTCCGGGTGAGCCGGCTCGACGAGTGGTGGCGAAAGGCCGATCGATTCGAACTCTTGGCTTCCGTTCTGCAGTGTCGCGAGCAGTGTGCGGGCCTCGTCGACTGTCATCGAGGTGCGCACGTTGTCCTCCACGGCCGCAGCCAGTTCGCCGAACCGTAACAGCAGGTCGTCGATACCGATTTCGTCGGCGATCGTCTGCAGCAGCAACCGCTGACGTTCCATCCGCTGGTAGTCGCTGTCGCCGGTGCGTGAGCGGACGTACCCCAACGCCTTGGTGCCGTCCATGTACGTCTCGCCGGGCCCGATGGTGGGTGTCAACCGGTAGTTCGAGCAGCGCAGTTTGCTGGGCATCGGGAGTTCCTTGTCGATGTTGATGGTGATGCCACCGAGCGCATCAACCACCTTCACAAATCCGCACGAGTTGATCAGCGCGTAGTCGTCGAGGCTGATGCCCAACGAGTAGCTGAGGCCTTCCATCAGCGCCCGCACCCCGGCCTTCGTATCGGCGCTCTTGTACGCCGCTGACAGATCAGCGTCGTTCTCGACAGTGATGTACAACGAGTTGACTAGGCCGCCTTCGTCGTCGTCGAATCCGTTGGGGTAGCGCACCGCGAGTGGCGTACCGGGCGGGAACTGGAGCCGCTTGAGGTTGCGCGGCACCGAGACCAGTGCGGCACGTCCACTGGCCTCGTGGACGAGCGCGATGATCATCGTGTCGGTACGCAGGCCGAGGCGATCGTCGCCCTCGTCGCTACCCATCAGCAAGACCGTGTGGAACTCTTCCGCGAGCGGATCGACGTCTTTGCTGACCGTCACCGCGCCAGCGTCGGAGGACGTCTGAAACACATCTTGGACAACGGCTCGCGCCTCCTCCATACGAAGGACGACCAACGCCGTGGGAAGGGCAAGCGCGGCAACTACAGCGGTTCCCACCATTCGCATGTGCCGCTGCTGAACGGGGTCCTGCAGCCGGTCGGAGGTCAGCCAGACAGCAACGATGCGACTGGTGATTGCGCCAACCGCGACCAACGCCAAGCCACGCAGCACATTGGGGCGTGTGAACAGGCCCACTGGGTCGTCACGGTGCTGCACCACGAGAACAAGGGCGAAGAAGGGAGCAATCACCCCCGCAATGAAGAGGACGGCACCCGCGATTGGGAGCCGCCGCCACACCGCCAGACCTGGGAGCGCGACGACACCCAGAAGACCAGGCGCGGCGTGGGCGGCCGCCTCCGGCACCCGTTCCTCGGCCTCGAATTCGGCATCAGGGATCATCGGGGAGAGAAGGCTAGTGGCGACGTGCCGCATGGGGGCCGTCACCCCCAAATCTCGTCGCTCAACACCGGTGACTTATGACCGATAACTAGCGTGTGCTCCAGCGCGGGCGCGTCGTCAATTTCGGAGGTAGTTCGTGCGTCGAGTGCTCGTGGTTGCTGTGGCGGCCCTCTCCATCACGCAGGTGTCCAGCGGTTCGATCGTGCGTGCGGGCGGAGTAGTGCCGGGTCGCGGTGCACAGCCCGCTGGTGTGGTCGTCCCAGGTTTCACTGACTCGCTGGTCACGAACCAGGTGGCCACACCGACGGGCCTAGCTGCCATTCCCGACGGTCGCGTGATCGTCCTCGAAAAGGCTGGGACGGTGAGCCTCATGCAGAACGGTGCGCTGTTGGCAGGCAACGCGTTGCAACTGACGGTGTGCAGCAACAGCGAGCGAGGGTTGCTGGGCGTAGCCCTGGACCCGGACTTCAACACCAACGGGTTCGTCTACCTCTATTACACGCGACCCAGCGCAAGCGCGCCGGGCGGCTGCGTCAACCGGGTCAGCCGCTTCACGATGAGCTACAACACCATCTCGCCTGCCAGCGAGGTGGTGCTACTTGACAACATTGGTTCACCTGCCGGCAACCACAATGGTGGCGACCTGGAAGTGGGCAACGACGGCTTTCTGTATGTCTCGGTGGGCGACGGCGGAAGTGACCCGCGAGGCAACAGCGGCAGCGCTGGAAGCAACGATGCGGCCCAAGACCGCAGCCTGCTGAATGGCAAGATCCTGCGCATCGATCGGATGACGGGCGCGCCCGCCGCGGGGAACCCGTACTCCGGCGCTGGCACCGCCGTGTGTGCAACACGCGGCAACACGCCTGCGACACCGCTGACCATCTGCCAGGAGATCTTTGCGTACGGCCTGCGCAATCCGTGGCGCTTCGCGTTCGACCCGAACACAGGTGCCACCCGCTTCTACATCAACGATGTCGGCCAGAACACGCGCGAGGAGGTCGACCTTGGTGTCGTTGGCGCCAACTACGGCTACCCCGCCCGCGAGGGTCAGTGCGCACAGGGCAGCAACCCGATCTGCCCGCCACCGGCCGCCAACCTGGGCTACACGCAGCCGTTGACCGACTACCCACACAACCCCACCAATGGCGGCGATTACATCACCGGTGGGGCCTTCGTGCCGAACGGTGCCTGGAGCAGTGCCTACGACGGTGGCTATCTCTTCGCGGACGGCGACCCCGGCAAGATCTTCTTCCGCAATGCCGCGGGCAACACCAACTACAACGTCCCGTTCGTCAGCGCAGTGGGCGGCATCACCGATATCGGGTTTGTGATGGAGCCCGCCGGGTGGGCGCTCTACACGGTGAACGCGGCCACCAATGAGGTCCGCAAGGTTGTCTACAACACCTCACCGGCTGCGTCGCCCGGCGCCCTGGCCTATCGGGCTGCCTCGCCGGCCGAGAGAGCGTTTGACAGCCGCAATGCAGGCTCGGAGTCCGGCCCGCTGCGCGCCGGCACCAGCCGCCTTGTCAACGTTGTGGCCGTGCAGGGAGCGCACCGCGCGGCGCTGGTCAATCTCACTTTCATCACCGCGACTGCGCCAGGCTTTCTGACTGCGTGGCAACCGCGTTCCACTCTGCCGCCCTCGTCCAACATCAATGGCCAAGGTGGGCAGGTGGCCGCGAATGCGTCGGTCGTGCCCATCGATGCCGACGGCAATGTGATGGTGTTCTCATCGGTTCGGGCGGATGTGATCGTTGACGTGGTCGGCTTCTTCGATGTTGCCGACGGCGGCGTCGCCACGGCCGGTCGCTTCGTTCCGGCGCCACCGCAGCGCGCTGCCGATACTCGTGTTGCCGCCCGCGCCGACAACCTCTACACGCGTGCTCCCGACGGTTCCGAGGCGGTGGTGAACGTGCCCATCGCGGGGCGCTATGGCATCACCTCCGCAGTCAGCTCGGTCGCAGTCATCGTGACCGCAATTGCCCCCGACAGCGCGGAATCGGGTTTTGTCGTGGTCTTTCCGCACGGCGGCGCGCAGCCGCCGTCGTCGAACGTCAATGTCAACGGACTCGGCGACACACGAGCGAACCTGGTGGTGGTTCCGCTGGGCGTAGACGGCAGTATCGACCTACGACTGCACGTCACGGAGAACGTGATTGTCGACGTGGTGGGTTCGTTCACTGAGGGCAGCGCCGCAAGTTCGGGCATGGGGACCTATGTGCCGCTGGCGCCGACCCGGACAACCGACACCCGATCCAACGTGCCGTTCGGACGTCGAGCAGCCAACTCGATCAGCGCTGTGAACCCGACGGTCGTGCCCGACAACGCGTTGGCGGTCACGCAAAA
This sequence comes from Ilumatobacteraceae bacterium, assembly GCA_031366885.1. GTDB lineage: Bacteria > Actinomycetota > Acidimicrobiia > Acidimicrobiales > Ilumatobacteraceae > UBA668. The sequence goes on from JANLPB010000061.1 coordinate 23,037, forward strand.
CATCATCATGGTGGACACCGACGGCTATGGCTTTGTGACGGCGTTTCCGACCGGTCTGCCCTCGGTTCCCAATGTGAGCAACGGCAACGCAACGTCGGCCGGCCAGATTAGAAGCGTGCTGTCCTTGACCGTCCTGGGGGCGGGTTCGTCGTCGTACTTCGTCTCGATCGGAACCGATCTCGTTGTTGACGTCACGGGCTACTTCCAAGGCTAGGCACCCGGCCGTGGCCCATTGGATAGCCTGCACGCCGTGACACGGCTGCGCATCGCCCTCGCTCAGATCAACCCGACCGTCGGCGACCTCGACGGCAACGTCGCCAAGATCTGTGCGGCTTACGACGAGGCGGAGGCGGCAGGGTGCGACATCGTGGCCTTCCCTGAGTTGTCGATCACCGGCTACCCGCCAGAGGACTTGGTGTTGAAGCCTGGTTTCGTCGCCGACAACCTTGCGGCGCTTGCGCGCGTTGCCGCACGTACTCGCCGGTGTGCGGCGGTGGTTGGCTATGTGGCCGCCGACCGCGATCTCTACAACGCAGCTGCAATGTGCGTGGGCGGCGAGGTAGTAGGCACCTATCGCAAGCGACTGCTGCCCAACTACGCGGTGTTCGACGAAGCTCGCTACTTCACCCCTGGCGCCGCCAGCGACCCCTATGAGCTGTACGAGATTGGCGGCGTGAAGGTGGGCATCAGCATTTGCGAGGACGTGTGGAGCCCTACCGGCCCGCTCGCCGAGCAGGCAGCTGGTGGTGCCGAGTTGAACATCAACATCAACGGTTCGCCGTACCACGCGGGCAAGTCGCATGGTCGCGAACGGATGCTGGCAACACGCGCCGCCGACGCCAGTTGTGCCTTGGTCTATGTCAATCAGGTGTGCGGTCAAGACGAGCTGGTATTCGACGGTGGCAGCATGGTCTTCGATGCCGACGGCAACCTGGTCGCGCGTGCGGCGCTGCTGGTCGAGGAGCTACTGATCGCAGACGTCGAGATCGAGCCGGTGTACCGCAAGCGGCTGCTGGATCCGCGTGGCCGCCGCACAGAGACGCCGATGAACATCGTGCTGATCAGTGAGCAGCCCGTGGAACATGCGGAGCCGGCGCCCGTGCGAATGGCCGAACTGCTGGAAGCCGATGCCGAGTTGTATGACGCGATCGTGCTGGGCACCCGTGACTACGTGGTCAAGAACGGCTTCACCGATGTGGTCGTCGCCCTTTCTGGCGGCATCGATAGCACCATCGTCGCTTGTGTTGCCGTCGACGCTCTCGGCGCCGACCACGTGCATGGTGTCTCGATGCCATCGCGGTACAGCAGCGACCACTCACGCACCGACGCTGCCGACCTGGCCGAGAAGCTGGGCATCGACTTCTTCACGATCCCCATCGAGCCGGCGTTTTCGGCGTACTTGGAGATGACAGCCGAGTCGTTCACCGGCAAGGTGCCAGACCTTACGGAAGAGAATCTGCAGAGCCGTATCCGCGGCACCACGCTGATGGCTCTCTCCAACAAGTTCGGCTGGATGGTGCTCACCACCGGTAACAAGAGCGAGATCGCCGTTGGCTACTTCACCATCTACGGCGACTCGGTCGGTGGCTACGGCGTCATCAAGGACGTGTTGAAGACCCGGGTGTACGACCTGTGCCGGTACGTGAATCGTCGCGATGGTCGCGCGACGATCAACGAGCACGTGATCACCAAGCCACCGTCGGCCGAGCTACGCCCCGACCAGCGCGACGACCAGAGCCTTCCGCCCTATGAGGTGCTCGACCCGATTCTTGCCCTCTACGTCGAGGAAGATCGCACCGCCGCAGAGATCATCGAGATGGGCCACGACGAGGCCATCGTGCGCCGCATCACGCGCCTCGTAGACCTCAATGAATACAAGCGCCGGCAGTGCCCGCCAGGTGTGCGGGTCAGTGCGAAAGCCTTCGGGAAAGACCGCCGCCTGCCCATCACCAACGCCTACCGCGGGTGAGTGACGCGACCGCGTCGGCGTTCGAGCGTGAGGAATGCGATCACCGCAGCGGCCGCCAATACCGCGCACATGGTGGCGGGCCATGCCATGCCGTGGCTTTCGTAGAGGCGAGTCGCCGGGATGCTGGACACCGCTCGACCGAGGGTGCCCGCCGCGAACATCAATGCCATGCCGCGAGCCGGTGAGCCGGGAACGATGGCTGTTCCGAGTGGAATGGCGCTGACGACGCCGAACTCGAAGGCAGCAATCGCGATCACCAACAGTGGCAACCCAATGAGAAGGTGCTCGTGCCAGACCGCCAAGCCAAGGCCGGCCGGAATCATCAGCGCAACTCCGGCGGCGGCGCTGCGCTCCTTGCCCCAGTGGTCGGTGTGGCGCGCCGAGGTGATGGAGGCGATCAGTTCGCCGAACCCGAGCCCGAAAGCGACCCCACTGAGCATGGCGGGCGTGAAGTCGAAGGCGTCGTCCAGCCAACTGCCAAGGGTCACGAACAGCACCTGGCTGGACGACATGAGGCAGAACATCGCGAACATCGGACCGGCGACGCGCCGAACCACGATCGGCTCGCGAGCCGCGCGGCCGGCGGACGTATGCAACCCCGAGTCCGGGGGGATTCGTCGTGCGATCACACCCGCCATGCACAACACGGCCGTCGCCCCAAGGCCATAGCCGAAACGCCAGTTGGTCGCGGCCGTGACCAACCCCATCGCGGTGACGCCGACCAATAGTCCGAGGGCCCAAGACGTCTCCGTGAGTCCCATCACGCGACTGCGTTGCGCGTAGGGCACGCGGTCGGAGAGCCACGCGCCAAGACCGAGGTCGAACATCATCTTGCTCTGCGAAATGATGACGAGCGCGACGGCAAACATCGCCGGATGCACACTGCTGGCCGCCAAGGTGGTGCCGAGCGCGACGCCGGTCAGCCCGGCGACCAGCGCCGTCCGCCGGTGCATGCGTTCGACGATTTCCCCGTTGAACGGTGAGAGCAGCCCGGACAGCTCGCTGATCGCGACCGCAACGCCGATACCGGCCAGGGTGGTCCCGTTCCCGCGGGCGATGATGGCCAGAAACGGCACTGCGAACCGAAAGCAACCGTTGGCCATCGTGCGCGCAACGGTGAGCCCAGTGATGCGAGACCGCACCTCGGCGGGAAAAGAGTTGTCGAGAGCACGCTGCAGCACCCCGTGACCATATCCAGCAGTCATCTCGGTACGGCTTGGGTATCCTTCTGCACCCGTGGCCCTGATTGTGCAGAAGTACGGCGGAACATCCGTCGCCGACCCCGATCGTATTCGTGCTGTCGCCGAGAACATCGCCTTCACCAAGCGGCATGGCAACGACGTCATCGTCGTCCCCAGCGCGATGGGCAAGGCCACTGACAACCTGATCAAGCTTGCCAACGACGTCTCCAGCACGCAGCCCGGTCGCGAGCTTGACATGCTGATCACCACTGGGGAACGCGTCAGCATGGCGCTGTTGTGCATGGCGCTGGCCGACCTGGGTATCGAGGCGAAGAGCTTCACGGGCAGTCAGGCCGGCATCATCACCGACACGGTGCACACCAAGGCCAAGATCATCGAGGTCAAGGGCGACCGGGTGCGCGAGGCGCTCGCCGACGGCAAGGTGTGCGTGGTGGCCGGCTTTCAGGGCATCAGCACCGACAAGGAGATCACGTCGCTCGGTCGTGGCGGCAGCGACACCACCGCGGTCGCGCTCGCAGCTGCGCTCAACGCCGACAGCTGCGAGATCTACACCGACGTCACGGGTGTCTTCACCGCCGACCCACGCATCGTGCCCCAAGCCCGCAAGCTCGTCCACGTCAACTTCGACGAGATGCTGGAAATGGCGGGCGCCGGCAGCAAAGTGCTGGCGTTGCGCAGCGTCGAGTTCGCCCGTAACCACAACGTTCCCATCCATGTCCGTTCCGCCTTTACCTGGGAGCACGGCACGTGGGTCACGTCACAGGAGCCCAACATGGAAGACCCCATCATCTCGGGCGTCGTCACCGACGTCAGCGAAGCGAAGGTCACCGTCGTCGCGGTGCCCGACCGGCCGGGTATCTCGGCTGCGTTGTTCGAACCGCTGGCTGCAGCCAACGTCAACGTCGACATGATCGTGCAGAACACCAGCCATCAGGGCACCACCGACATCAGCTTCACGATGCCCAAGGCCGACTTTGCAACGGCTGAGGCCATCGTCGCTCGCGTCGCCGCCGAAATTGGTGCTGCCGGGGTCGAGCACGACGCCTCGATTGCGAAGATCAGCCTGGTTGGTGCCGGCATGAAGACCAGCCCGGGCATCGCCGCCAAGATGTTCCGCACGCTGGCCGACGAAAGCGTCAACATTCAGATGATCAGCACCAGCACCATTCGAATCAGCGTGGTCACCAACGCCGCCGACCTCGAGCGGGCCGCACGGGCGCTGCACACGGCCTTCGGT
>JANLPB010000181.1:0-12186 GCA_031366885.1 Ilumatobacteraceae bacterium
ACTCCCACAACCTCCACCATGAACGTGGTCCGGCCCGCGCAGACGCTGGCCAACCATGCCATCGTGCCCGTCTCCACCCGTGGCTTCTCGGTCTACACGGAGCCGGGCGGCAACCTGATCGCCGATCTTGCCGGCTACTACCTCGGCACCCCCGCCGGCGCACCGTTCGGTGCACCCAGCAACGCACCGACCCCTGGCTGCGCGACGCCGGCGGTCGGCTATGCGGCGCCCGTTGGTCCGATCATTTATGGCTCGTCGAAATCGGCCGTCGCCGACCTTCAGCGGCGGCTCACCTCGCTGGGGTTCTGGAGCGGGCCGGCTGATGGCGCGTACGGGCTCGCCACCGTTCAGGCCGTGATGGCGTTCCAAAAGTGGCGCGGGCTGCCCTCCACCACAGTGACCGACGTTGCAACCGCCATCGCACTCAACACTCAGCTCTGCCGTCCAGCCGCGGGGCGCAGCAGCGGCACACTGTTCGAGGTCGACAAGTCGACCCAGATCATGTACGTCATCCAGAACGGGCAGATGAAGTACATCTTCAATGTCTCCACGGGTAATGGGAAGAGCTACGACGAGGCCGACCAGAACGGCGGCACGCGGGTGATTGGTGTGGCCATCACACCGACTGGCACCTTCAACACCTATCGCGAGTACGACGTATCCCGCTACGAAGGCGACCTCGGTTCGCTCTACCGGCCCAAGTTCGTGATCGGTGGCGTCGCCATCCACGGCGCGCCGCGAGTACCGAACTATCCGGCCTCGCACGGCTGCATACGAGTGGCCAACCCGGTGATGGACCTCATCTGGAACGAGAACCTGCTGCCGCTGCGCTCCACCGTGTGGATTCACGACTAGCTGGATACACGACTAGCTAGTTGTGGCGTCGACTTTGCCGGTGTGAACGGCTACTTCGATGCCGCCGTTGGTGGTAGCGAGTGTCGGGCGCAGCGGGAGGTGCATGCGGGCGACTGGCGTGTCGTGCGCCGCGAGCAACGCGACATGCCATCCGGCAGCACGCTCGCGCAGCACAGCGCCGAACCGGTCGTAGAGGTTGCGAAGGTCGCGGTCGCCGCCGGTTCCACCAACTCGATGGCCGTACGGCGGATTCGTGACGATCCAGCCGGCCCGAGCCGGCAACGCCAGCTCGCTGACCGTACGCAACTCTGCCTCCACATTTCCACTGACGCCAGCGCTGGCGGCGTTCTCCAGTGTCGCCGCGACTGCACCCGCGTCGCGGTCGGAAGCGAAGATCGGCGGGCACTTCTCGATCACGTCACCATCGGCACCGCGCAACAGGCGCTCCCACGCAACAGCATCGAACTGCGGCCACTGCTGAAAGGCGAACGAGCGATTGCGACCGGGCGCCATTCGTCGGGCGATGTGCGCGGCCTCGATCGCAATGGTGCCCGAGCCACAGAACGGATCGACCAGCGGGGTCTTCAGGTTCCACTCGCTGGCCACTATCAGCGCCGCCGCAAGCGACTCACGCATTGGGGCCTTCCCCGCCGGGCCGCGCCAGCCTCGCTGATAGAGCGGCACACCGGAGGCATCCATGCTGATGGTCACCAGGTCGCGCTGCACACGCACCTGCACCACCTGTTCGCCAAGCGGTCTGCCCAACACTTCGTTGACCCGTTCCTCAACGGCGCCGGAGTGGTACAGCTTCGACTCCTTGTCGCACGTCGCAGCGACAGTCAGGCCAGCAGCGGGGCCGTCAGCATCGGGGAGCCATGCAGCCCAGTCGATGGCACGCAAGCCGACCTGCAGCGAATGGAACCCATCGGCATGGAACTTGGCGACGCGCACGACCACACGAGTAGCGATGCGCGAGCGAAGGTTGATTGCCCATAGCTGGGGCCAGGTGATGTTGCACTCGACGCCGCCACGGACCGCTCGCGCGGGGCGCACCCCGAGGCGCTGCACCTCCTCCAGTAGCAACGGTTCGAGGCCGGGCACGGCAACGACAAAGGCATCAATACGAGCGCTCATGTGAGGAGTGGCAATCTGAGATTGGGGTAGGCGCCCGCGTCGAGGGCGGTGGGGCCGTCGCTGCGAAGACGGTGCCAACCGGCGGCTGCAATCATCGCGGCGTTGTCGGTGCACATCGCGCGGCTGGGGAGAAAGCCGTGAATGCCAGCGTCGGTGCACACGGTGAGAAACCGTTCGCGCAACAGCGAGTTGGCTGCGACGCCGCCACCGAGCACCAGCCCTCGCGCGCCCACCTGTTCGGCGGCGCGCCGGGCCTTCGTCACCAACACATCGACCACGGCCGCCTGGAACGATGCCGACACGTCGCTGGCCGAGACGTCGGGGTTCTTGCGGACGTAGTTCATCACCGAGGTCTTCAAGCCACTGAAGCTGAAGTCGAGACCATCGTTCAACATTGCACGCGGGAAGTTGATGGCCTCCGGATCACCGAACGCAGCCTCGCGATCAATTGCCGGTCCCCCGGGATAGCCGAGACCGAGGAACCGAGCAACCTTGTCGAATGCCTCGCCGGCAGCGTCATCGATGGTCTGACCGAGCAGCCGATACTGGCCGTGATCGAGCATCTCGATCAACATCGTGTGCCCGCCGGATACCAGCATCACGACCATCGGAAACTGCAAGGTCGGGTCCTCCAGGAATGCCGCGTACAGGTGCGCCTCCATGTGGTTGACCCCGATGAACGGCACGTCCCAGGTGAGCGCCAAGGCCTTCGCCGCCGACACGCCCACGAGCAACGCCCCGATCAGACCCGGCCCGATCGTGCAGGCAACGGCATCGATGCGCTCCTCGGTGACACCCGCCTCCACGATCGCACGAGCGACCATCGGGTTCAACAAGTCGAGGTGAGCCCGGCTGGCGATCTCCGGAACCACACCGCCATACTGCGCGTGAAGGTCGACCTGCGTGCTGACCGCGCTGGACACGACGTCGTAGCCGCCCATCACCAACGCCGCGGCAGTCTCGTCGCAACTGGTCTCGATCCCGAGTACCAGCGTCGAGTCGGTGACGTGCAGAGCGCCGGTCGTCATCGGCTCGCCTCCGGGCTGAGAGAGCGAAGGCGATCGCGGTACTCGGGCAGCACCAGGTCGTTGCACCACATCACTATCGCGTCCTCAACGTTCTCGTAGTACTTGGCACGGACACCGGCCGGGATGAAGCCGAACTCGCGATACAACGCCTGTGCGCCAGTGTTGCTCACGCGCACCTCGAGTGTGAGCGCGGAGCAACTGTGGTCGATGGCGGCCCACGCCAGCTCGGCCAGTAACCGAGTCGCGATGCCCTGTCGCTGACGGCTGGCGGCGACTGCAATGTTGGTGACATGCGCATCGCCGACGGCGAACAACAGTCCCCCGTAGCCGACGAGATCGTTGCCGTCCCGAGCGACCAGATAGTGCCGCTCACCGCGACGCATCATCTCGATTTCGCTCTGGAACACGCCAACGGTCCACGGGCGCGGATACGAGGCCTGCTCGATCGACATGACCGGTGGCAGGTGCTTGCGGCGCAGTGGCTCGATGATCAGCCCGTCGTCGCCGGTGCGCCCCAGCACCCGCGCAAGCACGCTCATTTCGAACCCTCACGGGTGGACCAGTTGATCTGCGCGTCTGGCGCACGCAGATACATCGGCTGGATCTCCCAGGGGTTCACCCAGTCCTCGCGCAGCGCTTTGGCGTGTGCCAACTGCACCAGCGGGGCGGCCGAAGGGTGCGACAGGAACTGCTCGGCGAACTCACAACGGACCCCCGCGGCGATGTCGTCCTGGTAGCGCAACGCGCCATCACCGACACACACCACGGTTTGGCCACGCGCCATCAGGTCTGCCACGAAATCGTCGACGGTGCCGACCTGCGGCTCGGTCACGCGCTGCACCCCGCCCGGCACCGACCGATAGAAGGCGTAGAACACTTCGCCCTTTCTCGCATCGATAACAGCAGCGATTGTGCGGTCGGAGTAACGCAACGGGAAGGCCAGCAGATCGAGCGAGCTGATACCGATCATCGGTACCCGAAGCGCCTGCGCGATGGCTTTACCGGCGGCAAGTCCCACACGCATGCCGGTGAACAGGCCGGGACCAACGTCAACCGCAATCGCTCCGAACTCGGCAATTTCGATGTCGGCCTGACGACAAAGAAACTCGATGGCGGGCACCAGCGTTTCTGCGTGGCGACGGCCGCGAGAGACTTCGAACATGCCCAGTACGCCCTCGTGACCGCCGATGGCGACACTGACCTGCTGCGTGGCGGTCTCGATGCCCAGAATCAACATGTGAATGCCACCGTGGCTGCTTCGACCTGTTGCCACCGTGCGGCCCAGGCTCGACCGATACCACCGAGCGTCACCAGCCGAGCCTCGTCGTCGTCGTCGACTACGTCGAGTTGCACGATCAGATGGTCGCCCAGTATTCGGGCAACGACGTCGCCCCATTCGACCAGCACGATGCCGTCGTCCTCCATCAGCTCACCCAACGCGAGATCGGCAACCTCGTTGTGCGTGCTCAGCCGATAGATGTCTGCGTGATGAAGCGTGAGCTTGCCAGCGTCGTAGCTGTGCACCAAGGTGAACGTCGGGGATGTGATCGGTTCGGTGACACCGAGCGCAGCACCGAAACCCTTTGCGAACGCCGTCTTCCCCGCGCCCATTTCGCCGGCGAGCACAATCAGATCACCGGCGCGCGACAGCGCGGCGAGAGACGCCGCGATGGCATGAGTGTCGGCGAGTGACGAGGCACGGAGGTGCAACATGGCGCAACCAATCTAGAGGTTGTTCTTTATTGGTCGACGCTCGATGCGAGCGGAGATCCCGCAGACGATCTCGTACGCAATTGTGTCCAGAGCCATGGCCCAATCAGCGGCCGTGATGGAGTGCGCTCCCTGCGTGCCGATGAGAACGGCCTCGTCGCCACGGCCTACCGGGTCATCCCCGCAGTCCACCATCAGCTGATCCATCGTCACGACACCCACGATCGGGCGATGCTGCCCGCCGACCAACACCGTGCCACCAACGGCGTGCAGCCGCCGCGGCACACCGTCCGCGTAGCCGATGGGCAACGTCGCAACGGTGGCATCGCGTTCGAAGGTGTGGCGCAGCCCATACGAAATTCGCTCGCCCGCCGCAACCCGCTTCACGTGCGACACGCGAGCGCGGAGAGACAGCGCCGGGTGCAGTTCGGTGAACAGGTGATCGACGGCCGGGCCCGAGGAGATGCCGTACACACCGATTCCGGGGCGCACCATGTCGTAGCGCGCCCGTGGGTGCGCCAACGCGCCGGCTGAGTTGGCGGCGTGAAGCAGCGGCGGGTGGTGACCTGCGGATGCCAACGCCGCAACGACAGCGTCGAAGCGATCAAGCTGTCGAGCGGTGAACGGGTTGTCCGGCTCATCGGCGACAGCGAGATGCGTGAAGACACCGGCCAAGCTCACCGCCGGGGACGCGGCAATCAAGTCCGCCACGGCGACGGCGTCGCTCTCGGCGACCCCGACGCGGCGCATGCCGGTGTCGATCTTGAGATGGACCGGGTGCTCGCGTGCGCCCTGTGCGGCCAACTCCTCGATTTGGATCGCGCTGTACACGGTGGTGGTCAGCCGGTGGTGCACAGCGAGACTCAGCGCCTCGCTGGGTTGCTCACTGAGCACCAAGATCGGTCCCTCGATGCCCGCCTCGCGTAGCGCTACGCCCTCTTGCACGAGCGCAACGCACAGCCCGGTTGCACCGGCCGCCTGCGCAGCCCTGGCCGTCAGCAGTGCGCCGTGCCCGTAGCCCTCAGCCTTCACTGCGACCCACACCTGCGCCGGGCTCACGATCGACCGGATGGTTCGAACGTTGTGCCCGATCACCGCAGGCGAGACCTCAGCCCAGGCCCACCTGTTCACTGCCCACCTTCAGTGACGCCGAGGTCGCGTAACACCGTCGGCAGGTGGTCGGCGATGTCGCTGGCCACCATTCCGCGCGGCGCCGCCAACTGCGCCGCCTGCCCGTGCAGCCAGGCCGCCGCAGCAGCAGCGCGGAAGGCGGGAACGCTGGCTGCCAGCAGGGCACCGATGATGCCGCTGAGCACATCGCCGGTGCCCGCCGTGGCCAGGCGCGAGTCACCGGTATTCACGACGAGTACCTGACCGTCGGGCTGCGCGACGACAGTTGCGGAACCCTTCAACAACACCACGCAGCCGGTGTCGGCCGCCAACCGGCGTGCTGCAACCAATCGATCGGCCGTTGGTGGCGAGCCGGTCAGCAGCGCGTATTCACCATCGTGGGGTGTGAGCACCGTGGGGGCCGTACGGCGTTGCAGCAACGCCGCTGCCCCATCGGCATTCCACGCCATTGCGAACAAGCCATCGCCATCGATCACCGTGGGTATCGGGGCGTCGACCGCCAGCAGACGCGTCTGGGCCGTCGTCTCATCATCACGGCCGAGCCCTGGCCCCACGACGAGCGCCTGAAACCGATCGAGCGAATCGAGCACCTCGCTGGCCCAACCTCGCGGGGGCAATGGACGCTGCACTACTTCTACCGGGGCCTGAGCCACCAGCGTGCCTGGCGCCGACAGATGGACCATGCCCGCACCTGCACGCATTGCCGCCTGCGCCGCCATTTGCGCCGCGCCTGTCATGCCGGTGCTGCCCGCCACGATGCGCACCGCAGCGCGCCACTTGTGCGCCGTCGCGGTCCGTGCGGGCACCCAGCCGACCACATCCGCTGCCTGCACGAGGTGAGCACGCGCGTGGGCCGCGGCAGCGTCACCGAGACCGATGTCGGCAAGCGTCAGCTCTCCGGCCAGGTCGCTTCCCGGCGGAAACAAAAGCCCGGGCTTCAGGGCAGCGAACGTCAGGGTTCGCGTGGCTGCGAGCACGCGACCCTTGGCGCCCCCGGTGAGCGCGTTGACCCCACTTGGAAGATCGACGGCAAGCACAGGCGACTGCCCCACAGCGGGGGGTTGCCACGAATCGCGAAAGCCGGTCCCGTACGCCGCATCGATCACCAGGTCCGCCGGCGGCAGTATCGAAGGCATCGAGACCGGGTCATAGAGGCTCACGCGAACACCTTTGGCCGCCAGCAACGACGCCGCCACACGACCATCGGCCCCGTTGTTTCCCGGCCCCGCAATCACGTGCACGGTCCGCCCGTAGGTGCCGCCAATCATCTGCACCACTGCCCGAGCGACGGCTCTACCAGCCCGCTCGACCAGCACGGCTGTCGGTTCCGACGCAGCGTCGACCGCGCGCATCTCGTCGGGCGTCACGATCGGAATCACGTGAACGAACCTACTCGCCGACGAGCTTTTTACTCAGCCATGACATATGCGACCGCGACGAGATCGGTGTGCGTCAGGCTGAGGTGCCAGCGCGTGATCTCGAGGCCGATCGCAAGGTCAGCGGCTCTGCCCGTCACGCGCAGCGACGGTGCTCCGGACTCGGCGACCGTCACCCACACGTCATGAAACCCGAACGCGCCGAGCCCCACACCCATCGCCTTCATCGCCGCCTCGCGAGCCGCGAACCTGGCGGCCAACGAGCGGACTTCGTCCACCTTGGGGGCGACGTAGGCCAACTCCTCCGCGGTGAACAGCCGCTCGCGCATCGAGGGGGTGCGCGACAGTGACGCTCTGAATCGCTCGATGTCGACCACGTCCACACCGATGCCCCGGATCATGGCTGTCCTGGCATTAACGCCGCCAGTGGTCGGCGGTATCGCTGATCGGAAGAATCAGAAGGTCGGCCACTGGCAGGTCGGCCAGCAGGTCGTCGCGGAAGGTTCCCTCGGTCTCCGTCACCCAGTCGACCAGTCGGTCGTAACGACGGTCGTACCCCTGCAGCACGCCGCGCATCGTCGCCGCCGACAGCCGCTCGTGGAACCGCACATGCAGCAGCGTGATGCCGGTGCAGGTGCCACCCTTCACTTCCGGCACGAAGATGACCGTCCGGCCATCGCTGCGCCCGCGTGCCACCAGTACTTCCTTCTCACTGGCGACTCGACGCTTGGTACCGAGCAACTGCGAGTTTCGCTCGACACGGCTGGTCACATCGCGCGACAGCCCGCCGCGATCGACGATGGTGATCGTGGCGCCGCTCGCGGCTGCCGGGTCGCCTTCGATTGCGTATCGCGTGTAACCGACGACGGCATCGACGGCCGGGTCGAGGTCGGCCAGCACCTTCAGCGTGCGGTACGCCAGACGATCGCGACCGGCGCCGGCAGCGAGCAACTCTTGGACCAACGCACGATCAAGCACGCCCTCGTCGCTGCGGCTGATACCAACGGTCACGGTCTTGGCCTGATGCTTGATGGCGTCGATGGGGCGAGTGAGCTCTTCGATGGCACGAGTAAGTGCCGCCGTCAGGTCGTCGATGATCACGCCGGGTGTCGCGATCTTGCCCGTCGCGCGTTGGTAGGCCTCCAACGGTGAATCACTGCTGAGGTCGCGCAGCAGGCCGACGAGCCTGACCGCAGTCGACGCCTCGAGGTGGCCGTTGTAGTGGTCGGCACGCAAGCCGTCGAGGAACTTCTCGGTGTGCACGCCGATGTCGGCCCGCACCGTGCGCAAGACGTCGTCGCCTTCCGTCGATGCAGCGAGGGCGTGTTCGATGACCTCCCGCGCCTCGCGCAGCGGTCGGGCCGACGCATCAATCGCAAGAGCGGCTTCATAGCCGAACAGGTGGCCAACCATTGCGGACAGCACGAACGCCAACGTCGAGTCAACGGAGGGGACGGTCAGTACTGCGGAGGCGGCAGCGAAGCGTTCGTCGGCGTCGGTGGCGACCACGATCGGTGTCGCCTTGTGCGCCTTGTAGATGGCGACTTCCTTCGCCACGTCGTCAGCCGTGCCGCCGACCAGGCCAGCGGCGCACACAAGGATGAGCGGCTCACTGGAAAGGTCGATGTGCTTCTTGTCCTCGGTGATGTCGCAGGCGATCGACTTGTAACAGAGCTCGCTGAGCTTGATACGAACTTCCTCCGCGGCCACCGCATTCGGGCCGCTGCCGACGATTGCCCAGTACCGCTTGGCAGGAGCGAACCGACGCGCCGCTTCTGCAATCGCAGGACGGGTCGCAATGACTTGCACCATCGCGTCGGGCAGCGTCCGCAGCGACGACAGCAGCTCGTGACGACGCTGCGGCGTCCCGCGACCGGCAGCCTCCGCGATTGCACAGGCCAACAGCACACCAGCAGCCACCTGCGCGTAGAACGCTTTGGTGCTGGCGACAGACATCTCCACGTCGCGACCATCGCTGGTGTACATCACCCCGTCGGCCTTGTCGGTGAGGTCGCTGTTGCGACGGTTCACGATGGCGATCACCGACGCCCCGCGCCCACGAGCAAGGTCGACGGTGCGATTGGTGTCGGTGGTGGTGCCGCTCTGGCTGACCGCGATGATCAGCGTGTCGGTCATGTCGAGTCGAAGGTGAAAGCCGGAGAGCTCGGTCGCCGTGATCGGATCGACGTCGAGCGTGCCGTCGACCAGTGTGTCCAGTACTGCCGCCATGCTGCGGCCGGCCACCGCTGCTGTCCCCTGCCCGATGACGCGCACCTTGGTGATCTCACCGTTGGCCAGCCGAGCTGCAATAGCCGACGGCAACGTGCGCTCGCCGACTTCGGCACGCAAGCCCTGCGGTGTCTCCGCGATCTTGCCGCGCAGCGTCTTGCGAAAGCTGTTCGGTGCCTCACCAATTTCCTTCAACAGGAAGTGCGGGGAGTCACCGCGATCGATGTCGCGCGTGGTCACCTGGGCGGTGACTATTTCGCTGGCGTCGATGGGCAGCTCGCTGCCGTCGTATGCGATCCGCCGCACACCGGCCAGTTCCCCTGCCTTCGTCCCGTCGAGCACGAAGACCTGACCGCGGCTACCCGTAGGTGAAGCCGTCTCGCCGTCGACGCGAAGGAACTGCATCGTCTCCTCGACGACGCCGTAGGGCTCGCTGGCGACGATGAACATGTCGTCGCCGAGGCCGACGTAGAGCGCCTGGCCGCTACCGCGCAACGCCAGGTACGACTGGTCGGGCGCGTCCGCGAAAGCAGCGGCGATGGCAACACTGCCCTCGAACTCCGCAACCGTTCGGCGGAAGGCTTCACCGAGATCTGTTGACGCTGCGGCATGAATCGCCATCACCGCCGGGATCACTTTGGCATCGGTGGTGATAGGCCCAGCGATTCGCAATGCATGGTTCACCTTGATGTCGGCGTGGTTGTCGACATCACCGTTCAAAACCGCGACCGTGTACGGCAGCCGTTGGTCACCGACCTGCTGCTGGCCGCTCTGCTCGGCCTGCTCGCCGTTCACCGGGTGACAGTTCGGCTCGCTGATGATGCCAACACTGGCCCAGCGGGTATGGCCCAGCACGGACACGCGAGTGTTCGGCTGGGCGAGCGCCAGACGCAGCAAGCCGTCGGCGTGCACAGCGGCACGCAACGCCTTTACGTTGTCGCCGAGCTCCCCGATCTCGGCGGCGGCTTTGTAGACGAACGCCAACCGGTCGTCGGTCACTCGAACAGAACCCGACTGGAACAGCGGGTCGAGCCCGCGCTGCACCACGGTGGCGGCTACCGACGGGTCGGCCAAATCGAGCCCGTGATTCCAGACCAGGATGTGGATGCCGGCGCTGTCGCGGCCGCGTACTTCCATCCGGTCGATTGCCGACAACGCCTGCTGAATCGAGAGGTAACCAGCGACCGCTGCAGGGCCAGCGTCGCGGCCGGTGAACTCGGCCACCGCGCGTGCCGTACGAAGCCGATCCTTGCGGACCGCCCACACCGCATCGCGCGCGGCCAGCAGTTCGGCGTTGACGGCCTCGATCTCGTCGACCGACAGCGTGTGACCCTCCTCGAGGTCGCGTTCACGCTCGGCAATGCGGCCATCAAGTTGGTCGAGGCGTGCGGTGATGCCAGCGATCAACTCGCTACGACCCGCCAACGCCAACATGCCGGGCACGCCATGCAGCAAACGGTCAAGCTCGGACACCAAGACGGCGGCATCGGTCAATGTTGTGGCGGCGACCGCACGGTCAAGCAGCGCAACAATCTCATCGGCCGAAGGGGTAGAACGGCTGCTGGGCCGAGAGACGATTGCCACGATGCCACACATGACGATCAGGTTACCGACCCCCACCGCTTGGATGCCGTCAGGTAGCTAGCGGGCGACTGGAGCCACACCTCGCGAGTTGGGGATCGGTTTGATCTGGACCCCGACAGCAACAGCAACGGAGGCCATCGGCTGATCACTGGTGACCAATGTTGCGCCGAGCTCACGTGCAAGCACCACCGCGACGCAGTCGGACAGCGACACCGCACAGCGCGTCCGGTGATAGTGAACCGCCCGCAACGACGCCGCTCGGGCAGCTGTGTCCCAGCTGAGGGGACGAACGTTCAGGCCAGCTTCAACCCACAAATCCACCGTGTCCAGCACATCGGCAGGATCTGCAAACGCCAGGCGGGCAACCAAGTCAACGACTTCTGCGAGATTGCTGACGGAGACGCTTGCTTCGCCCAAGGACAGGGAGTCAGCCAAGATCCGTCCAGACGTGTGCCCGGCCGGTTCACCCAACAGGACTGCGGCGAGCGGGTACGCGTCGAACACCAACATGACGGTTCTCCCTTTCGGCATCGTGCGTACGCGATTCGTCGCGCGCGTCGGCCGTGGTGGTGCCACCGCTTGCGAATCGACCGAACGTCGCAGCGAGCACGTCGTCGGGAATCGGCTCGAGCGTCACGTGGTCACCGTGGTCAACGAGTCGCACGCGGTTCACGTTCCATCGCCGACGAATTTCGGCAGGCAACGAAAGTTGACCCGCAGAAGTGATTCGCATTGTGGACATGGGCCTACAATATCAGATGACGGTTACAATGGCATCTCGTTCTCGTCTGGTCGCACCCCCCGGTGACGCGGTTACTCTGTCACACCCTTTTGCGATGATGAGTACATGAGTTCGTTCGTGGTTCCTGAGCTGGCGGAGGTGGCAACCATGTCGCCCGCCGATTTGGAGTCGTTCGCCCGCGCAATGGACCGTGAGCGTCGCATCATCGAAGCCAAGATCGCAACCTTCGTCCACCGCGTCAGCGAATCAGGCGGCCACCTCCACGACAAACACCGCACCCCCAAGTCGTGGTGCAAAGCCGCGTGCAACTGGTCGAACGCTGAGGCTGCTCGGTTCGTGCGCGCAGGCTCGATGCTCGCCACCTTCGATAGCGCCGCCGAGATGGCTGCCCGCGGTG
>JANLPB010000201.1:0-4166 GCA_031366885.1 Ilumatobacteraceae bacterium
GCGTGCCGCGGTTGCAGGGGCGCGGACGGGGCGACCTTCGTGTTCGAGTGCAGGTGCAAGTCCCCACCAAACTCAGTGATCCTGAGGTCGAGCTGCTCAAGAAGTTTGCAGAGTCCCGTGGCGAGGAAGTGCATTCGGAGCACGGGCTGTTTGCGCGTATCAAGTCGGCGTTCCAGTGAACCCGGCGCTGCGTTCCAGCGCGGCGCACGTGTTCGTCCAGTCGCTTACACAGCCAACGCTGCAGCCCGACGATGCGCACCACCTGTTTCGGGTGCTGCGCATTCGTGATGGCGAGTCGGTATCGGTCTGCGATGGTCTGGGCGGCTGGCGCCTCACCGAGATCGTCGGCCGTACGCTTCGTCCCGCCGGGGATGTCCACCACGAGCAAACACCGCCACTGATCACGATCGCGACTGCCATACCGAAAGGCGACCGCGTCGACTGGATGGTGCAGAAGTTGACGGAGATCGGGGTCGCCGAGATTGTGCTGCTGCATTGCGAGCGCAGCGTGGTGCGTTGGGATGACGACCGCGCAGCGCGGCAACTGGCACGGCTGCACCGAGTGGCTCGGGAGGCGTCAATGCAAAGCCGTCGCCTGCATCTGCCCGTCTTGAGTGGACCGGTCCCGTTCTCGAAGATCGTCGAACGTGACGGTGTCGTGCTCGCCGAACCGTCGGGAGTGACGTCTGCCGCCTTGGCGGAAATCCCGCACACCGTTGTGATCGGCCCGGAAGGTGGCTTCTCCAGCGGCGAGCTGGCTGCACAGGTACCGGTCGTATCGCTTGGCCGCACCGTGCTCCGGATCGAGACAGCGGCGTTGGTAGCGGCCATCACGTTCTTGACGTGATCAAGACAATTGCGTCGCTGAGTGTTTTCACCTCACTTTCCGTTGTCCTCACGGAGAGTGTGTGGCATGATGGTCGGCGTGGGTTGGGCGGACCGGCCCCGGAAACGAGATGAGTGACCATGCGTGAGTTCGATGACGACGATGTGGTGGCGTCCCCTTATAGCCGCAAGGTGGGCGAGCGGTTGCGGGTGATTCGCCGGCAAAAGAGGCTGTCGCTCCAGGAGGTCGAGGCGTCGTCCAACGAGGAGTTCAAGGCGTCAGTTCTCGGCGCCTACGAGCGCGGCGAGCGGGCCATCTCGGTGCCGCGCCTAGAGCGCCTGGCGAAGTTCTATAACGTGCCGGTCGACCAGCTGCTGCCCCGCGAGGACGTGACGCCGTCACATGAGGCAGAGCTCGCCAACAACAAGAAGCTCGCCGTCGACCTGCTGAAGCTGACCCAACTCAGCGGGCAGCCGTTCGAGATGTTGGTCCGCTTCTTGAAGATGATCCAGGTGCAGCGCCAGGACTTCAACGGGAAAGTCATCACCGTGCGCGGCGACGACACGCGTGCGATTGCGGCGATGCTCGATGTGCCAGTCGACCAGGTCGGTCAGCGCCTCGACGCGCTGGATCTCCTGTTCCGTCCGTAGTTGTCAACCACCACAGCGGATAGCCCTTTCGGGGTATACATCCATGTTCCGTTCTGCGCGAAGCGGTGTGACTACTGCGCGTTCGCTACGTGGACTGATCGTGGGCACTTGCAGGATCAGTACCTCGCAGCACTGATCTCGGACATCCAGCGTGCCGGGTTGGCACCGGTGAGCTCGATCTTCGTCGGTGGTGGCACACCGACCTTGGTTGACCCAATGCGCCTCGGCGATGTGCTGCGGGCCATCCCGACAGCTCTTGGGGCTGAGGTCACGGTCGAGTGCAACCCGGACGACGTGACCGTCGAGATGTATCGCACCTTTCGCGCAGCGGGTGTCAATCGCGTCAGCATCGGCGTGCAGTCAATGGTGCCGTCGGTTCTCGCCAGCCTCGGGCGCACCCACAATCCCGACAACGTTCGGCTGGCCGTGGCCGCCGTGCGCGAGGCCGGCATTGAAACGTTCAACCTCGATCTGATCTACGGCGGCGCCGGCGAAACGCTTGATGACTGGCGCGCCACCTTGGAGGGTGCAATCGCCCTCGACCCGCCACACATTTCGGCGTATGCGCTCACGGTGGAGGCCGGAACACCCCTGGCACTCGAGCCCGAGCGGCACCCCGACGACGACGATCTGGCCGACAAATACGAGCTCGCCGACGAGCTGCTCACCGCTGCAGGCTTGGCCAACTACGAGGTCAGTAACTGGGCCAGACCCGGCCACGAATGCCGTCACAACATTCTCTATTGGCGGCAGGGCAACTACGTCGGGTTCGGCAGTGCCGCGCACAGCCACCGCGACGGTCGTCGTTGGTGGAACGTGCGCACCCCGGAGCGGTACATATCGGCAGTCGAAGGCGATGAATCCACCGAGGCGGCAGGGGAGACGCTGGACGATGCGACTCGTCATGTGGAGGGTCTGCAACTGGCCATTCGGATGCGCGATGGTGTGCCCGCAGGTGCCTTGGAGGTCGAAGGGCTTGAAGGTCTGGTCGAAACCGATGGCGAGCGCGTGCGGCTCACGCGAACCGGCCGTCTTCTCGCCAACGAAGTGTCGTTGCGGCTGCGCTGACTGCTAGATTCAACGCTCGCTACACGGGCGTGTAGCTCAGTTGGTTAGAGCGCCACGTTGACATCGTGGAGGTCCCGGGTTCGAGTCCCGTCACGCCCACCGCAGCGGCGGAGCCCGGTGATTGCCGTGGCTCCCCAGGTCAGTTGGCAAGGCCCATCGCCGCCTTGATGTGGTCCAGCACTACTCCGTGCTCGTCTTGCGGGCTGAAAAGGATCAGCTCGGCGTCGTCCTCCACGCGCACCGTGTGCCCCGCGGGCCAGTGGAACACGTCGCCCGTTGCACAGCGCTCGCTTGCGGTATCGGCGTACGTCACGACGACGGCACCTGAGATGACGTACCCCCAGTGGGCCGCCTGACACAGATCGTCGTGCAAGCCGACGAGCAGCGGAGCGAGGTCTGCTCCTGCGCCGAGCGAGAAGTATTCGGCGCCCAGCGTTCCCGACGCTGACCCGAAATCTGGAAGCTGTCGAGCGACTGCGCCGGGGGCGTCGATGCGAACTGGGATGTCCTGCTTTTGGATGCGCATGGAACTGGTTCCTTTCGTTTCGTGGTGTGTTGATGAGCAGATCAGGCGGCGCGGCCGCTGAACGCGGCGAGCCGTTGGAGGGGAGTGGCCCCGTCAGCGGGAGCGACCTCTGTCTTGAACGTGTCTCCATCGCGCATTTCTGGTCCGATGGCTTGGCGGGCGAAGGCAGCTACGTCCTCCACGACCTCATCGGGTACCTGAAGGCGCATGCCAGTTGCCATGGCCAGGTCCCATCCGTGAACGAGACCGTCGAACGCCACAAAGCGGGCGAAGGTGGTGCCAGGCAGCGGACCGACCGGCGTGGCGATGATTCGTTCCATTGCCCCCGGCGACCTCACCGCCTCCAGGAGGCCAGCCATGGTCGTACGAAGTTCCGATGCCGGCACCCAGCCGTAGACGAATGGCGGCTCGATCGTCGGCGGCTCCTCACCCCTGAACAGGTACGAGAACGTGCCCCCGAGCACAATCATGTGGTTGAGCACGTCGTGCACCGAGAACTTGTCGCACGCCGTCGGCTCGGTGAGCAATGAATACGGAATTCGATCGACCATGTCGCACACGGTGGGCACGATGATCGACAACTGTTCGATGGGCTCCATCTGACTGGCCTCCTTGGTGTGCGGGCCGGGTGTCCGGCCCGACATGGATGTGGGCGTGACAACCAGTGTCACAATGGGACAATGGGCACTCCTGACGGTGAACACGGGTCGTTCGACGAGGTCCACGCCGCGATGGCCCATGCCGAGTGGGCGCGGGCGCTCTCCCTGCTGGATCAGCTGGGGGACTCCGCCGACTCCGCTGCTGGACTTGAGCTCAGGGCTCAGGCCGCATACGGCAACGGCGACCTCGAGGGTGCAGTTCGAGCCCTGGAAAATCTGTACGAACTGCTGGTGCGCGACGGCGAACCACTCGGCGCAGCGCAGGCGGCGGCGATGGCCGCGATGTACCTCCTCATCGACAGCGGGATGATGGCGCCTGTTCGCGGCTGGATACGCCGAGCGGAGCGGCTGCTCGACGGGCGGGGCGAGACGCCGCCTTCAGCGATTGTTGCTGCAGTGCGGACCTACGAGCGCCTGATGAGCGGCGACCTGGTCGG
>JANLPB010000208.1:0-37742 GCA_031366885.1 Ilumatobacteraceae bacterium
GTAGCCGCAGAGAAACGCGTCGACGTCGAAGGCCATGCCCGGCGTGATGCCACCCAAGATGATGCCGGCGCGCTCGGCGACCGGGAGCGGAGTCAGACCGTGGCACGACATGTCGATCTCGCCGAAGTTGGCCTTGTCGAGAATGCCGACGAGTTCGCCGCGTTGGTCGTACGTCCACGCGTGATATGGGCAGGCGAAACGCCGGCCGGTGCCGGTGCCTTCCTCAACGACGATGGCACCGCGGTGACTGCACATATTGACGAACGAGCGCAGCACGCCGTCGCCGCCGCGCGTGAGCAGGACGGGCGTACCCATGACGTCGAGGGCCTTGTACGAGTGCGGGCTCGTGATCTCGCAGGAGAAACCAAGCACCAATGGCACGCGGCGGAAGATGCGGTCCATCTCCAGCTGCCAGCGCGCCGGGTCGTAGTAGTTGGTCACAGGGAGGCGTTTGACGCCCTCCTCCAGCGGGACCGTTCCATTTTGGCTGTGGACCAGGTTCCGCTTCATCGCGGTGACCAACTTGTCTCGACTCATGCCGACTCCCTTCGATGAACTCCTGAACTTCCAACTCCAACGCACTCGATGCTGTCCAGCGCCTGCTCCAGCACGGCCGATTGTCTGGCTGCCGGCCAGCTCTCTTGGTCGAACAGCGCCTGCACAGCCACGCCATCGACCAGGGCGATCAACCACTCGGCCTCACTCTGGGCCAGGTCAACAGCGAAACCACACTCAACGAGCTGCGCCATCACCCACTCACGAAACTCGCGGTACGCGGTGCGCTGCACTGCCGCCAATTCCTCGTCGCCGGCGGCAAGGGCACAGAACGCGACGGTGACCATCCAATGACGGCGACGATCGTCATTCAACGGCAAGGCACACAACAATGACGTCCGAAGAGCCTCCGCCGGGGTCGCCAGGCTCGGGGTGTCGCGTCGAGCACGACGGCGCTGCAGGGAGGCGTTGAAGGTGAAGAGCAGCAGCTCGCGCTTGTCGGCGAAGTAGTGAGTGACGCTGCCGGTGGTCAGCCCGGCTTCGGTAGCGACATCGCGCATGGTGGCCGCGCCCAGCCCGCCGCGTGCGATGAGCCGCGCCGTAGCGTCGGCCAGTTCGAGACGGCGCTCGTCGTAGTCGACGATCTTGGGCATTGACCCGTATATTACTCGTCGTGTTGAATATAACAAGTGTTCCATAAAGACTCCTGGCAGTAAGAGGCCCCACATTGGTGTACGCAGCAACCCGAGGTGACGTACCGGTCCGGCTTGGCCCGGGCGTGCGCCATGTTCCCGACTACGGACCACGCGTGATGTCGCGCGACCCCTACACCGACCCAGTCCGCTTCGAACTCGAGCGTGAGCGTGTGCTCAACCGCAGCTGGCTGATCGCCGGACGCGGCACCGACGTACCCCACTCCGGCGACTGGACGAGCTTCGAAAGCCACGGGGAGTTGGTCGTCATCACCCGCCAACCCGACGGCTCACTCGCCGCGTTTCACAACGTGTGCCAGCACCGCGGCATCGCGCTCGTGACAGAGCACAAGGGCTGCGGCGCACGCCGATTCAGCTGCCAGTACCACGGCTGGGTGTACGACACCACGGGCAAGCTGGTCGGCGTTCCCGAGCGCGAGGACTTCTCTGACGAACACCTACGCGACGTGCGCGCGCCGGCGGTTGCGGTCGACGAGTGGGGCGGGTTCATCTGGGTGAACCTGGCCGGACCTGCAACCGCCCCGCCGCTCGCGGAGTGGATTGGCCCGGAGATCATGACCGACCTCGGCAACTTCCGCATGGAGGACATGGTCGTGCTCGACGTGCTCGAGTGGGAGGTGCCGGTCAGCTACAAGGCCATTGTCGACGGGTTCAACGAGATCTATCACGTCACCGCGCTGCACCATGTGAAGCCGGAGTTCACCAAGTCGGCGCGCGACTCGTCGTTCCACATTCTCGACAAGAACTACATGTGCTTCGTGCCCCGTGCCGAGCATCGTGATGCGCTTGCCACCGAGTGGGACCACCACAAGTACGCGATCTGCCACTACGTCGTGTTCCCCAACACGATCTACAACTGCAACCCCGAACATATCCAGGTGTTCAACCCGATCCCGATCGACGTCGACCGCACCAAGTTCCTGTGCTGGCAACTGATCTATCCCGGCGACCGCAGCGACCCGGTGTACGACGACTACTTCACCCGGATGGAGGCGCACTGGATCACCCTGCAGGCAGTCGTTGCCGAAGACATCTCGGTGTACGAACAGCTAGCCCGCACCAAACGCTCCAGCGGCTACACGCAGCACATCCTCTCCGATCGGGAGTGCAAGATTGCCCACTACCACGAGACGATGGATCGCCTGATCCGCGAGTAGGCCACCGGGGGCGTCACGCAGCGGAGGCTTCGCCGATCTCGCTGCCGTCGGGGCGGTAGGTGTGCCAGATGCCGGTGGCGTCGCGGCGCACTCGGTAGCCGCCGTTCTTGTGTCGATCGTGCCGTGGGCACATTGGGCTGCCGTTCGTCGGCGCGGTGACGCCACCGTGTTTCCAGTCGTGGGTATGGTCGGCGTCGCAGCGCCCGGCCGGGGTGGCACGCCCCGGCCAGATACATCGGGACGAGTGCAACATCACTGGCGCGCGCGTAGCCCCCGAGAAGAGCCGCCGTCGGCGACCAAGATCGATCACGTTGCCGGCACTGTCCTCCACTACCCGGCGAACATGGCCAAGCAACGCTGCCTGCACTGCCTGCACCGGGTCGACGAGCACGCCCGACGCGCTCTCACTGCGCCGATGCTCGAACGGTGTCGCCATCTCGACGAGCCGCGGGGCCAAGTTGAGCTCGGCCAGCGCAGCCTCGAACGTGGTGATGTCCATGACGATGTTCAGCGTCGGTTCGGGCAACTTCGCATCCACCGGCTGACCGGCGGCTGTGCGGAAGATTGCCATCAGCGCATCCCAGCGGCGCTGGCTCTCGGTGCGCGGCAGCGGGGCCGATGGAGCGCCAGCCTCGACGAGTGCCGTTGCTTGGTCGGCATCGCTCATGAACTCGGCCTGGGCGAAGGCATCCCAGATCTCCTGCAGCTCGGCTGTGTCGAGCGCGCCACCTTGACCGGTGAGGTAGCCGAGCCCGTCGCGTTCGCTCAACGATGCGTGACGCGACTCGTGCACCGCCTCCGCATCGCGATGCGCGCCATCGGTGTCGGCCAACAACTCCCAGCGGCGCACGCAGCGGTGAAAGTCGGAGTACTGCAATTGGCGGGCGAAGCCCAACAGCAAGTCGGCATGTTCCACGAGGTCGCTGCCGCAGCGTGGGTTCGCTCGCGCGCGAGCAAGATCGTGTACTTGAGCAACGCCGACCTCGCCGTTGCCCAACGCATCGACCACCTCGGGCAGGTCGGCCAGCAGCCGACCGATGCGCAACCGGTGGGTGACGTCGCCCTCGGACCAGCGCAGCTCGGCGCGCAACAACGCCCGCACGGAGGCGTGACCATCGGCCTTGAACCCGGCCGATTCCGCCAGCGCAACGACGGTCAACGACAGCTCGGCTTCTAGACGACGATGTGCGGCCTCAAGTTCGCGCAACCGCGCCACCTGATCGGCATAGGGCAACGACCCCACCTCGGCAGCCACAGAGGCACCAGAGAACGCAGCCGACCCTTGCATCTGGACATAGTATCGAACACATGTTCGACTTGCAACCTCATTGGCAGAGAAATCTTGCTGGTCACTGGCAACACCGGGCGCGCGAGTATCGGTGAGCCAGGCCACCCATCGAGTTCGGCAGCCGTGCGTAGTTGAATTGTCTTACATTTCGTCGTATTCTCGTCGTATGCCAGTTGTCAACTTTCGAACCGACGAGCGCTCGCAGCGAGCACTCGCCGAACTGATGATGGACGGGTCGACTGCGTCAGAAGCCATCCGCCAAGCCCTCGTCGATGCAGTGCGACTTCGTCGGCGCGAGCAGATGCGCGTCGAATCTCTGGCATTGTTGGGCGACGAGGCCGACCGCGCCGAGAGCCGCGTGGTTCTTGCCGAGATGGACGAGCTTCGTGCGTGGTGACATCCATCGGCTGCGGGCTCCGCGCAAACCGCGCGGACGCGAACAGCAAGGTGCCCGGTACGCCGTCATTGTCCAGTCGGCCGATCTATTGCTGTCGACCGTGTTGGTGGCGCCCACCTCACAGTCGGCGCCGCCGCGTATCTTTCGTCCGACGATCGTAGTCAACGGTGAACCCACGCAGGTCCTGATCGAGCAGACGTCGGCCGTCGCGCCGGAACGACTCGGCGAGTATGTGGGTCGCGTCACGTTCGACGAGTTGTCGGCGATCAACGATGGGCTGCGCCTCGTCCTAGAACTCGACTGAGAAATGCGAACGGCCCGGCCCATCGAAAGGGCCGGGCCGCAGCTGAACTCGTGCGTGCGACTATTCGCCGCGAACGCGCTTGATGATGTCGCTGGCGATGTTGGGCGGCACTTCCATGTACAGCGCGAACTGCATGGTGTAGGTGGCGCGGCCCTGGGTGCGCGAGCGCAGGTCGGTGGAGTAGCCGAACATTTCCGACAGTGGAATCTGGGCCCGGATGACCTGGGCGTTGCCCTGGGCCTCCATGCCTTCGATGCGGCCCCGGCGGCTGGACAGGTCGCCCATGACGTCGCCCATGTAGTCCTCGGGGGTGACGACTTCGACCGACATGATCGGCTCGAGGATGACTGGCTTGGCCATTTCGGCAGCCTTCTTGAACGCCATCTGGCCGGCGATCTTGAACGCCATTTCCGACGAGTCGACGTCGTGGTACTGACCGTCGACCAGGCTGGCCTTGACGTCGACCGTGGGGTAGCCGGCGAGCACGCCCGAATCCAGGGCCTGCTGCATGCCCTGGTTGGTCGGGTTGATGTACTCACGCGGGATGCGGCCACCGCTGATCTTGTCGACGAACTCGTAGCCCTTGCCGGGGTTCGGCTCCAGCGTGATCTTGACGACTGCGAACTGGCCGGACCCACCGGACTGCTTGATGTGGCGGTACTCGACCGACTCGACCGTCTTGGTGATGGTTTCGCGGTAGGCCACCTGCGGCTTGCCGACGGTGGCGACCACGCCGAACTCGCGCATCATGCGATCGACGAGGATCTCGAGGTGCAGCTCGCCCATGCCGGAGATGACGGTCTGGCCGGTCTCTTCGTCGGTGCGAACACGGAACGTCGGGTCTTCGTCGGACAGGCTCTTGAGCGCCTTGCCCAGCTTGTCCGAGTCGTCCTTGGTCTTGGGCTCGATGGCCACGTGGATGACGGGCTCGGGGAAGATCATCCGCTCGAGGATGATCGGGTTCGAACGATCGCAGAGCGTGTCACCGGTGGTGGTGTCCTTGAAGCCAAGGCCCGCCACGATGTCGCCAGCCATCGCTACGTCGAGGTCTTCACGCTGGTTCGCGTGCATCAACAAGATGCGGCCGAGGCGCTCGCGGCGCTCCTTGGTGGAGTTGTACACCTCTTCGCCCTTGTTGATGGAGCCCGAGTAGACACGGAAGTAGGTGAGCTTGCCGAACGGATCGGCCACGATCTTGAAGGCGAGGGCGGCGAAGGGCTCGTCCTCGGATGCCTTGCGGGTGAGGATCTCTTCTTCGTGGTTGGGCTTAGTGCCCTGCGTGGGCGGGATGTCCAGCGGGCTGGGCAGAAAGTCGATGACGGCGTCGAGCATGGGCTGGACACCCTTGTTCTTGAACGCCGAGCCGCACAGGATCGGCACGAAGTCGAATGCGAGGGTGCCCTTACGGATAGCCCGCTTGACTTCGGCTTCGGTGAGCTCCTCGCCGGCGAGGTACTTCTCCATCACTTCGTCGTCACTGGTGGCGATGGTCTCGAGCAGCGCTTCGCGATACTCGGCGGCCTGCTCGGCCATGTCGGCGGGAATGTCGACTTCGTCCCACTTGGCGCCGAGTTCTTCGTCCAGCCAAATGAGGGCCTTCATCTTCACCAGGTCGATGAGGCCGACGAACGGCTTATTGCTCTCCGGGCCGCCGGAACCGACGGGGAGGTGCAGCACAGCAGGCACGGCGGACAGGCGGGTCTTGACCATGTCGACGGTGCGGTAGAAGTCGGCACCGATGCGGTCCATCTTGTTGACGAAGCACATGCGCGGCACTTTGTACTTGTTGGCCTGGCGACACACGGTTTCGGTCTGCGGCTCGACGCCGGCGACCGAGTCGAACACAGTGACGGCACCGTCGAGGACGCGTAGCGAACGCTCGACCTCGATGGTGAAGTCCACGTGGCCCGGCGTGTCGATGATGTTGATGCGGTGGTTGTCCCAAATGCACGTCGTGGCGGCGGACGTGATGGTGATACCACGCTCCTGCTCCTGCGCCATGTGGTCCATGGTCGCGGCGCCGTCGTGCACTTCACCGATCTTGTAGCTCTTGCCCGTGTAGTAGAGGATGCGCTCGGTGGTGGTGGTCTTTCCGGCATCGATGTGGGCCATGATGCCGATATTGCGTGTGCGCTCCAGGGGGAATTCGCGCTTGGCCATCTCTGTGTCTCTCTACTCTCGTGCTGCAATGTGTGGGCGCGCACCACCGAAAACGGCCGCTGGCGCGGCTTGAAATGCTATCGGCAGCGTTGCGCGAACGCGGCGCCGTTGCGGCGTCTCTGGCGGCTGGGAGCTAGCAGTCGACGGCGGGGGCGACGATGACGGTCGGCTCGCTGGAAGCTCTGGTGGCATCGACGAAGACTGCAGTGACGCGCATCGTGTAGGTGGCGTTCGCCGGCTGACCGACCAGAGCGTTCCACGGCGCGTCAGCGGCTTCGATCGTTGGCAGGCCGACCCAACTGCCGTCAGGGACACGCATGTCGACCTCATAGCGTGTCAGACCCGCCATATCCCCCGGCCAAACGGGTGTCAGCTGCCAACCGTCTCCCGGCGCTGGACACGTGGCTGCGAAGGTCACCGCCGGAGTGTCGGCCGCGGCCATGGAGAACGCTGCTGACGTAGGACGGCTGGAGAAGTCGTTGGTACGCCACACAAGGCTGACGACGCTGCCCAACGCGATCGCCAACGCGCACATGCCCACCAGCGCGGCGCCAACGAATCGAATCGACCGTGACTGACCCGACGGTTCCTTGACGCCCGCGTGGAGCCGCTCGCCGAACTCTGCGCGCAGCGGTCGACGCGCATTGGCTGGAAGGGTTGGGTGCACTGACTGGTCGGGCTTGGGCTCGGCGAGCATTCCCAGTGTCGATGCTTCCCGCTGCACCGACCCTTCGTGGTGGAGCAACGCCAAGGCCCTATCCGAGATCTCGGCCAGCTTCTGTGGTGGCACCGACGTATGCGAACCGCGGCTGATGGCGCGAGCCACGACGTCGTCGGAGCACACCATGACCTGCGCAATTCTCGCGGGCGTGGTCGTGGGCAGCACCGCGTCCAGCAACACCACCACAGCGACGACCGGCGTACGCAGCAACCGACCCAGCAGCTGTGCTTCGACATCGGCGGCGGTGAACACGTCGTCCAAGGGCTGATCCCCCACCCAGAGGTGGTCGTCTCGAAAGGTCACCTCACCGGAGCATCGCCTCGCCGTCACGGCGAATGCCCCACCGGGCCCGACCACCAGGTGATCGACGTTCCCCTTGGAGCCGGCCAGGCGCAGGTCGTGGAGCAACGCGTACGCCGGCGGCAACGTCGCAAGTCGTCGCGCGACAGCACTCTCGTCGGCGGCCACCGTGTCGAACCATTGGGCTTCAGCCAGCAATCGGTCTGCGGTGGCGCGCCGCTGTGCAGCCTGCTGCAGCGCGCTTCCTCCGGCAATTCCACCCTCGATCACAACGTGTGTATCGGGCGGACTAGCTCCCAGCTTGACCCGCCTTGACCCGGCCTGAGCCAGGGTCAACCGAAAGAGGCCAGCACCGCCTCGCCGGTGCGTCGACCGCTGAACATTGCTCCCTGGATAGACGGCGTGTCGCGGTGGTCGCCACACACGAAGAGGCCGTCGCCCAAGGCCACCGACTTCTTTGGCACGAACGGCGGCTGCGAATCGGGCTGACCATGCGCAATGGTGTCCGTGCGCAGCACCCGCCAACCATTCACATCGGCGCCCCACCACCGACGCAGCTGGGCGCGGACCGCCTCCGGTAACGCCGCGAGATCACCATCGGCCGCCGGGCAGGCAGCGGCGATCAAGGCCTGGCCCGCTGGTGCATACCCCGGCGACACGTTGCTCATCACCGCCACATTCAACGCCGGCCCGGTGACCGTGCTATCGAGCACGATCAGCTTGTCGTCGATCGGCGGCTTGGGGGCGGCGAACCACACACACGACACTGTGCGCGACCCCGGCGATGTCACATTCGGGTTCGTGAGCAACTTCGCCGCCGTCGGCCCTTCAGCAGCCACAATCACTCGCTGCGCGAGCAGCGTTCGGCCGTCGATCAGTTGCACTTCCCCCGGTGCAACCCGTGCAACGCGACAACCCAGGTGAACTGTGCCGGGTACGAGGCCAGCCGCCAACTGGTCGGGGATCGCCTGCATGCCCAGGGCGGGAACTACCGAGTCGCCAACTGCCAGGCAGCGCAGGATGATGTCGGCCATGCGGCGGCTTGCGGAGAGTTGCACGTCGAGTTGGATGCCGCCCAGGAGGGGCCGGAAGAACCGGTCGATCATGCGCGTACTGAAACCAAGGTCGCGAAGCGCGGTCAGGGTGCTGACGTCTTCACGGTGCAGTAGTGAAACCGGGTCGGCCTGACGCAACCGGTGCAGCAGGCCGGCAAGTCGCACCTTGTCGGTGACGCTGCCCACCGGCGCGAGCGCACTGGAAAACAGCATGCTGGGCCGCCGCGTCGGGTCACCAAGCGCATACATCCGCCTGCCCAGCCACACCAGCGAACCCGGGTCGAACGCGCACGGGCGCAGCGCGGCCAGATCCAGTTGGCGGCTCACCTCTGGGTAGGCGGTGAGCAACACCTGAAAGCCGCGATCAAGCCGAAATCCTTCGACGATGTCGGTGCGCACCCGCCCACCAACGCCGTCCGACGCCTCCAGCACCACGACCGAGCGCCCGCCGGCCTGCGTGGCGCGGGCGGCAGAGAGGCCTGCCAAGCCGGCGCCAACGATGACGACATCGACCGAGTCGGGGAGACCCTCGGGGGGTGCTTCGTCGTCGTGGCTCATCACCCTTGGAACCTATCCGTCGAGTTCGTGCGAATTCATCGGAGAACGTCATGATGGCGGACACATGTTGATTCGACTTCTGCGCACGCACCTTCGTCGCTACAAGTCGCTGCTGCTTGCCGTCGTGCTCTTGCAGGCAGCGCAGACAGCGGCAGCGCTCACACTCCCTGCTCTCAACGCCGACATCATCGACAAGGGAGTGGCAACTGGCGATACCGGTTACATCTGGCGTCACGGCGGCCTCATGCTGTTGGTCAGCGTGATTCAGATTGGGTTTTCCATCGCCGCTATCTACTACGGGTCGAAGGTCGCCACCGGGTTCGGGCGTGATGTGCGCGGTGCGCTGTTCCACCAGGTCACCGAATTCTCCGCACGCGAGGTCAGTCACTTCGGCCCGCCGACGCTCATCACCCGCGTCACCAACGACGCACAGCAGGTGCAAACCCTGGTGCAAATGACGTGCACCCTGTTGATCGCGGCTCCGCTGACAGCGGCGGGCGGCCTCTTCATGGCGCTGCGCGAGGACGTGCAGCTCACATGGATTCTCGCGGTCGCGATTCCAGTGCTCGTCCTCTCCATCGGCACCGTCATCTACAACATGGTGCCCACCTTCCGGCGAGTACAGGCCCGCACCGACGAGATCAACGGTGTGTTGCGCGAACAGATCACCGGCATCCGTGTGGTGCGCGCATTCGTACGCGAGCCGTACGAGATCGAGCGCTTCGAGCGCAGCAACAACCAACTGACTCGTACCGCGCTGCGCGGTGGCCGGCTGATGGGTCTGATGTTCCCCACCGTCGTCATGATCGTCAATGTCTCCAGTGTCGCCGTCATCTATTTCGGGGCCAACCGGGTCGACTCGGGCGAGCTGCAGATCGGCGCGCTTATCGCATTCCTCACGTATCTGACGCAGATCCTGATGGCCGTCATGCTGGCCACGTACATGGCTGCACTCGTGCCTCGCGCGGCGGTGAGCGCCGAGCGAATTCAAGAGGTGCTCGACACGCCGTCCAGTGTCGAAGCAGCCGAGCACGCCGTGCACCAGCTGCCCGAAGGCGCATCCGTCGAGTTTCGCGACGCAGGGTTCCGTTACCCGGGCGCCGAGCACGCAGTACTCAGCGACATCACGTTCACCTGCGTGGCCGGCCAGACCACTGCCGTGATCGGCAGCACCGGCTCGGGTAAGACCACCCTGGTCAGCCTGGTCGCCCGTCTGTTCGACGTCACCCAGGGCTCGGTTCTGGTGAACGGGGTCGACGTACGCGAACTGGCCACCGACGCACTGTGGCAACGCATCGGCCTGGTGCCACAGCGGCCGTATCTGTTCAGCGGGACCGTTGCCAGCAACCTGCGCTACGGCAAGCCAGATGCCACCGACGACGAGTTGTGGGAGGCACTGACCGTTGCCCAAGCCGACGATTTCGTGCGAGCGATGCCCAACGGATTGGACTCGCCGATTTCGCAGGGCGGCACCAACGTCTCGGGCGGGCAACGCCAGCGGTTGGCCATCGCGCGCGCGTTGGTTCGCAAGCCGGAGGTGTACCTGTTCGACGACTCGTTGTCGGCGCTCGACATGGCCACCGACGCTCGCCTTCGAGCAGCCCTCGAGCCGTACACCCGCGAGGCCGTCGTACTGATGGTTGCTCAGCGTGTCACCAGCATCAAGAACGCCGACCAGATCTTGGTGCTGGAAGACGGGGAGCCTGTCGGCCTGGGCACACACGAGGAACTGCTGGAGCTGTGCCCGACCTACGTCGAAATCGTGAACTCGCAGCTGACCGCTGAGGAGGCCGCGGCATGAGCGACACTGACGACACGAAGCAGCCGCCGGTGCCGCCCTCCAGTGCGTCCGAGATGCGCGGCGGCCGCATGAACACGGTCGGCGTGCCCACAGAGAAGTCGAAAGACTTCTCCGCATCAAGCAAGCGCCTATTTCGGCGTCTCGGACCAGAGCGCCCGAAGGCGTATCTCGTTTTGGCGCTTGCCGTCTGCAGCGTTGCGCTGGTGGTCTCGGGACCGAAGATCTTGGGGCACGCCACCAATCTGATCTTCGAGGGCCTCGTCCGGTCGTCGAAGGGTGGCGCCGGCATCGACTTCGGCGCACTCCACCACACGCTGTGGATCGCGGTCGGGCTGTACCTCACCGGGTACGCGTTGGCGTATCTACAGGCGTTCGTCCTTGCCGGCGTGGTGCAGCGAACGATGTATCGCCTGCGTGCCGACGTGGAGACGAAGCTGCACGAGATGCCGCTGTCATACCTCGACCGTCAGGCTCGGGGCGACCTACTGAGCAGGGTCACCAACGACATCGACAACGTGGCACAGAGCATGCAGCAGTCACTCAGCCAGCTACTGCAGGGTGTACTCACCATCGTCGGCACCATCGGCATGATGTTGTGGATCTCCTGGCAGTTGGCCATCGTCGCCGTCGTCACCGTGCCCGTGTCGATCATGTTGATGAAGTGGATTGCCGGCCACTCCAAGGGAAAGTTCATTGCTCAGTGGAAGCACACGGGTGCGCTCAACGCACAGGTCGAGGAGACCTTCACCGGTCATCCGATCGTGAAGGCATTCGGTCGTCAGCGCGAAGCACAGGCGCGCTTCGATGCCACCAACGACAAGCTCTATGAAGCAGGTTTTGCGGCGCAGTTCATCAGTGGGTGTGTGCAGCCGGCGATGATCATGATCGGCAACCTGAACTACGTCGCCATCGCCGTCTTCGGTGGCCTCAAGGTTGCCAGCGGGTCCCTCGGGCTGGGCGATGTCCAGGCGTTCATCCAGTACTCGCGCCAGTTCGCCCAGCCGCTCACACAGACGGCGTCGATGATCAACGTGCTGCAGTCCGGCATTGCATCCGCCGAGCGAGTGTTCGAGCTGCTCGATGCTCCCGAGCAAAGCGCCGATTCACCGGCAACCGTCAACCCGTCGCCTGCCCAGGGCCGCGTCGAATTCATCGACGTCTCGTTTCGCTACCGCGAGGACACGCCCCTGATCGACGATCTTTCGCTGGTTGCCGAGCCCGGCCAGACCGTCGCCATCGTCGGCCCGACGGGTGCCGGCAAGACGACGCTGGTCAACCTGATCATGCGCTTCTATGAACTGAACAGCGGCGCGATCACGCTCGACGGTCGCGACATCTCACACATGCCTCGCTCAGAGCTGCGCAGCGAGATGGGCATGGTGCTGCAAGACACGTGGCTGTTCGGAGGCACCATCCGCGACAACATTGCTTACGGCAACACCGAGGCCACCGAGGAGCAGATCATGGCGGCCGCCAAGGCCTGCTACGTCGATCGCTTTGCACACTCGCTACCGCAGGGGTACGACACCATCCTCGACGACGAGGGCAGCTCGGTCAGTGCTGGCGAGAAGCAGTTGCTCACCATCGCGCGCGCCTTCCTGGCCAACCCCACGATCCTGATCCTCGACGAGGCCACGAGCTCGGTCGACACCCGTACCGAGGTGCTCATCCAGCGTGCGATGGCCAAGCTGCGCGGCGGCCGCACCAGTTTCGTGATCGCCCACCGGTTGTCGACTATTCGCGACGCCGACACCATCTTGGTGATGGACGCCGGCCATATCGTCGAGCAGGGCTCGCACCACGAACTGCTGCAACGCCAGGGCGCCTACTTCACGCTCTACAACGCCCAATTCGCCGGCGCCGCCGCCGACGTCACCTGACCCACACGAGCTACTTGGACGATGGTGTCGTTGAAGCAGGCGCCGTTGATCAGGGCGTCGCCGGTGGCGGGGGTCAGCGTGTTGACACCGCAACCGTCGGAGTGATTGCGAAGCCACACGCCTTTGCTCATCACAGCGACACCGGGGCGCGTGTCGGTGTTGACCTCGACGGGCACCGTGATGGAACCGATCTTGTTCCACACACGCACGATCTGGCCGGCGACAACACCGGCTGCCGCCGCGTCGAGGGGGTGCAGAAGGATTGCGGGCGAGGGGCTCTGGAACTCTCCGAACATCGAGTTGACCAACTTCGACGAGGCAGGCGAGATCAGGATCAGCGACCCGTCGGCGACCGGCAGCGCGACGTGACGAGGAACTCCCTGCACTGCATCGATCAACTTCGCTCGACCGCCCGCCGGCTCGGTGTCGACGAACTGACGCGACGCGATAGCTGCCTCGCGCGGGCCTGGGTCGGCAACCGCCGACGACATGTCGGGCGCCGACCAATCGAACCCGAACGCGACGGCCAGCGCGAGACCGGTCGCATCGTTCGAGCGACTCTCCCCCACGGGCGGAATCACCTGCGCAACCGGCATCACCATCAATGAGCCGTAGCTGGACGTGACGTCACTGATCTCGAAGCTTGTGGTGGCCGGCAGCACGACGTCGGCGTAGCGGGTGGTGTCGGTGAGCACCTGTTCGTGCACGATGGTGAACACCTCGTCACGACTGAAGGCGGCCACGACGGCTTTCTGGTCAGGGCACATCACCAATGGGTTGGCGCCCTGCACGAACAGCACCTCGCACGGATCGGCGGAACCGGGCGCCATCCACTCACCCACCTGATGGAGCGGCACAGAACGGCGCGGCAGATCGTTGAACGACTCTGCAGGCCAACGCTTGCGTGGCTTCGCCGCCCCTGCGGACGTGGAGCCGATGACACCGCTGCCCGACTGGCCGAAGTGACCGCCGAGGACGGGCAACGCCAGAATCGCACGGCAAGATGCGCCACCGTTGGCGTTGCGTTCCTGCCCCCAACCGATGCGCAACATGGTCGGCCGCGTGGTGCCCCACCAGTCGGCCAACAGCAGAATTGCGGCTGCGTCCAACCCGGTGACATCTGCTGCACGCTCGATTGGCCACTCCGCCGCCGCGGCCAAGAACTCGTCGGCGCCGATCGAGTGAGCGTCGAAGAACTCGCGATCGAGGTGACCGTTGCTGGCCCAGTGGTTGGCGATTGCGAACGCAAGCACCGTGTCGGCGCCGGGCCGGATGGCGAGATGCAGATCGGCGCGCTTGGCCATCGCCGTTCGCCGCGGATCGACGACAACGACCTTCGCGCCTGCCGCCACTGCCTGCTGTACGAGTGGCGGGAAGTGTGTGTTGCTCACCGTCGGGTTGGCACCCCAGATGACCACCAGCCTGCTGTTCACTACGTCGCGCGGATCGGCGGAGGCCATCTCCCCGTAGACACTCTCCCACGCCGCGCCCATCGTCTCCGCGCAGATGGTGTGGTCGACGATGGTGGCCCCGATCGCAGCGAAAAACGCCTCCGAAAGGCTGGCCCGTTCCAGCACGGCAGCAGACGAGTTGTAGGTGAACGCGACCACGGCGTCCGCGCCCTTGCGATCGATCGCAGAATGCATGCGGGCCGCGATCAGCGCGGTTGCTTCTTCCCACGTCGCCTCGCGAAACTCGCCGGCACCCTTCGGTCCGGTGCGCACCAGCGGCGTCATCACTCGCTCGGGCGCGTACACACGCTGAGCGTGCCGTTTGACCTTGGCGCAGATCCAACCATCGGTGAACGGGTTGTCGGGCGACGCGTCGACATCGGTAATGCGCCCGTTGGTGACGGTCACCGCCAGCGAGCAGGCATCAGGGCAATCGAGCGTGCACGCGGTGTGGATGACAGAAGTGTGGTCGGTGACGTCGGTGACGGTCATGACGAGGGTCTAGCCGAACGACCGCGCGGAGGCAAGCGATAGAGCGACGGCCGTCAAGGCGACCTAATCTGCAGCGATGATCGCAGTGGTGGAGATTCGTGAGGGGCAGCTCCCGGCAGGCGGGGCGGAAGCGATCGCCGAATGCTCCGGCCGCGCTCTGCTGATCGGCAGCGAACTCGACACTGCGGCTGCACAGCTTGCAGGCATCGC
Source organism: Ilumatobacteraceae bacterium (assembly GCA_031366885.1). Classification (GTDB taxonomy): domain Bacteria; phylum Actinomycetota; class Acidimicrobiia; order Acidimicrobiales; family Ilumatobacteraceae; genus UBA668. The sequence goes on from JANLPB010000208.1 coordinate 14,983, forward strand.
GACCGAAGTAACCGCCATCGAACTCGCCGACTTCTTGCCCGGCGCTTGGGCACACGCGCTCGCCCCGTTGCTCACCGACGAACCGGTTGTGGTGTTGCCCGGGTCGCCCGACGGCCGCGACCTGGCCCCTCGCCTGGCCTCGCTCTTGAATCGTCCGCTGTTCGCTGGCGCCACATCCATCACCCCACAGCGCGTCGAACTCGCCCGCAACGGTGGCCGCGAACTGCACTCCTGCTCCCCCGGCACCGAGTTCGTGGCGACCCTGCAACCGGGTGTGCGCGGTGTGGAAGCAGACCCGAATCGACCCGCGCCCGCGGTGACGTCCGTGAGCCTCACGCTGGAACGCCACGCCGACGCCACAGTGCTGGCCGTGCACCCGCCCAACCCCGCCACGGTCGACCTGGCCGAGGCACCGCGAATCGTCGGCGGTGGCGCGGGGCTGGACGGGCCGAAGCGCATCGAGCAGCTCGCTCACGTGGGCGCCGCACTTGGCGCCAGCATGGGCGCCACTCGCGTGATCACCGACCGTGGATGGGTTGCACACGAACGCCAGATTGGCACGACCGGGGTGGTGGTCGACCCCGACCTCTACCTGGCCTTCGGCGTCAGCGGCGCGGTGCAGCACACCAGCGGTCTCGGCAACCCGGATCACATCATCTCGGTCAACACGGATCAACATTGCCCGATGATGCAGTTGGCCGACCTGGCCATCGTCGCCGACGCGAACGAGACTCTCGCGGCGCTCGACGCACTCCTCAGCAGCGGTGTCAGATGAGCGACGCCAACGCCAGCATGGCCAACGATGTCGATGTCATCGTCGTCGGCGGTGGGCCGGCCGGCTCGTGCGCCGCACTCGTGGCGGCGCGCGCCGGGCTCTCGGTCGTGCTGCTGGAACGTGGGCCGTTCCCGGGCAGCAAGAACATGTACGGCGGAGTGGTCTACCCCCGCATCCTCGATGAACTGATCCCCAGCTGGTGGGAGGAAGCACCGATTCAACGGTGGGTGACACGCCGCAGCACGATGCTGCTCACTGACACGCAAGCGCTCACCGTCGACTTCCGATCCGAGGCGTGGGGCAAGCCCCCGTACAACGGCGCCACCGCCTTTCGTCCCGACTTCGATCATTGGCTCGCAGGCCACGCACAGGCCGCTGGCGCACAGCTGATCACCAGCACCACTGCCACCGGACTGCTCCGCGACGCTCACGGCAAGGTGGTCGGCGTGTGCACCGACCGACCCGACGGCGACTTGCGGGCGCACGTCGTCATCGCCTGCGATGGGGTCAACAGCTTCCTCTCCAAGGAAGCCGGCCTCTACGAGCACACCGACGCGAAGCACTTCACGCTCGGTGTCAAGGAGACGCTGGCATTGCCGAAGGACGTCATCGACGAACGCTTCGGGGTGCGCGGCCGCGATGGTGTCGACATCGAGATCATCGGCGCCACCGGGGGCGTGAATGGCGGCGGCTTCCTCTACACCAACCTCGACACCATCGCTGTTGGTGTGGTGCTCAAGCTCAACAAGCTGGGCGCTCAAAAGCAGCGGCCCGAGCACATCATCGCTGCGCTCAAGCAACACCCGGCAATTGCGCCGCTCGTGCAAGACGGAGAGCTGAAGGAATACAGCGCACATCTCATTCCTGAAGCCGGGTTAAAGATGATGCCGAAGATGACCACCGACGGCATGCTCGTGGCTGGCGACGCCGCCGCGCTGTGCCTAGCCGCTGGCATCTGGTTGGAGGGCGTCAACTTCGCCATGGCCAGCGGCATGTATGCCGGTGAGACAGCGGTCGAAGCTGTCCGGGAGGGCGATACCAGCGCCGCCGGATTGGCGGGCTATCAGCGTCGACTCAGCGACACGTTCGTGCTCCGCGACCACCGCAAGCTGCATCGCGCACCCGAGCTGGTGCTCAGCGATCGCGTTCAGCACCTCTATCCGGGCATGGTGGCCAACGTGGTCGAGCGCATGTTCCGCGTCGACAATCCCACGCCCAAGCCCGGAGTTCGCCGCATCTTCAACCAGGAGCGCAAGCGTGCTGGTGTGCGCCGCCGCGATCTGTTGCGCGACGGCTGGACGGGGTTCAGGAGCTTCGGATGACCGACCATTCCGGCGAGACGCGCGCGCATCCCGCTCAGATCCTGGCCCCCAACGAGTGGGGCGGCATGTCGTTCCAAGAGCGAATGGCAACAGCCGAGTTCCGCATTCACCATCATCCGCACATCGTTGTCGACGGCTCGGTGTGCGAAGGCTGCAGCACCCGAGAGTGCATTGTCGCCTGTCCTGCCAATCTCTTCATCCCCACCAGCGATGGCGGCATCGTCTTCAACCACGAGCAGTGCTTCGAGTGCGGCACCTGCTACCTGGTCTGCAACAAAGAGGGCGCCATCAGCTGGAACTACCCGGAGGGCGGCCACGGCGTCGTCTTTCGTCGCACATGATCGTCGCCTGTCTGAAGTGGGTCACTCATCCGGGCGAGCCCAACGACGCCAGGTTCGCGGGCATGAGTCCCGCTGATCAGTCGGCGTTGGAGTTCGCCCTGACCCAGGGCGCCACCACCGGCACAGAGGTCACCGTCGTCACCGTCGGGCCACGCGAGGCCGAAGCGGTGCTGCGCGATGCACTCGCGTGCGGCGCACACAACGCACTGCGCATCGACGCGCCGACGACGCTCAGCAGTGCGCAGGTCGCCGACGCAATCTCCACGTCTGTGCCGACCGCGCAATGGGTCTGGTGCGGCGACTACTCGCTCGACCGTGGCACAGGCAGCGTGCCCGCATTTCTTGCCGCCAATTTCGAAGCGCAGCAGGCGCTCGGCATCATCGCCATCGAGACCTCCGGTCACGGTCAGCTCACCGCCACTCGCCGTCTGGACGGCGGCCGCCGTGAGGTGCTCGGCGTCAGCGCCCCCGCTGTCGTCAGCGTCGAGGGGGCAACTGCAACGCTGCGGCGGGCCGGGTTGGCCGCCGTGCGGGCCGCTGCTCATGCGCCGATCGATGTGCGTCAGCTCACCTCAGCCGGGCATGCCGACGAGGCCGTGATCCAGCCCTACCGGCCACGTGCCCGCGCCCTCGCCGCCCCTCGTGGCGAACGACCGCTCGATCGATTGCGCGAGCTCACCGACGCGAGCGGCGCAGCACCGGCTCATGGCGAGACCGTCGTGCTCTCCGCACCAGAGGCGGCCAATCGCATCGTCCTCGCGCTGCGCCAGTGGGGCTACCTCGAATGATCGCCGCATGAGCGAGAGAACGCTTGATCACCTTGATGAGGTCGGCACCGCATTGCTGGAGGCCGCCGACACCCTGCTCGCCACCGAAGGTGCATCGGCTCTCACCGTACGTCGGATTGCCACCGTCGCAGGTATGAGCACGATGAACGTGTATTCGCGTTTCGGCGGCAAGGACGGTGTCGTCGAACAGTTGTATCTCCAGGGTTTTCGGCTGCTGGCCGAGGCCATGTACTCGGTACCGGAGACCGACGATCCGATGCTCGACCTGAGCTTATGCAGTGGGGCCTACCGACGCTTCGCCCTTGAACACGCAACGCTGTACTCAGTGATGTTTGAGCGTGTCGTGGCCGACTACGTGCCGACTCAGCCGGCCCAGGCTGCCGCGCTGGGCACCCTGCGTCTACTCGCCGCTCGACTTCAACGGTCGATGGATGCGGGCATCCTGCGCAGCATGGACGCCACCCACGCGGCCGCCATCGTGTGGAGCACCTGTCACGGGGTGGTCACGTTGGAGCTCAAGCAGATGCCGGACGATTCGATTGATTGGCAGCAGGTGTACCACGACGCAACCACCGCCGTCATACAAGGGCTGGCGCAATGACCAAGCAGGCGCAATGACCAAGCACCTCGGCCGCACGACGTGGCGCGACCACTGGCAGGCCACTCGGCGCGCGCTGCTGGTCGTACCGATTGGGGCCTGCGAGCAGCACGGTCCCCACCTGCCGCTCGATACCGACACACGCATCGCGGTGGCGCTTGCAGAGAGCCTCGCCGACAAGTTCGATGAAGGCGACCTACTCGTGGCACCGCCGCTCACCATCACGTCCAGTGGTGAGCACGCATCGTTCCCCGGCACGCTCTCCATCGGTGCCGAGGTGATGGAGCAGGTCATCGTCGAACTTGTTCGCAGTGCCGACTGGAGTGCGGGTGTGGTGCTCGTCAACGGCCACGGCGGCAACCGCCTGCCGGTCGAGCGAGCCGTACGCACGCTGGTTGCCGAGCAGCGGAAAGTGTTCGCGTGGTGGCCGAAAATTCCAGGCGGCGACGCCCACGCAGGCGACACGGAGACCTCAATCATGCTCGCGCTCGCGCCAGACCTTGTGCGAATGCATCGCGCTGAAGTTGGCAACACCGAACCGCTCGTCGACCTGCTCGACGAGATGGTCGAGGGAGGCGTGCGCGCTGTCAGTACCAACGGGGTACTTGGCGACCCGCGCCACGCATCGGCGTCCCACGGCCGGAACTTGCTGACCCGTTTGAACATCGACCTCGTCGCCGCCGTCGACGAGTGGTGGGATTAAGCCGTGGGGCACTGACGTGAACGGTACGCGCTACCGGTTGGATTCTTCGTGGCGTCGCCCCGGTGATGGTCGAGTGGTGATTGCGGGGTCGCCATTGCGTCTCTTCCGGCTTTCCACCGGCGGCGCCCAGGTCGTCTCGATGGCGGAGCTCGGCGAGCAGCCCGATACGGCACCCGTTCGCCAGCTGCTCGACCGTTTCGTGGATGCTGGCGCGCTGCACCCAGAACACGAACGGGCACCATTCTCCGCGACCGACGTCACCGTGGTCATTCCCGCGTACGGACAAGTACCGCGAGAACTGCCGGCCGGCGTTGATGTGATCGTCGTCGACGACGCCTCTCCCTCCCCACTGACGTTGCAACATCCGCAGGACGTCGCACCCGGACTGCGCCAGACCCTGCTGCGACACGACACCAATCGGGGGCCGGCGGCAGCACGCAACACCGGACTCGCACAGGTGACCACCGCGCTCGTGGCATTTGTCGACACCGATGTGCACCTTGGCGACGGCTGGCTCGAGCCGCTGCTCGCCCACTTCGCCGACGAGCGAGTGGCGCTGGTCGCACCCCGCGTTGCAAGCGCGAACGGGGCAACATGGTTGGCCCGCTACGAGGTGCGCCACAGTCCGCTCGACCTTGGCCCGGAGCCGGCCCGAATCGCACCTGGCACGCGAGTGAGTTACGTGCCCTCCGCGGCCCTGCTGTGCCGCACCGACGCAGTGCGCGCCATCGGCGGTTTCGATGAAGGTATGCGGTTGGGGGAAGACGTCGACCTCGTGTGGCGCATGGCAGCCGCCCATCGCTGCCGCTACGAGCCCTCATCGGTGGTGCACCACGAGCCCCGCTCCACGGTGACAGCGCTGCTGCAGCAACGATTCGGGTACGGCCGCTCGGCCTCGTCATTGGCACGACGCCATCCCAATGCCCTGGCCCCTGTGCGGATGAGCGGGTGGAGCGCGCTCTCCTGGCTGCTGATCGTGACGCGACACCCGCTGGTCGGGATCGGTGTGGCCGGCGGCACGACAGTCGCACTGCAACGAAAACTTTCGGACGTACCCGGAGCCGAGTCCGCTCGGCTCGCAGCACTCGGCCACCTCGCGGCCGGCCGCCAATTTGCCAACGCAACGACACGGGTCTGGTGGCCGCTCGCTCTCATTGCGGTCGCCCTCAGCCGTCGGGCGCGCTGGACGGTTATCGCCGCGCTCGTCGCGCCTGTGCTGATCGATTCAGCTCGCAGCCGGACGCTGCGCCCGGTCGTTGATGCACCGCTGGCAGCGGTGGAGCAAATGGCCTACGGCGCTGGCGTGTGGGCGGGGGTGGTGGCCGAGCGCGAACTGGGGCCGCTACGGCCCGACTTCACGAACTGGCCGCCGCGAAACGGCGAGTGAGGTCGTTGCATTCCTCGCAGATTTCGGCGGGGATCAGACCCCAGCGCATCAGCCGGTTGAACACCATGCAACCCAGGCAGAACGCAAACGCCGACTCCATCGTGGCGGCGAGCACCAGTGCAGTGATCAAGCCAGCGGCGGCCGATGTCGACCCGAGCGCCACGGCCAGCAGCGCCCCGCCGCTGAATGCGAGGCCCATGCCCTGGGCAAACCGCTTCGGCGGGCCGGCCACAAACTGGTGCGTCACCCGCAGCCGGGGCGTGACCACGCGAGTGACGAACTGCCCGAGCGGGCTGAAGCGCGGGCCACTGAGGACACGTGCCAGGAAGCCATACGCGAGCGGCACGAGCAGCCACCACTGGCGAAACACGAGGTAGGCCACAGCCTGGGCGACGACGCCGGCAGCAACCAGCCGCGCCGACGTTTCGTTGACCGGGTTGGGAAACTCGAACAGCTTCGAACGCATGAGGCGATGTTAGACCGACAAAGCTGATCAGACAACTCGGAATTAGGCGACGGGCGCTCATCCTGCCGTCACCGAGGCGAGTGCCGGGCTACCGTGGAAGGCGCATGACTGTCCGCCTCACCGTGAACCGCGTTGCGTGGAACTACCACGTGCGGGCCACCGCGACCAGCTATGGGGACGGGCTGGTGGCAGTGGTGAAGGGCAACGGCTACGGCTTCTCGCGCCCCGTGCTGCATGCCGCCACCGCCGAGCTGGGGGCGACGCGGGTGTGTGTGGGCACTACGCATGAACTGCACGACGTACCTGTCGGCCTCACCCCAATCGTGTTGACGCCGACTCTGACTGCACCCCATGACACTCGGCCCGTGCTCACGGTGGGCAGCGTCGAACACGTCCGCGCCCTGACCGGTTGGAGGGGCAACGTGATGGTGAAGCTGGCCAGCAGCATGCGGCGATACGGGGTGACCCCCCAGGAACTGATGCCGCTACTCACAGCGATCGAGGCCACTGACCTCCACCTCGCTGGTTTCGCGCTGCACCTGCCCCTCGCCGGCGACGACGCTGCTCGCCTCTCCGAGATCGACCAATGGATGCCGCTGTTGCCGCCGACTGGCGAGCTGTGGGTCAGCCACCTGCGCCCCGAGTCGTTCCGCGCGCTGCGCGCACAGCACCCCGACCGCACGCTGCGCATTCGAGTGGGGACCGCCCTCTGGCATGGAATGCCCCGCGGCGAGTTCTTACGTCTCACTGCCGACGTCGTGCAGACTCAACCGGTCCGCGCCGGCGAAGTCGCCGGCTACTTCCATACCACGGTGTCACGAGACGGCACGCTCGTCGCTCTCGGTGCGGGTTCCTCACACGGTGTTGCGTTGCTCGATGACGCCGACCCCGACCGGCGTAGCCCCTTCCACTTCGAACGGCGCCGACTGCTACTGCTCGAACGGCCGCACATGCACACCTCGCTCGTGCTGGTGCCCGACGGCCAGCCGTGCCCCGCACTTGGCGATGACGTTGAAGTTCAGCGACCGCTCATCACCACCACGATCGACGAGCTGCGTTGGACATAGCACCACCGGCGACGAGCACGCGGTACATCGAACTCGACGTCGTCCGCGCTGTCGCACTGATCGGCGTGTGCGTGATGAACTACCACGGCTACCTCATCAGCGAGGGCGCCAAATATCCGCCGACGACCTTCATCGAACGCATCTTCGACCCGTGGCAAGGTCCCCTTTCCACGCGCTTCGCAGCCACCTTCGTCACAGTGGCAGGCATGGGCATCACGCTGTTGACGCGCCGCAGCCGAGCCAGTGGTGACCGCCGCTCGATCAGCGCCGACCGCTGGACGCTGATCCGCCGGGGCGTGCTGCTCTACGCCTTCGGGTTCGTTCTCAACTGGGTGTGGAACGGCACGATTCTCTTCTTCTACGGGGCGTTCTTCGTCGCGGGTGCGGCACTGTTCACGTTGCGGAGTCGCTGGCTGGTGGTGATCGGAACGACCTCGGCCTTGGCCGCAGCGGGCATTCAGTGGTGGGCACTGAACCAGCAGACCAACGGACACGACGTGGCCTGGCTGCTGAACGGTGATGCCGCTACCAATCAGTCACCTCGCGATCTCGTGCTGGACACGTTCGTGCGCGGCACCCATCCGCTGCTGCCGTGGTTGGTGTTTCTCTGCATGGGCATGGTGGTGGCCCGAGTGATGCCGTTCACCGCCAACCATCGAATGTGGCTGGCGGGCACGGGTGCGGTGTGCCTGGCGGTGGGGTATCTGGCACACAGCGCGGTGTGGTGGCACCCCACGCTGCGCTCGACGAGCCCCTTCGACCGCGGCGTGTTGTACACAGTCACCACGGTTGGTTCGTCGTTGTTGGCGGTCAGCTTGGTGGGAGGGCTCGCAGCCGCGACCGCCGATTCGGCGACGACGAAAGCACTCGGGGCCGCGGGTCGCACCACACTGACCCTTTACGTCGGGCACGTACTGGTGTTCAACCTGCTGGTGCACTGGTGGGGCTGGGTGCAGCCCGGCGGCCTGGGTACGGCGTTGTTGTTCGCAGCCGCATATTGGTTGTGCGCCGTCGGAGCGGCCGTTGGCTGGCAGCGCCGATTCGGCATCGGCCCGTTGGAATGGATCTACCGCCGATTCAGCGGCGGCCAGTGACAGAACGACGATCTATAGAACGTCTTTGAACGTGTCGCATTGAGTCGGGTCCTGGCTGTTGAAGCCGACCATGAACCATGACTTGCGCTGCTCAGCCGAGCCGTGAGTCCAGCTCTCGGGATCGATCCGGCCCTGCGTGCGCTGCTGAATACGGTCGTCGCCAACACCCTCGGCGGCCTTGATGGCTTCCTGAATCTCGCTGGCGTTGTCCAGCAAACCGCGAGCATTCGCGTCGCCCACCCATGCTCCGGCGAAACAGTCAGCCTGCAGTTCCATCGCAACCGAGTACTGATTTGCGCGGCTGGGGTCGTTCTGCGAGGCCTGCTGCACCTTCGCGTTGGTGCCTACCAGATTCTGCACATGGTGGCCGTACTCATGAGCGAGGATGTACTGCTCGGCCAGGTCGCTGGTGGCACCGATCAGCATGTTTTCCAGCTTCTGCATGAACTCGAGATCGATGTACACGAGGTGGTCGGCGGGGCAATAAAACGGCCCGGTCTCGCTGCTCGCCTGGCCGCAGCCGGTGCTGGTGCCACCGGTGAACCAGACGGTGTCGGTGACCTCGTAGTCGGTGTTGAAGAACTGCGGCAACGCCCTGGTCCAGTAGTCCTGCACGTCGTTGGTGACGCCGCAGACAATCTGCTCGAGATCGGTCACGCAGCCCGCGCTGGCCGAGCCGGTGGATTGGGCTGGAAGTGTGGCCGCCTGCGACGTGCCACCTGCACCCAGGAGCTTGGGGAGGAACATCGCGGCCAGCAGCACGAGGATGCCGATGAGACCGCCGCCGGCCTTGAGGCCGCCGGGCATGCCGCCGCCGCCACCACCACTGCCGCCACCCATGCCCGGAATCTGGAATGGAAAGCCGCCACTGCTACTGCCGCCGCCGCTCTGGCCGCGGCGGTCATCGATGTGCGAACTGTCAGTACTACGAATCTTTGTCATCTGGGAACTCCCTCGCCGAAAGTGGATAGATCCTAGGCCGATGTCACGCGGAAGCCCGCGCGCGCCGAGACCGGTGGATACCACGCACCGCTACCGCACCGGCGCCGATGAGTGGGCCCCTGTCACCCAAGCGGACGGGCGTGATACGAGCGCCGCGCACGAACGACAACTTGGTGTGTTCGTCCAATGCCTCCTGCGCCGAATTGAAGAACGTGGCGCCGAACCCGAGGGCAACGGACCCACCGACAACGACAAGATCGAGGTCCAACACATTGCAGACCGACGCACATGCACGACCGACCAGTCGGCCCGTGCGCTGCATGATCTCGTAGGTGGGCTCGGTCGGTGATCGGCCCGTGATCGACTCGATGGCCGCTCCCGACGCCTCCGCCTCCAGACACCCGCGGGACCCACACGGGCATCGCCGACCATTGGGTTCGACGATGATGTGGCCGACATGTCCGGCGTTGCCGGTGCCGCCGTCGAGGAGTTGCCCGTTGAGCACGATGCCGCCGCCGACTCCGGTGCTGACCACCATCGCAAGAAAGCTCTGCTTGCCCTGTGCCGCGCCCAGCCAACCTTCGGCGAGCGCGAGTGCTTTGGCGTCGAGGTCGCCGAACACCGGCAGGCGGGTGGCTGCCGTCAACCGCTCGCGCAGCGCAAAGTTTCGCCACGCGTGGATGTTGAGCGGCGAGATCGTTTCCACGTCCGGTGTCGTTGGGCCGGCGCATCCCACGCCCACGGCGACGACTCGCATCCGGTGGTGCTCTCGCGCGCGCTCCATCTGGGTGTCGATGACCTCTGTCAGCGTGGCAAGGAGCGCATTGGCGCTGAGGTCGTGATTGACATCGACCTTGTCGCGATCGATGAGTTCGCCCTGCATCGTCATCAGGCCGACAGCCATTTTGGTGCCACCGATGTCGATGGCCAGCACAACGCCGGGGCGGCGCGGCAACGGAGCGGTGGCGTTCGTGTCGTCGAGGTTGGGCGAGATGGGCATCCTCAGCTGACGCGGCGCGCCGTCTCCACGAGGTTGATTTCGTACAGGACCAGGTCGAGCGCATCGGCGCTGACCATTCCGGAGAAGCGCTGCGGGTTCTCGGGAGTGACACATGCCGTGAGCGGATTGAGCAGCGTCCACGGCGTGGGGTGGGCGAACTGCACCACGCTGTAACGCTCTCCGGTGAAGCCGGGAGCGGCGACGACCCGGTGGATTCCTGTGGGGATGACGCCGTTGGTCAGCCGCTCCAGCATCATCCCGGTGTTGATGATCACCTGGCCGCCCGGGGCGACCGCATCCACCCATTCGTCGTCGACCAGCACCTGTAGGCCCGGCGCCGTCGAGCGCGGCAGCGCCGTGATCAGGTTGATGTCGCCGTGCGCTCCCGCCCACACGTGACCAGCGCCACCCGCCTCGGGCGCCTCCTGCATTGCGGGGTAGCGAATTGCTCTCGTCAACGTGGCGCCATTGGTGGTCATCTCGTCGAACAGCGATTCGTGACAGCCGAGGCCTTCGGCGATGATGCGCAGGAACCGCCGCTGGATGTCCTCGACTTTTCGGTGGAATGTGTTGAGCACCTCGGTGATCCCGGGCACGGCCTGCTCCGGCAGCACCTGAGCCCCGTAGCGGTGCGGATAGCGGGTGCGCAGCGGGTGTCCGGCTGGGAGGGTGAGACCCCAGTTGAGCATCTCCTTCCAGTCCGGCACATCGCTGCTCGCGGCTGTTTCCACCAGCAGGCCGGTGTACCCGGTCTGGCCATGCGCATCGGGCGCGACAAAGCCCAGTTTCACTTCTTGGGGGAGTTCGAAGAAGTCCTTCAACATGCCGTATGCCGTGTCGAGCATGTCCTCGGAGAGATCATGCAGCGTGTACACGAACCCGGTGGCCAAACTGCGGCGCACACCGTCGACCACAGCGCGCCGCTGCGCGCCACTACCCCGTTCGAACGCAAGGAGATCGACTTCCAGGATTTCGCTCATGGCCCTACCGTAGCGTCGGCATCGGCACACACGCAGAGCGACCGGATTGTCAAGATTGTGTGGAGCGCACCAAACCAATGGCAGGTCACCGGCGTGTCCGAACTGTGCGCACGATGCTGACTCGACGATCGATGAAATTTGCCGCGCACGACCAAACCGGTGACACAGTGTGTGCGTGTCCCAGCTGTGGAATTCGGCCCGGCGGTGATGGACGACGTCACCGGCATCACCGAGGTCGTCGTCGTGCCGACCCTCGAGGACCTGTTTCGGGCTCACTACGCGCGCCTTGTGCGCATGCTGACGGTGGTGTCCGGCAGCCAGGACGCCGCTGCCGACGCAGTGCAAGAGGCCTTCGTCAAGGCACACCTTCACTGGCGGCGGATCGCGGGCTACGACGATCCTGTCGGCTGGATTCGCAGAGTTGCGATCAACAGGCTGCGCGACGAGCACCGGCGCAGCGGGCGAAAGGAGCGGGCGATGCAACAATTGCAGACGGCCACGCGGGATGACGCGGTGGAGTGGTCGAACGGCATCGATGTTGCGGTGCTGCTCGCCGATTTTCCACGCCAGCAACGCCTGACGATGGCGTTGTTCTACGTGGAGAATCTCACCGTTGCTGAAGTGGCCGCGACGCTCAAGCTCAGCGAGGGCGCCGTCAAGTTCCATCTGCATCAGGGGCGTGAACGCCTCCGCGATGCGTTCGCCGCCCAGCAGGAGCGAGACAGCAGATGAGCGAGTTTCGCGATGAGCAGATGGAACAGTTCTTCGGTGCCGCTGGCGGGCCGAGCCCGGATCTTGACGTTGCGTACGATCGCGTCACGGGTAGTGTCCGGACGGTTCGACGTCGTCGTGCCGCGCTCGCCGGTGGAGCGTTGTGCACGCTGCTGATCGGGGCTGCGGCGCTCACCGTGGCCCGTCAGGCTGGTTCCCAACGAATTCAGCCCGGCAGCGAGCTGTCGACGCCACTCGATGGCAGTCGCAACACCGCTTCCTCAACGACGCCGGTCACGACATCTGGCACGACATCGCGCACGACGACGACACCACCATCGACTGCGACGACAACGGTTGCGGCGGCCTCCACACTCCCGCCGACGACCAGCGTGCAGGGTGCTGTCGAGCCCCGGCGCGACACCTCGGTACCGGCGACGAATCATGTGGACACCCCGGCGGTGACAACCGCCCCGGACAACACTCGTCCCTCCTCGCCGCCGATCACGCAGACCTTCTCGGGGGTCGGGGGTCGGATCACTGTTCGCCTTGAGAACGACTCACTCCTGCTCATCAACTTCGTGGCCACCGACGGCTTCGCCGCAGAAGTCGACCACGCCGACGGCAGCCACGTCGAGGTCCACTTCACGAATGCGACGCACGAGACCAACGCGCGAGTTGACCTCGAGAACGGACAGATGGTGCAGCGCTTCGAGGAAACCAACGACTGATCGCACGGGAACCAAACCATTTCGACACGTGCAGCGTGTCTTCAGCGTCCGTGCGTACTGCCGGCCGCAACCCCGAAGGAACCATTGCCATGATCCCCACACGACACCGCTTCCTCGCCGTCAGTGCCGCAACAGGCGCACTGGTCATTGGCATGGTCTCACTTGCCGCAGCCACTGGGTCCGACAAGGCTCCCCGGCCGCAGCACTTGGTGACCACCACTCTCGCCGGCTCGACCACCACCACGTCCGGCAGCACAACCTTGGCTGGCTCGACAACCACTCAAAATGCCATCGACGACGCGACTGAGAATGACGACCAGGGCGACGACCAGGGCGACGACACGTCGACGACGGTGCTCGGCGACGCACCGCCCATCTCGGTGGAAGACGACGCAAACGACGATGCGAACGACGCGAACGACGATGCGAACGACGTGAACGATGACGCCAACGACGTGAACGATGACGCCAACGACGATGCAAACGACGATGCCAACGATGATGCCAACGACGACGGCGACCACGAGAGCGGCCACCATGACAGCGGGGACGACGGCAGCGGTCACGACGGCAGCGGCGATGACGGCGCCGATCACGACTGACGTCTGGCTGGCGGCACGACGTCGTCCATACTGAGCGGGTGACGAGCGAGACGACCGACTGGAATCCGGTGCTGCGCGGTGAGTTCGCCAAGCCCTACTGGAATCACCTGCAGCGCTTCGTCGCTGAGGAGCGCGCTGACTACACCGTCTTTCCGCCTGCTCCCGACGTCTTTGCGGCCTTACACCTCACCAGTTACTCCGAGACCAGGGTCGTCATTCTCGGCCAGGATCCGTATCACGGCCCGGATCAAGCCCACGGTCTGTGCTTCTCGGTGCGACCTGGTGTTGCCGTTCCACCGTCACTGGCCAACATCTACAAGGAACTGCGCACTGACTTGGGGGTTGCCATACCGAGCCACGGCAACCTCGAACACTGGGCACGCCAGGGTGTGTTGCTGCTCAACACCACGCTCACCGTGCGTGCCGGGCAAGCCGCGTCGCACCAGGGTCGCGGCTGGGAGATCTTCACCGACCAGGTGCTGCGCGCCATCAATGACAAGCCGCAGCGGGTGGTGTTCCTGCTGTGGGGCGCGGCCGCCCGCAAGAAGAAATCGCTCATCGATGCCGCACGTCATGTAGTGCTGGAATCGGCGCACCCGTCGCCGCTCAGTGCCCACAACGGCTTCTTCGGTAGCCGCCCGTTCAGCCGCGCCAATGCAGCGCTCGTTGCCGCTGAGTTAGCCCCGATCGATTGGCTACTCCCCGAGCGAGCGTGTGAGTAGCCAATCGATCAGCAGCCAGGTCGTCAGCCGGCCGGGCTGGGGTAGTCGCGACGCTCCTCGCCGGGAGGGGCCGAGGCGTAGATGGCCACCGCACCGTCTGGGTTGAACAGCTTGTCCTCGGTGCCCCACTCGCCGGGGAGGTAGCGCTTGCCGCCGTCGACGTACTGGTACATGCCCGTGCCTTCTCGTCGAATCTCGTCGTTGCCTGTGGCGGTCGCGTCCCACCAAATAGCGGTGGCATCGTCGACACCTTGATAGTCAGGCACACCGCCCCAGTAACCCTTGTCGCCGTAGGACAGGTAGGGCTGGCTGATAGCCGCGATGGTTCCGTCGCGGGCGAACAGCGTGTCGCGGAAACCCTCGGCCGTCAGGTTGGGACCAACTGCCTGCACCACGGCGAAGAACAGCGCCGGATTCGGCGCGATGACGCCAACGCTGTCGTTGGCCGGCGGCTCGACGCCGGTGAACCACTCGTAGTTGGCGTACGCGCCGTTGGTGGTCGGGTCTGTTCGAGCGGCCAACTGGGTGACACCGAATGCATGTGACCACTGCTGCTGGTCGTACGTGCGGGCGAACGCGGTGACATCGACCAGTGTGCTGGCCGCGATGACCCACTCCGGGAAGTACTCCTGAGCGGTGGCCTCATTGGTGAAGTCCCGTGGGGCCACCGGGTCACCGCTGAACACGACCGTGGTGACGCCAGCGGACTTCATTTTCGTGATGACCTGCGAGGCGGTTTGCTGGATCGTTGCCGGGTCGAGCTGGTAGGCGGCGACCGCTGCAAACGGTGCGCCAGCCGCCTCCATCGCGCTTGCGAAGCCATCGGCCAGCTCTTTCGACGCGCTGCTGCTCTCCAGGTAGACAAGCCCGAACGAGCGCGGGGTCGCCTTCACCGCGTCGCCGCCGTGCTCGGCGTTCTTCCCGATCAGCTGCTTTTGAATGAACTCCAACACGTGCGACTGCTTCTGCAATGCGCTGCCGTCAAGGCCCCACACGTACGGGTCGCGGTCGGTGTAGAAGCCCGGCGGCTGCCCGGGGGTACAGCCGATGCAGATCACCTTGCGGGCCGACAGTTCGTCGGCAAATGCGCTGGTCAGGGCAGGGCCGCCGAGTACCGCAAACGGCTTGTACTGCTCGGCGATGGTGGCTGCGTCGGCACGCGCAGCGACATCGTCGAGTGCGCCACCGGTGCCCTCGAAGGTGACCAGATTGATCTTGCGCCCATAGAGCTCGTAGAACGCTTGGTAGTACTGCACCAGGCCTTTCATCGTGTCGAAGTACTGCTGCGTGGTGTCGTCGTTGTTGATTGCGGAGGTGATGTAGGCGATGATCGGGTCGTTGGCCTGCCCGACGTAGTTGACCAGTGTGATCTCGTCGGCCGTCACCCCGGGCGCCGTGGCACCGCCGTTGTCGCCGGTGAACGGTGCCATGCACTCCGGTGCGAAGTAGTCCGGCACGGCAAGCCTGCCCGTGGTGGTGTCGCAACGGGCGCCCCAGTCGACGTCGCCGTCGATGCCCTTCTCTACCGCCTGTGGAAAGGAGAGGGGGAAGGTGATCTCCGCCGAGGGCGCGACAGTCGTGTCAGGAGCCGCACCGGTGTCGGTAGGCGCCGTTGTTTCTACTGGCGGAATGGTGGTCGCCACCGTCGCGGTAGTGGTGCCGCCATCGACAGACTTCGAGCCGTCGTCCTTCGTTGCCAGCAACACGCCGCCGCCGATCGCGACGACCGCGAGCACTCCCACGATTGGTCCCCATCGCTTCAGCTGTCGGTTGTTGCCTCCCGATGCTCCAGAAGTGCTGGCTGGTTGCATGGCTACCCCCTCGTGCCGGAGCGCTCGCGCGCTGCTGCGTTGTTCCCCAAATAGCTCTCTATCACGTCGGGATGACTGAGAACATCAGCAGGCGGACCCTCGGTGAGGACCGCACCCTGATCCAGTGCCACCAGACGATCGCTGATCGATGAGATCAGCGGAATGTCGTGTTCGATGACCAGCAAGCTGGCGCCCATCTCGTCGCGCAGGCGACGCAGCACGGGAGCGAGAGCCTCCACTTCACGTTGGGCGATCCCGCTGCTGGGCTCGTCGAGCAGCACCATCACCGGACGGTGAGCAGCGATGCATGCCAGGTCGACAACGCGCCTCGTGCCAGTACTGAGCTCGCGTACGAACGAGTTGCGGTAGTCGCCGAGATTCATCAGCTCGATCAGCTCGTGCACGCGCAGTGCGGTTCGTTCTTCGTCGTCAAAGACCGCCGGCAGTCGCAGCGCGGCGGCGAGCGCGCCGCGACTGTTGACCCAACGCTCAAGCGACACGGCCAGCGTTTCGTTGACTGTCATGTCGGGAAAGAGGCGGGCATCTTGGAAACTCCGGCCGAGGCCAGCAGCAGCACGACTGCTAGCAGCAAGGTTCGTGATGTCGCGATCCTGCAGATCGATGCGACCGCTGTCGACCGGCACGAAGCCGCTGATGAGATCGAAGATGGTTGTCTTGCCCGCGCCGTTGGGGCCGATCATCCCGACAATCTCGTGGGGTTGCACGGTGAACGTGGTGCCGTTGACTGCCCGGTTGCCACCGAACGCGACGGATATCTCGGTGACCGTCAACAGCGGCGCCGCGTCAGCATGTGTCTCGCTCGTGCCATTGGCGGCACTCCGCGGGTCGGGCGTTTCGGACACCGCCGCGCTGGACAGAAATACAGAACGAAGCAGATCCTTGCGCTCTAGAAGTTCCGCGGTGGGCCCACTGAAGCGGATAGTCCCACGTTCCATGAAGTACGCCCGCTGGGCAACGGTCAGGGCAACGTTCACACTCTGCTCGACGAGGATCACGGCCGTGCCCTCTTCGGCGACGCGCTGCACGATCGGCAACAGTTGGCCCACGATGACGGGGGCCAGGCCGAGTGACAATTCGTCGATCAGCAGAACGCGCGGTTTGGCAACGAAGGCCATTCCCAAGGCGAGCATTTGCTGCTGCCCTCCACTCAGGTCACCGGCATTGCGGTGCAACCGTTCGCGCAGTAGGGGGAAGATATCCAAGACTTCGTCAACCGCCGTGGCGCGACCCACGGGATCGTGCCGGCGCGTCCACCCCGCAAGCTGCAGGTTCTCATGGACTGTCAGGCCGCCGAACACCCCCTGCCCGCCTGGCATCTGGCTGATGCCGAGGGTAGCGATTTCGTTGGGCGGGGCGTGGGTGACATCGCGACCATCGAGAATGACTGCTCCACGGTCGGCTTCGACCACGCCGCTGATGGCCTTCAGCAGCGTGCTCTTACCGGCGCCGTTCGTTCCGAGCAGCGCAACGATCTCGCCTTCCTTGACGTCGAAGTTCACGCCGAACAGCACCTGGCGGCCGCCGTAGCCGGCATCCAGGTTGCGGATCAGCAGCAGGTCGGCCGCGCCCCGCCGACGCTGGTACAGGGCTTCGCTGCGCGCTGCCGATGCCTGCCACACCTGGGCAATGTCGGCGTCGATGGTGTGCTGTGCCGTACCCAGAATCAGGCTGCCGATGATGAACAACGGCACCAGGGTGAGCATGCCCCAACGAATTCCGACTTCGGTGCTGATCCAGCCGATCAGGGGCAGGATCAGCAACCCGGGGATGACCCACAGCGACGCCACGGAGAAGCCCGTTGCGCGGGCACGGGCAGGAATTGCCAGCGAGAGCGCCACCAGGATGCCCGGCCCGACGACTGCGAGCGTGCCGGAAATGACGCAGTTGACGGCCACCGCAACGACGACGTTCGGGGAGAGGGCGAACGCCACCGAGGCAAGCGAGGTGAGGATTGCGACTCGGGAGATGAAGCGAATCAGGCCGCGCATGTCCGCCATGAACCGCTTCGTGATGTAACGCGTGCCGACGACGAGACCGACCAGCTGGAACGGCTCGGAGATCGCCGCCGCAACGCCGCGAGCTCGTTCATCGAGATGGAACTGCTGCTCATACATCAGCGAGGCGAGGACCACGAAGCCGATGAGAGCTGTAGCCAGAAACGGCAGGCTCCACCACAACCGTTGCAGGGTGTGGATCTTTTGCACCGTCCGCCAGCTCTCAGCAAACGAGGGCACCGTTTCCTCAGTGTTCGCGACTTCCTCGCTGGCCCCCATTGCTTCGCGCTCCCACTTACCGCGGACCGGTTCGTGCAGCTTCAGTGCGAGCAGGGCGAAGACGACTGTCGGCACGACGAACACGATGAACGGCACCCGCCAGCCGAATGCATATGCCAACACGCCGGCGCTGAGCGGGCCGACAAATGCGCCCACCGCATTCGCCGCTCGGTGCGTGCTGAAGACCTTGCTGCGGGCTTCTATCGGGTAGTAGTCGGCCAGGAGAGAGTTGTGCGTGGGGTCGATGACTGCCTTACCCAGACTGCTGCCGCTGCGGGCGATGGACAGCAGTACGACCCCCGTCGCCAGCCCGGTCATGCCGCTGAATGCACCCCAGATCAACGCACCGATGACTGCCAACGGCACACGCTTGGAGCGGTCCGCGTATTGCGCGATCGGCACCTGCAACGCCAGCGCCGCCACGGACGACAGCGCGACGATGCCCAGCACCTTGGTGTTGTCCAGACCGAACTCGTCGCGGATGTTGGGCAGCAGGATCCCGAAGGCGGTGCGATCCAACTCATCCACCGCATTGAGCCCGAACAGCACGACCAAGGGAAACGCCGACTGCCCGCCGCACACGCCACGCAACCACAGCATTGGATGGGCGACGTGCCCTCGGAATCGAGCGAACGCGTTCATACGGTCTCCTCGATCACCGATTCGGGAGCGACCGGTTCGGGAGCGACCGGTTCGGAAACGACGACCGCAACGGGTTCGTCCACGCGTCGGCCGGTGAGCAGCCGCACGACGACATCGCGCAGCTTCACCCACAACCCGCCAAGTCCGCCCGGAAGGATGAGCAGTACCACGAGGACCCCGAGACCGGTCGACAGCAACTGCCACGCCTGGTCGGTGATGAACCAGCGCGTGCCGCGCAGGTAGAGGGCGCCCAGCAGCGCGCCGCCCAGCGACCCGACGCCGCCGATCACCGCGCTGGTGAAGACGTTGAAGCTTTCACCCGTGGAGAAGCTGTCGATGGAGAACGCCCGCTGCTGGTGCACGAACAAGGCGCCGCCGACGCCGGCAATGAAGCCCGAGATCACGAACGCGGTCAGCTTCGCCTTCACGACTCCGATGGAGAAGCTCTGCGCAGCGCGCTCGTTCTCGCGAATCGCGATGATGACGCGACCCGCCCGTGAGTGACGAATACTGCGCAGCGCGAGGTACAGCAATGCGAAGACGGCGAGCGAATAGAAGTAGTACCGCGTCGGCGAGTCGATGTTGATGCGACCGAACAAGGGTGGGCGCTCGAAGCGTTTCTCCGCTTTTGGAAACCATCCGAAGAAACGATCGTTGAGCAGCCAGAACTCCGTCGCCAAGCCCAGGGCGAAGGTGGTGACGGCCAGGTACAGCCCGCGCAGCCTCAGCGCCGGCACTCCAACCGCGAACGCCGCCAGGCCACCGGCGACGCCGCCGATGATCAACGCGAGAGTCAGATCGACGTGCCATCGTGAGGTGACCGTGGCGCTCACCGCCGCTCCGATACCGACGATCGCCATCTGACCGAGCGACACCTGACCGGCCCAGCCGGTGAGCACGACCAGCGACAGCCCGATGATGGCGAACGCCAGCAACGCCGAGGCTTTGATGACGTTGCCGACCTCGAGGATCTGCGGTAACAGCACCACACCCATCACTGCCGCGGCGAGCAGCGTGTAGCGCACGGTCACCACCCATGGGTTCGAAGCGAGGTGCTCCGGCAGCGGGCGCACCTCTTCGGCACCGCGCCAACTACTGGTCGCATCGTTGTCGCGCCGCGATGTGGTCACGCGCTGGGCGAGCAGTGCCACGAACATCGCCGCGGCCATGATGGGATACGCAAGGTACGGAGTGTCCGCGTTGCTCTGCACCCCGAACTCCAGCAGCTTGAGTGCGACTGCGGCAACAGCGATGACCCCCAGGTTCTCCAGTCGGCCGATCACGAGCGCGGCGAGCGCGATGAGCAGTGTGGGAAGGCCTTCGGCGTAACCAAGCGGGACGCCGGTGATTCCGCTGCGCAGGAACAACGCGACGAACGACAGGCTGGCTGCCAACATCCACACGACGGTGTTGAGGCGGGCGACTGGGATTCCCAACATCGCGGCGCGGTCGCTGCGCTCGGCCGCCGCTCGAATGGCGATGCCGAGGCGGCTGCGGTTGAGGAACCAGGCCACACCGATCAGCGCCAACGGCGCAACGACCATCGCAATGATGTCGTTGCCTCCGAGAATGAACTTGCTGGAGTCTGGCTTCCACGGCGGCATCGTGGCGGAGAGCGTCAGCTTCCAATCAATGGGCGAGGCCAGGCGCTGGCTGGCGAGATTCTTGCCCCACCACCTCGGCACCAGAATCCCGAGGACAATCAGCAACTGCGTGACGCCGAGGGTCGCGACCGTCATCACCATTCGCGGCGCGTTGCGGAATCGTCGGATGATCGCCATCTCGACGACGAGGCCCAGCAGCAACGCAACGAGCAGTCCGACACCGAGACCAACGAGGTATGGCCACTGCCAAAACAGGATCAGCGCCGCCGCAAAGCTGGTCGGCACGGTACCCAAATCGGCCTGGGCGAAGTTCACGACGCGGTTCGCCCGGTAGATCAACGCCATGCCGACGGCGAGCATTGCCGCCAAGACGCCAAGTACGAGGCCCCGAGTCCACAGACCCAACGGCATACCGAAAAACATCAGCTGGATCGCGACAAGACCCGCAATCGTGAGCACCGCCACCGAGGTGGCGACGCTGCGCTGAGCCCCCAAGCGTCGCACCCGGTGGACGGTACAACGTCGCATGGCCCCGCCGACGAACGCAGCTACCCGCGCGGGGTGACTTGTCTCGCGGCGTCGGAGTCGGCAGGCTGTAGGCATCATGAGCCTTTCGAACTTCGCATGGCGGTGCGCGCTCGTCGGGATGCTGGTGCTCGTCCCCGTCGCCTGCAAGAGCAGCCGTACGTCGATCTCAACGACGACAGCGGCCAGCACCACCACATCGACATCGACGTCAACGTCGACGACCTCGACAACGTCCACCACAACCACCACGCTGCCGCCGACCACCACCACCGAACCCCTCGTCGTCGAAGGAGGCATCGTCAAGGTTGCCAACGCGTCCGGGGTTGACGGTGCCGCCAAGCAGCTCACCGACGCGCTGACCGAGCTCGGCTTCACCTCAAGCGACCCAACCAATTCCGCAGGGATCGACAAGGACCTGGCCACCAGCAAGATCTACGTCGTTGAGGGCAGTGAGGCCGTCGCCGATTCGGTCAGCAAGCTGATGGGCGGTATTCCTGTCAGCCGCATGCCGGTACCCGCGTGGATCAAGGGTGGCACTGCCGGTCTCGGTGACGCGACAGTGTTGGTGATGTTGGGGCACGACCTTGCCGGCACTGCGCTGGCAGACATGCGCGACTGATGGCGAGCGTGAGTTGGACAGAGCGTCCCAGGGTGCTGAATCTGCGACGTCGCTCGGCGTTCGCCGACCTGCTTGTGCGCAGCGCTACCAACTATCGCCTGCATCGAACGGGACGCAACGCAACCCTCGTCGCTCACTTCGCCTTTCTGTCGATCTTTCCGTTGCTGCTCGTCTTCACCACCATTCTCGGCTTCGTCCTCGAGAGCTACCCGAAACTTCGCGAGTCGATCCTCGATTCCGCGTTCAGCCGAATTCCGATCCTCGGTCCGGAACTGGCGAAGCATCCGGAACGACTGCATGGAAATGTGTACGTCCTCGTCGTCGGTCTCTTGGTGACGTTGTGGGCGGGAATGAAGGCCTTCAACATGTTGCAGTTCGCGCTCGACGACATCGCCGAGGTGTCCTTGGACGAGCGGCCCAACATTGTCCGTTCGCGGCTGCGCTCGCTGCTGGGCATTGCCATCGTCGGCAGCGGCCAGGTAGCAGCCGCCGCGCTCACCGGCTTCGTCGGTGTCACAGGCGTCGCCATCCTCAGCCGAATCGGCCTCATCCTGGCCGCCGTCTTGGTGAACACGGCGGTGCTGGCCGCCAGCTACCGCTGGTTGACCATGCGGCCACAGTCATGGCGCGAACTTGCACCGGGCGCCATCCTGGCCGGGCTCGGGTTTGCAGTACTGCAGGTGGTGGGCACGGCGTTCGTGGGACGGGCGATCAGCCGGGCATCGCCGGTGTACGGCACCTTCGCGACCGTGATCGGTCTCATCGCGTGGCTGTCATTGCACGCGATGGTGGCGCTGCTGGGCGCCGAGCTGAACCGAGCGTTGCCGATGCGTCGGCTCGAGGAGATTCAGCCCTCGACGACCTGAGCAATGCGCTCGAGCGTCTTGGTCATCGAGTCCACTGTCTTGGACCGCAGGCTGCGAACGGCCCACGGCTGCTTCTCCTGGCTGATCGCCCGTCCCACGAACGCCGTGCCCACCACCTGCAGTACTGCAAACCCGAGCCCGGCCAGGATGGCGCCCGGTGCAAGTTC
>JANLPB010000210.1:0-3636 GCA_031366885.1 Ilumatobacteraceae bacterium
GTACCGCCGTCTCGAAGACGAATTGCTCGACCCGTTGGAGCATGGCCACCGCGGCGGGGGCAGCGGAGTGCCTGGCATCGTGTGGGGCGCGCGCGGGGGTCACGTGACGCTGGCCAATTCTTACGGAAGTGGGTTGGCCGAGGCGCACGAGCTGCGCCCCTTCTTCGGTGCCGCGGCCGAACGCCTTTTGGGTGACAAGTTGCAGCTCGACCACCTCACGATGGGTGAGTTGCTCGCAACCGCCCCGGTCTTCACCGGACGCGGGCCGTCGGCGCTCGAGCCTCGGCGAGTGGTGCTGCGACTGCAAGTGCTGAACGGTCCCGACGGGCACGCCGTCATGTTGGGGGCCGTGGGTCGCGTGTTGGCCCCCGGCGACTCGCCCGAGTGGCCGACGGCGTTGCTCGCCAAGGACGTGTGGGTTGTTGGCACCACGGCGCCGCGACCGGTCGCAGTGATGTCGCCGCCGCAAGTGGACTTCGGGCCATCCGTGCCCAAGCGCGCCGCGGACGCGTTGTATTGGCTGGGCCGTGCGGCCGAGCGCGCGGAGGTTGCAGTGCGTACCGCACGTGTGGTTGGCGTGCAGCTGGATCAAGACCCGATGCTCACGTCGGTCGGCGATGGCGGCTGGGCCATGGGGGTCGGTTCACTGCTGGCAGCCGCTCGCAACGAGCCGCAGTCGTCCGCGCCCGAGCTTCCGCTCAACGTTCGGCTCACCGGCTCACTGCAGTCCACGTTCGCAGTCGCGGCGCAGCAACTCGCCGTGCTGGTGCAGGAGGCCTCGTCAGTTCGCGAGTTCCTCAGCACGATGACGGGTCGTGTGTTGGGCCGGCTCGCTCGCGCGCACGGCCAGTTGCTGGATGCCGCAATGCCGACCGACGAGCTGGACTCCGTGCTCGTCGACTTGGCGGCGCTCGCCGGTCTGGTGATGGAGAGCACCGTCCGCGGGCCGGCCTGGCGCTTCCTGGACTTGGGACGCCGGCTCGAACGCGCGCTGGCCGTTCTCGGTTCGGTGGAGGGTTCGCTCGGTCTCGACTCTGCACCGATGGCCATGCAGCCGTTGGCGGAAGCCGTGTTGGGCGCCAACGAGAGCTTGGTCGCGTATCGCCGTCGCTATCGCAGCGATGTCGATCTCGATGCTGTGCTCGAACTGCTGTTGCGCGATGACACCAACCCACGCGGTCTGGCCTTTCAGCTCGATCGTCTCCGCGAGCACGTGTCTGCGTTGGCGTGGCCGCAGGGCGTCGAGCTTGTGCAGCAGGCCAGTTCGGCTGCAATTGCGGAGATCGACGACCACGTCGCGGGTGGCCGTCGCGTTGCGGTGGACAGCTACGTGCTGGCGGTGCGTGGGCCGTTGCTGGCCCTCTCTGATGCGATCGGCCAGCACTGGTTTGCGGACCCGGTGAACCCGACCTTGATGGGCGGGTTTTGAGCATGCGCACGTTCCGAGTGGTTCATTGCACCGAATACCTCTACGGCACCGCGATGGCGGATGGTTTCACGGTCGCACGATTGCTCCCGCGCGACACTCCCACCCAGACGGTGCGCCGTGCGGAGATCGAAGTGACGCCGGTGGCGGATGAGTGGGAGGAGTCGCTCGACCCATTCGGCAATCGAGTGGTGCACTTCGCTGTCCATCATCCGCACGTCGCGCTCACCGTGACCTCGCATCTGGAAGTGGGCCTGCAGACCGCCGAGTTGCCGCACACTGATACGGCGTGGGAGGGGGTAGCTGCCCGCGCGACGGCCGCTCGTGGTGATGTTGCTGCGGAGGTTGGGCCGTTTCTCGCGCACACGTGGCAGACGCCGGCGCTCGCCGCCCTGTGGGAGCTGACGGGCGATGTCTTCACTAGTGGTCGGGGAGTGATT
The DNA here is from genome assembly GCA_031366885.1 of Ilumatobacteraceae bacterium. Lineage (GTDB taxonomy): Bacteria > Actinomycetota > Acidimicrobiia > Acidimicrobiales > Ilumatobacteraceae > UBA668. The sequence continues at coordinate 1,867 of JANLPB010000210.1, forward strand.
GCGTCGGTGCAACACCTATGCCACCGCATCTTCAACGAGTTCCAGTTCGACCCCACCTTCAGCGATGTCTCCACGCCATTGCATTCGGTGCTGGCTGAGCGACGAGGCGTCTGCCAGGACTTCGCTCATGTGTCGTGTGCGGCGCTGCGCTCTGTTGGTCTGCCCGCTCGCTACGTCAGTGGCTACATCGAAACGTTGCCGCTGCCTGGTGAGCCCAGACTTGTCGGCGTTGATGCGTCGCATGCCTGGTGCTCCGTATGGGCAGGTGAATTCGGCTGGATCGACTTCGACCCGACCAACAACCAGATGCCGCCGCTGCGCCACGTCACTGTTGGCTGGGGTCGCGATTACGACGACGTGGCGCCGGTTCGTGGCGTGGTGATCGGGCCCTCCAGCTGGCAGACACTGAGGGTGTCGGTCGACGTTGCCGAAGTTCTCGAGCCCTTGTAAGACCCTCCGCGGTGATGTCCGAAAGCCGCTAGTCATACGCGGCCGAAAGGGGCACACTGTGTGAGTGCCGCTCGACCATGACCACTGCTATCGGGCCATCCAGAGCCGCGACTCGCGGTTCGATGGCTGGTTCGTGACAGCGGTGCGCACCACGCGTATCTATTGCCGGCCGTCGTGCCCGGCTCTCACGCCCAAGCCGCAGAACGTCGAGTTCTTCCTCGCCGCGGCGACGGCTCAGGCGAATGGTTATCGAGCATGCAAGCGCTGTCGGCCCGACGCCTCACCCGGCTCCCCCGAGTGGAACTCGCGAGCAGATGTCGTCGGTCGTGCGATGCGATTGATCGCAGATGGTTTGGTCGATCGCGAGGGCGTTGGCGGTCTGGCCACCCGATTGGGCTACAGCGAACGTCAGGTCAACCGGCTTCTGGTGGCGGAGGTTGGCTCCGGTCCGCTTGCGCTCGCTCGTGCACAGCGCGCTCAGACCGCGCGGATTCTCATCGAGACCACCACGCTGCCGATCACCGACGTCGCGTTCGCGGCCGGCTTCCAGAGTGTGCGCCAGTTCAACGAGACCGTGCGTGAGGTGTATGCATCCAGCCCGACCGAGATGCGCGCCGCGAAGTCGCCACGTCCGGTCACCGGCCCGCTGACGGTGCGCCTCGCATGTCGGGAACCGTTCGACGGTGATGCGCTGCTGGAGTTCCTTGCAGTGCGGGCAGTGCCCGGTGTGGAGGTGGTCGAAGGAGCGACCTACCGCCGATCGCTCCGGCTCGCCCGCGGCCTGGGTGTGGCCTCGATCACCGTCAGCGGCGCAACCGTGTCGTGTGCGCTGACGCTGGACGACGTTGCAGACGCACAGGCCGCAGTACAGCGCACGCGTCGATTGCTGGACCTCGACTGTGACCCAGCCACCATCCGCGACCACCTCGCTGCCGACCCCCTGCTGGCGCCGCTGGCGGCGAAGCGCCCTGGCCTGCGAGCGCCCGGCCATCCCGACGGGACCGAGCTGCTCGTGCGGGCGGTGTTGGGCCAGCAGGTCAGCGTCGTCGGTGCTCGCACGCTGGCATCTCGCCTCGTGGCCGCTCACGGCGAAGAGCTCGCCGAGCCAGTCGGCGGTGTCACTCACGCATTCCCTTCGGCAGCAACCATTGCCGGGCTTTCCCCGACCGACTTCGCCATGCCCAGGGCTCGGGGCGCTGCGTTGATCGAGGCGTGCGCCAAGATCGCCGACGGTTCGCTCGTGCTCGACGCGGGCAGCGACCGTGCGGAGGCGGTCGCCGCCCTGCAACAGGTGAAGGGCATCGGGCCGTGGACCGCGGG
>JANLPB010000211.1:0-7073 GCA_031366885.1 Ilumatobacteraceae bacterium
CTCTTTTCACTTTCCACGCATCCAGGGCATCGATGCATGTGGGGCAGTCGTGGCCGCCGGCGACTCAGCGAGCGAGCACCTCGTCGGGCGTCGGGTACTGGTCGAACCCTGCTGGCGTGAGCCGGGCCAACCGCTGTCGACAGCGCGGTTCTTCGGCTCGGAGATCGATGGGGCGTTCGCTGAGTTCGCGGTCGTGCCTGCGCGCCACGCGCATCCCGTCGAGTCCACGTTGACCGACGTCGAGCTGGCGACATTTCCGTGCTCGTACTCAACCGCCGAGAACATGCTCGTACGTGCATCCGTGTCCGCCGGCGACCGCGTGTTGGTCACCGGAGCGTCCGGCGGTGTCGGCTCGGCGGCCGTGCAGTTGGCCGTCGCACGCGGTGCGTCGGTCACCGCTGTGGCCGCCACCTCGAAGCATGCGTCGATCAGTGCGCTCGGAGCCGCCGGAGTTGTCGATCGCGACGCGGACGTACTGGCGGTCTTCGGGACGTCCGCATTCGATGTCGTCATCGATGTCGTCGGGGGTCCGGCCTGGCCGGACCTTCTCCGCGTCCTGCGCCCGGGCGGTCGTTACGCGGTTGCAGGGGCTATCGCCGGGCCGGAGGTGCAACTCGACCTCCGCACGCTGTACCTCAACGACATCACGATGTTCGGGTGCACGGTGCTGGGTGATGGCGTGTTCGCCGGGCTGGTTCGCCGCATCGAACGTGGCGAGGTGCGGCCGTTGGTGGCCGCGGTGTACCCATTGGAGGACGTCGTCGCCGCACAGGAACTGTTCCTGACCAAGGGCCACACCGGCAAGATCGTGCTGCAGGTGGCAAAGATCTAGGTCTTCTGGTCAGTACCAATCCACACCCAGTGTTGATATCGGCCGACCAGAACGGCGCTAGCTGCGCAGGCGACGTTCCAGGACCGTCAGGCGGCTGATCAGCTCGTCGCGTTCGATGTAACAGCTTTGCAGGTGACGAGCGCCGCCGCTGGAGAAGCCGCTGCGACCGTGCATCACTCGACGGTTGTCGACGATGTACATCGAGCCCGCCGCCATGTTCAGGCGCAGCTGATACTGCTCGCTTTCGCGCATGCGACCAAAGGTTCGGTACGCCGCGTAGTACGGCGCCATCACCTCGGCGGGCAGGCGAAATGGGCGCACGGAGTGGTTCGAGTAGCGGATTGCGGTCACCTCACCCTCGGGGCTCAGCGTGATGACCGGCCCGCTGGCTTCCAACTCTGCGGTCCCGTCCTTGAAGTGGAAATGCAACGTGTGCTCAGCGAGCAGTCGAAACATCTCCGGGTGTTCGCGACGCAAGCCTGCCGCCACCTTGAAGCCGTCGGTCAGGGTGGCTGCGCCGCCGCTGGTGTCGTTGCGCAAGAAGTGCTGCAACTGCACTGTCGGTGCAGGGTCGCGATACGCCTCGTCGGTGTGAACCACCAGCGGCAGGTTCGTGTAGGCAACCGAGTTGGCGTCGACCATCGAGACGACATCGAAGACCGTGCCCCAGCTGGTCGAGCGCACCTCACCCAACTCGTTGGCGACGTCGAGCACACTGCCGGGTTCGTTGGAAACGTCGGTCAGCAAGGCGAGTCCGTAGGTGCAGAACCCGCGCAGAAATTCGCAGCGAGCAACATCGTCGGTCAGCAGCGTGGGCCAGCTGGCTGTCGGAATGTCAGCGACGGAGCTGCTGTCCCACAGAGTGGGTGCAGTCGCGGGGTAGCTGGCACCATTGGAGTAATCGTTGGCACTCAACCAGGCAGCTGGAAACACCGATTGCTCGCCGTCGTGCGCCCATGTCAGGTGAAGCTCGCCGTCGCGAACCTCGCACGTCGACGGGTGCACGTCATCGGGGATTGTCGACGTTTCGACGACGCGATGCCGCGTCGTGGCGTGCATCAATTCGGGGGCATTGTCGCGTAGCCACAACGACAGCAGCGAGCTGCCGCTGCCGTCCGTCCATGTCAGCTCGACCGACGACCCGACAACACTTGCGGACATCAACTCCTTCACGAGGCGTAGTCCGAACCTTCGCCATCGAGGATGGCGAGCAGCTCGGCAAAGTGCAGTTCGGCAGCTTGCGGGTACTCCTGCCACTGCTTGCCGGCCAGCACGGCGGTCTCGTGCGGAATGAGTGCGAGCGGGTGGCCAGTCGACATCGCGAGCACCTGCAGTTGCGCAGCTTTCTCCAAGTAATACAACTCATCGAACGCTTCTGCGACTGTGCTTCCGACCACCACGACCCCATGGTTCCCAAGGAACAGGACGCTCTTGTCGTCGCCAAGCAAGCTGGCAACCCGCGCGCCCTCGCCGTCGTCGAGCGCCATCCCGGCGTAGTCGCGGTCGTACGCGATGCGCTCGTAGAAGCGGCATGCGTTTTGATCGAGGGGCAGAAACTCGAAGTCGCGCAAACAAGTCAGCGTGGTCGCGTATGGCATGTGGGTGTGAAGCATCACGCGAGCTCTTGGCACCAGCTGATGCACGTGCGCGTGCAGGAACCAGGCAGTTGGGTCCGCGCTCGGATGCATACCCTCGCTGCCCACCTTGCCGGCATCGAGCAACAACAACTCGCTGGCCTTCACTCGTGAGAAGTGCCGGCCGCGCGGGTTGAGCAGGAACTGGCGGCCATCGTCGGACACGGCGGCGCTGAAGTGGTTCGCTGTGGCCTCGTGCATGTTCAGGCGCGCGGCCCACCGGAAGGCTGCGGCCAGGTCGCGGCGGGTTTCGAGTTCGCTCATTGCAATACCTCCGGAAAGCCTGGTGCACGCAGATCGGTGCCGAGGGCGTCTTCCAACAGTTTGACCACCTGGCTGGACCACGCGCCACCACCATATTGCGAACGGGCGCGAATAAAGGTCTGCTCCGTGGCGCTGGCGAGGTCGAGCGGCACCCCGAACTCGCGACCGAACTGGGTGGCGAAGCCGAGGTCTTTACACGCGAGGTCCATGGTGAAGCCGATGTTGTAGCTGCCGTTGAGGATGACCTGGCCCTCGGTCTCGTGCACGAAGCTGTTGCCGGAACTGTTGAGGATCGCCTCGAATGACTTGGCCAGGTCGAGGCCACCGCGCTTGGCCAGCATCAGCGCCTCCCCCACCGAGACGAGATTGATGAAGGCCAGCATGTTGGTGATCACCTTGATCACCGCGGCGCTGCCCAGAGGGCCCATGTACAGGACCGGGCTACCAATGGCAGCGAGCAGGTGACGATGCTCCTCGAAGAGTTCTTCGTCACCGCCGACCAGCACTGTGATGTCGCCGGCCGCCGCCTTGTGTACGCCGCCGGTGACGGGTGCTTCGAGGGTGCGCATGCCGTGTGCGGCGGCGCGGCCGGCCAGCCGCAACGTCTCCTCGCGATCGTTGGTGCTGTTGTCAATCCAGGTGGCACCCGGCCTCGCGCCGGCCAGCACACCGTCGGCCCCGGTCATGACGGCGTTGACCGCTGCCGGAGACGGCAAGCAGGTGAACACCACATCGCTGACTGCTGCAAGGGCCTTCGCTGTCTCGGCCCATGCGGCACCGGCAGCCAACAGGCCCTCGGCGGCGACTCGGTCGAGGTCGGTCACCGTGACACGGTGACCCGAGCGCACAAGGCTGGCCGCCAAATGCGCACCCAGGTTTCCCAGCCCGACGTACCCGACTGACACTGGCGTTCCACTCACGATTGCCCCACGATTCTGACCGCAGCCACCCTGCGACGCATGGTGCTCAGTATCGATCGTCAGCGAGCAGTCAACAAGCGAAGTTATGGACCGCTGAGGCATGGTTTGATTCATGCTCGTACTAGCGTTCCGAACTATGCGGACACCGATCCCCGCCCTGATCGATCTGGAGGCCTTCGAGGCCTCGGCCCGGCACGGCAGCTTCGTGGCTGCCGCCGCCGAGCTACACCTCACGCCCTCGGCCATCAGCCACCGCGTCCGCTCGCTGGAGCGCCAGCTCGGTGTCGTGCTGTTCACGCGGCACGCCCGTCGCATCGAGCTCACCGATCACGGTCGCGCCTACACCCCGTCGGTGCGCCAGGCATTCGACGAATTGGCCGTCTGCACCGCTGGCCTGTTCGGCTTCGTGCGCCCGTCGCGGCGCCTCACCGCTCGCGTCCCCGTCTCCTATGCAGTGGCGTTCGTCGCGCCACGACTGCATGAGTTCAAGGCCGCACATCCCGACATCGAATTGCGCATCGTTTCCGCACTGTGGGCCGATTCACTCGCGAGCGAGGACGTCGATCTCGACGTGCGGTTCGGCGGCGGCAACTGGACAGGCCACCAAGCCCATCTGTTGCATCACGAAACGGCTGTCGCCGTGTGGGCAACGGCGTTCGAGGCCACGCTTGGCCGGGTCGACGACCTCTCCATGCTGGCCACGCGTCCGAGGGCGCACGTGTTGGGAATGGAGAACCTGTGGTTCGAGCTGCTGGGGCCCGGTGCCTCACCCCTCGCCAGCGGCGACATCACCGTGGACACCTCATTGGCGGCGATCGAGCTTGCACGAAGTGGCACGTGCAGCGCGCTGGTGCCGCGCCGGTTCGTCGCCCGAGACCTCGCCGACGGCATGCTGCGTACAGTTGACGCAGCCGCCGTGGCAATGGCCGAGGCGCACTACCTCGTGCGCCCGTCATCGGTCAGCACGATCAGCACTGAGGCGTCATTGTTCATCGACTGGTTGCGCAGCCTCGACGAGGGGTGACGCGACAGCCCGGAGTGGCGGACGCGTCACGGCGGCGACGTGAACGCCTGAGCGTCGCGTCGCCGCCGTGTCGGAACGAGTGTGGGAGCGTCAGCTCAGGCGAGCCAGGCCTTCCACACATCAGGGTTGGCGTCGACCCACTTCTTGGCGGCGTCCGCGGGCGACATGCCATCGCCGTCGATGTAACTGCCGATTTCGCTCTGCTGCTCGGTGGTCAGTTGCATCTTGGTCAGCATCGCCGATACCGCTGGGTTCTTCGCGGCCAGGCCAGCATTTGCGGCCTTGTACAGCTCGTCGATCGGGTAGTCACAGGCGTACTTCCCGTCGGCGGCCGCCAGCGAAGCCTCACACTCGGGGGTAATGGCCGGCAATGCAACTTCGACGAGATCGACGGTTGCCAACTTCCAGTGCGGCTTCCAGAACTGCATCAGCAGCGGCTTCTGATCGGCAATCGACTGATCGATCGCGGTCAGCAGGGCAGCCTCGGAACCGGCAACCACGTACTTCAGCGGCAGGCCAAGGTTCTGGATGATCTGCTCGTCGTAGGTCACATAGCTGGGGTCGCCCATCGTGAACTGGCCGAGGTCGCCCGACTCAGCGGTGGCGAACAACTTCGCCAGCTCCGGGTCCTTGAAACCTTCCCACGTAGCGAGCGTGGGGTGCGCATCGATGACGAACTTGGGCACGTACCAGCCGATCTTGGCCTGCGGGCCCAGCTTGCCGAGATCGACCACCGTCTTCTTGCCGGTGATGTACGTGTCGTAGTCGGCAGCATGACCAGACGGCCACACCTCCAGGGTCGCGTCGATGCTGCCATCGTCGAGACCGACCCAGGTGGCGTTCTCGTCGACGTCGATGATCTCCACGGTCGTACCGAGATTGGCCTCGATGACGGCTTGAGCAACGTACGCGTTGACCGCAGAACCCGTCCACGGGTTGACGGCGAGTGTGATGGCTGCACCCGACGCCGCGCCGCCGCTGGTGTCATTGCTCGACGACGTGCTGTCGTCGCCGCACGCTGCCAGAGCGGCTGCGAGCAGGACGCCCGCGATGGCAAGGTGTCCCTTCCTGCGAATGGATGTCATGTACTCCCCTTTGGTTGAGAACTTTGCGTGCACATCATGCCCCTCGATCTGTGTCGGATCGTGTACCCCACGCCTGCGTGAGGCGGTCAAGCATGATCGCTAGCAGCACAATACTCAAGCCGCCCGCTGTACCAAGGCCAAAGTCGATCTGCGGCTTTGCTGCCGCACGATAGGCAAGCAGCCCAAGTGCACCGGCGCCGATCAGTGAGGCAATGATGACCGTCGCGAAGACCATCATCAGCGTCTGGTTGATGCCCAGCAGGATTGCTTTGCGGGCGAGCGGCAGCTGCACGTTGCGCATCTCTTGGCGGCCGGTTGCACCGAAGGAGATGGCGGCCTCGCGCGGTGCATACGGCACCTCTCGCATCCCGAGAGAGGTGAGCCGAATGCAGGGGGGCACCGCGTAGATCACGCAGGCAACCACGCCGGCAGCGCGACCAACCGAGAACAGAAAGACGACAGGCAACAGATACACAAACTGCGGAAGCACCTGCGCACCGTCGAGGAACGGTCGCATGACACGCTCAGCGCGATCTGAACGGCCCGCCCACAGTCCCAGCGGTAGTGCCACCGCAACACTGATCACGATCGCCACGACAACTTGGCTCAGCGTGTCCATCGCGTGGTCCCACACCAACGTCTTGTTGTCATAGCCCATGGTTCCGATCAGCAGCAGACACACCGCGATGGTCGCGGCAAGTCGCCATCCTTTGCTCAGCCAGCCGGCCAGGGCCGCGACCACAATCACCATGAGCCACGGCAACCAGAGAAGGAAGTCGCGCAAAGGGTCCAGCAGTTGCAGCGTGATGAAGTCACTGATTGCCTGCGTGCCACCGATCACCGGTACATCCTTGCGGAGGTTGTCCTGCACCCACTTCACGCCATCATCGATCGTCGATGCCACGTGGAATTGCAGGCTGGACGGGAACTGCGACGCATCAAACATTCTGGCCAGCACCACAACCGCCACGGGCACACCAATCAGCAGCAACGTCGTTGTGCGGGCCGAGACCTGCGGCAGCAATGTGGCAGCGCGCGAATGGCGAGTCGACTTTTCGCCGGTGCTGATGCGGTCGAGCGCAACGGCCATCAGCACGATGCCGAGACCGGCGGCGAACGCCGCACCGACTTGCTGCTTCTGAAGTGCCGCCAGCACGTCCTGCCCAAGGTCGCCCGTCCCCAGGAGCGACGCCAACACCACGATCGCGAACGCCATCATGATGACCTGGTTGAGGCCCAACAGGATCGTTCGGCGAGCCATCGGCAACTGCACCTTCACGAGTTGCTGCAGCGAAGTCGCACCAAACGAGTGAC
>JANLPB010000253.1:0-12649 GCA_031366885.1 Ilumatobacteraceae bacterium
CGACGCTGCACACGGCTTCGGTGACCGGGTGCTCGACCTGCAGTCGCGTGTTCATCTCCAAAAACCAGAAGTTGTGGTCGGCATCCAAGAGAAACTCGACGGTGCCTGCCCCGACGTACCCGACGGCCGTCGCAGCGGCGATGGCGGCCGCTTCCATGCGTGCTCGGAGAGGCTCGTCGACGGCCGGTGATGGTGCCTCTTCGACGACCTTTTGATGGCGCCGCTGCAAGGTGCAGTCGCGCTCGTGCAACGCGATGACGTTGCCATGCATGTCGGCCAGTATCTGAATCTCGACGTGGCGGGAGCGCTCTAGGTAGCGCTCCACGAACACGGTGCCGTCGCCGAATGCCGCCAGCGCTTCCCGCTCGGCTGATGCGATGGCATCGGCCAATTCGTCGGCGGTGTGAACGATGCGCATACCCCGCCCGCCGCCGCCGGCAGAAGCCTTGACAAGGGCGGGCAACCCGACGTGGTCGAGCGACTCGACGGTGTTGTCCGGCGCGACGGGTACTCCGTGCGAACGCATGAGACGCTTCGCATCAATCTTGGAACCCATGGCTGCGATCGCTGAGGGCGGCGGACCGATCCAGACCAGACCGGCGTCGATGACCTGCTGCGCGAAGTGAGCATTCTCGGACAGGAAGCCGTAGCCGGGGTGAACGGCTGCTCCGAACTGGTGGGCGGCGGCGACGATCAGGTCGCCGCGCAAGTACGTGTCGGCGGACGCGTTGCCGGGCAAGCGGACAGCGTCGTCCGCTTCGCGAACGAAGGCCGCACGGGCGTCGGCATCGCTGAACACGGCCACCGTCGACAGTGCTTGCTCGCGGCAGGTACGAAAGATCCGGCGCGCAATCTCCCCGCGATTGGCGACGAGCACGGTGTGAATCGGGGGCATGACCATCACATTCGGAACACGCCGTAACCGCGTGTTCCCTCGATGGGTTGGTTGTCGATCACGCTCAGGCAGATGCCCAGAACGGTGCGCGTGTCGCGCGGGTCGATGATCCCGTCGTCGTACACCTTGCCGCTCATGAACATCGCCAGCGATTCACGCTCGATCTGGTCCTCGATCATTGCCCGCATCGCGGCGTCGGCTTCCTCGTCGAACGGCCTGCCCATACTGGCCGCCGACTCGCGACCGACGATGCTCATCACACCAGCCAACTGTGCCGGCCCCATGACAGCGCTCTTTGCATTCGGCCACGCGAACAGAAACCGCGGCCCGAACGCACGACCACACATGCCGTAGTTGCCGGCCCCGTACGAGGCGGCCATGTTGATGGTGAGGTGTGGGACTCGACTGTTGGAGACGGCGTTGATCATCTTCGACCCGTCCTTGATGATGCCGCGCTGCTCGAATTCCTTGCCCACCATGTAGCCCGTCGTGTTCTGCAAAAACACGAGCGGCGTGTCGATCTGGTTGGCGAGCTGGATGAACTGTGCAGCTTTCTCGCTCTCCTCACTGAACAGGACTCCGTGGTGGTTGGCCAGGATGCCGATCGGGTAGCCGTGCAGCTCCGCAAATCCGGTGACCAGCGACGTTCCGTAGAGCGGCTTGAACTCGTCGAAGTCGCTGTCGTCAACGACGCGGGCGATCACGTCGCGCGGGTCGAACGGCACCTTCGGGTCGACACTGGGAATGCCCAAGAGTTGGTCGACGTCGTACTTCGGCGCCCGGCCAGCGCCTCGCGGCCCGGGCCCCCGCTTGCGGTGATTGATGCGCTTGATGATCTGACGGCCGAGTCGGATTGCGTCGAGCTCGTCGACGGCGAAGTAGTCGGCCAGCCCACTGATACGTGCGTGCATCTCCGCGCCGCCGAGGCTTTCATCGTCGCTGTCCTCGCCGGTGGCCATCTTCACCAACGGTGGGCCACCAAGGAACACTTTCGAGCGCTCCTTGATCATGACGACGTAGTCGCTCATGCCAGGCACGTAGGCACCGCCGGCGGTGGAGTTGCCAAACACGAGCGACACCTGCGGAATGCCCGCGGCCGATGCGTTGGTGATGTCGCGGAAACCGCGACCGCCAGGGATGAAGATCTCGCTCTGCGTCGGGAGGTCGGCACCGCCGGATTCGGTCAGTGCGATAGTGGGCAGGCGGTTCTCGCGGATGATGTCGTTGACGCGCAGGTTCTTCTTCAGCGTGAACGGGTTGCTGGCGCCACCGCGTTGTGTGGGGTCGTTACCGGTGATCATGCACTCGACACCCTCGACAACGCCGATGCCAGCGACAGTGCCAGCACCCACCGGGAACTGACTGCCGTACGCAGCGAGCGGCGAGAGTTCGAGGAACGGTGACCCAGGGTCGAGCAGTGCCTCGATGCGTTCGCGGACCAGCATCTTGCCGCGCTGGCGATGGCGGGCCACGTACTTCTCGCCACCACCGCCATTCACCAGTTGGAGCTGCTCATCGTGGGAAGCAAGTTGCGTCTCGAGCGCCGCGCGGTTGGAGCGGTAGGTCTCGTTCGCAGGGTTGACATGGTCGGGCAGGACCGGCACGTCAGCCGTCCTTGGCCAACGGCGCCCACGACGGTGGCCGTTTCTCCGCGAAGGCGCGCATGCCTTCCGCGGCCTCGTCGGACCGGAACAGCGACTCGCTGAGCAACGTCATCTCCGCGTAGGAGGTGGAAGCGTTGCGTAGCAGTTGCTTGCTGGCCGCAACGGCGTTCGGGGCGCCGGCAAGGATGCCGCCCACCAGCGTCTGCACTGTCGCAGCAACGTCGTCGGTGACATGGGTGACCAAGCCCATCTCCCGCGCAGCGGCGGCGTCGAAGACCTCACCGGTAAGAAAGGGCGCAGCGAGCTTGCTCCACCCGCAGCGGGCGAGAATGGGAACGCTGATGATGGCGGGGGCCACGCCGATGCGCACCTCCGTGAAGGCGAAGCTCACCGTGGTGTTGACCACCACGAGATCGCACGCCGCCATGAGGCCAAGTCCGCCAGCACGCGCCGGCCCGTTGATTGCGGCGATCGTCGGTGCCAACAGCGAACCCAGCCGTTCGAACACGTTCGCCATCGGGCTCCCGGCGCCGTGCGAATTGTCATCGGCGGTCGCCCGTTCCTTCAGGTCAGCGCCGGAGCAAAAGACTGGCCCAGAGTGGGTGAGCACGATGGCTCGAACGTCGGCCTGTGAGGAGCGGTCGAGGGCATCGTTGAGCTCGGCGAGAAGTCGACGCGACAGCGCGTTGCGATTCGCAGGTGAGTCCAGCGTGATCGTCGCAACCTCGTCGCTCACCGAACAGTGAACCAGTTCCTCCACCCGGCTGACTGTAGCCACGCTCAGTCGACGCTCCTTGCCTCGGCGTCCCTTCGGCTCGCGGTCGTCGGCTGGAGCGGGGCTACTCTGAGCGTGTGACGTTGCCGGTTGTGCTGCTTCCGTCGCTCGGTCGCAGGGCGGCCGACTTCGATGGCCTTGTGGCAGCACTTCAAGCCGCCGGCTTCGATGCTCACGCACTGGACCCGCCCGCCGTGATGCGCATGGGTGTCACACTTCATGACCTTTCCCAGGTGGTGGTCGACGTCCTCGATGAACACGGGTGGGAACGGGTGCACCTGATTGGGCATGCCTTTGGACAGCGCCTCGCGCGTTGCATCGTCGCCGATCATTCCCGGCGGGTTGCGACATTGACGATGCTTGCCGGCGGAGGCCTCGCGCGCATCGACCCGGAAATCGTCCAGTCGTTGGCCGCGTGCTTCGATCAATCGCTTTCGCCGGAGGAACATCTTCGCCACGTCGCGCGCGTGTTTTTCGCTCCCGGCAACGATCCGACCATGTGGCTCGGGGGCTGGCTACCTGCAACGGCTGAGCTGCAACGTGCCGCCGTAAGAGCGACACCGCTCGGTGAATGGAGTAGCGCCGCCGCGCCGCGAGTGCTGGTTGTTCAGGGGCTGCAGGACGTGTGCGCGGTGCCGGAGAACGGCCGACGGTACTTCGCGATGCACCCGGGTCGAACCACCCTGGTGGAGATTGACGGCGCAGGACATGCGTTGTTGCCCGAACGGCCCGCCGAAGTGGCGGAGGCGGTGATTGCGTTCCTCCGTGCGGGCGCCGAGTAGGTGGTCAGCTGGCGGTGATCTCGCGGAGAAACGCTTCGGCGTCAGCTCTGTGGCGAGTGCGTTTCATCGGGGGCAGCGCCTTGACGATGTCCCACCGATAGTTGGCCTTGCCCAATCTCGGGTCCATCACGGCCACGACGCCGCGGTCAGTGGCGGTGCGAATCAGGCGACCGGTGGCCTGGGCGAGGAGCATCGCAGCTCGCGGCAGATCGATCTGACCGAAGGCCGCTGCGCCGAGGAGATCGCGTCGGGCCGACAACAGCGGATCGTCGGGCCTTGGAAACGGGATGCGATCGATCACGACCAGGCTGAGGGTGCGGCCGGGAATGTCGACGCCCTGGAAGAAGCCGGCGGTCGCGAAGAGGCACGAGTGCTCGTCCTGACTGAATGCCTTGACCAGCGCCGTCTTGGGCAGGTCGCGTTGCGTCAAGATGGGCACGCCAACCTTGAGCCGGACGGCTTCAGCGGCCGCGTCCATTGCCTTCCAGCTGGTGAACAGCGCCAGGGTGCGGCCGCCGGCGGCGGTGATCAGCGCGGCCAACTCCTCGTGTACGGCGGGTCCGAAGGCGGGCGAGTTCGGCGCGGGCATATGAATCGCGCAGTACAGCATCGCGTTGTGCTCGTAGTCGAAAGGGCTGCCAACGTCGATGTCGTTGAACCCGCTGGGCGGCAAGCCGACTCGAGCACCGAGTGACGCCGGAATGGTCGCGCTGGCCAGGATCGCGGTTCGCTGCGACCAGATGCCGTTGAACAACACGCCGCCGACTTCCAGGGGCGCAATCTCCAGTCGCGGGTAGTCGGGCCCGCCGCTGACGAACGCCACGAAGCCCTCGCGATTGTCCAGCGCGAGATCGATCGTGTCTTGCAGGCGGGTCGCCAACTGCTGTGCGCGCATCTTGCGAGCCTTCGCATCTTCGACGTTCGAGTCGATTGCCGCCAGCGCCGTGAGCGCCTTCTGCACTCGGCCGCGCACCTCGACGAGCATGGTCTGGACGGGGTCGGGAAAGGGTCGCGGTAGCCGCTGACCAAGGAACGGGACGAGTGCGTCGCGCACGAGAAGTGATGCCTCCGCAACCCCACCGACCAGCTTCGGATCGTCGATGATTCGCTTCAGTGCAACCGTGAGTGTGCTGAACCGGCCGCCAGCCACCTGAACGCCAACCGTGTCGCTCATGATGTCTTCCAACTGGTGCGCCTCGTCCATCACGACGATGTCGTGCTCGGGCAGCAGCATCCCGCCACTGCCGACGTGCAGCCCATAGAGGTGCATGTTGACGACGACCACGTCAGCAACCGAGGCCTTCGCCCGCGCCATCTCGGCGAAGCACACGGACCCCATCGGGCAGCGCGTGGCTCCGGGGCATTCGTCACTGCCGACGCTCACTGCCTGCCACGCCTTGTCGCTGGGTGCCCAGTCGAGCGAGGCCTGATCGCCGGTCTCGGTGGTGCCCGACCACGCGACAAGCTTGTTGATATCGACCTTGGTGGTGGCGGCGAACTCCTCCATCTCGAGCTGGCCCTTGTCGGCGCCCTGAACCTCGCGAATTCGCTGCATGCACACGTAGTTGCTGCGGCCTTTCAACACCGCCCAGTCGAACGGGATACCCAGATGAGCCTGGAGAAATGGGAGGTCCTTGGCCGCCAACTGATCCTGCAGCGCCTTCGTAGCCGTCGCAACGACGACCCGCTTGCCCGCAACGATCGCGGGCACGAGGTATCCAAGGGTCTTGCCGGTGCCGGTGCCCGCTTGCACTACGAGATGTCTGCCAGTTGAGATGGCGTCGGCGACAGCAACTGCCATCGCTTGCTGCCCCGGGCGTTCCTCCGCGGCAGGCAACGCGCCGGTCACCGCCGCCAGTGCCGTAAGGACAGAGGCGGATTTGGGCATTCGTGCAGCCTAGAAGCCGGGCCGACGCCGGGTGTTGCATGGGCGTGACCATGCACGACTCCGAGTCCTGACTGATGCTCGCCGTACGGTAGGCCCATGAGCATCACTCGATCGTCACGAATCCGCTCCGTCGCTCGCATCGTCCTCGGTGGCGCACTCATTTTCGCCGGGCTGGGTCACTTGACGTTCCGTCGTCTCGACTTTCAGGCGCAGGTGCCCGACTGGGTGGGGCTCGACAAGAACATCGTGGTCATTTTGTCCGGCCTCGTCGAGATCGCGCTCGGTGCGGCGTTGATCGTCGTACGACGACGTCGCTCCTTGCTCGGGCTCGCCGCGGGCCTCTTCTTCATCGCAGTCTTCCCGGGCAACATCAGTCAGTTCATCGACGGCGACGATGCCTTCGGCTTGAACTCCGACAGTGAGCGACGCAACCGGCTTTTCTTCCAGCCCGTGCTCGTGGCCTGGGCATGGTGGTCGACCGACGCACTTGCCCTGTTCCGCGGAAGCACTCGACCACGAACTGAGAAGCAGAACGAGTAGCCAGAGGTCGGCTATGGCTGGCGCCCAAGACGCTCGCTCACTTCAGCGACTGTCGGACTGTGGTCGACGAAGAGGTCGTAGGTTCTCACAGCGGCTACTGCGAGTTGCGTTGCTGTGTGGGGGGCAACCTCACCCAACTCGGGCGAGCGGTCGCGTATGAACACCGCCGCTGCTCTCACGGACCTCGAAGCTTCAGCCGCCGCGGCATTCGTGACGGTGAAGTTCCACCTCGAGGCCCGTTCGGCGATCAACGACTTGTCGGGCTCGTCGGGAAGCAGCCCGGCAGCGGTGAACACGCGGCAGTCATACGTGCGACACGTCCGCGGACGATGCTCGTAGATCGAGCAGCCCTCGGCTCGCAGCATCGGGCAGCGGCCCTCATCGTCGTAACCCATCAGCACATGCCCACGCGGCAGACGAGGAGCGGGGAACAGCAACGCCTTGGGTATGTGCGCCAGCGCATCGCGTTCGTCCGGCCCGATATGCACGAACTGCGACGACGAGCAACACGCCACGCACGGCCCGCACGGGACGTCGGTGGTGCCATCACCGTCGATGGCATCGCGGACCTCCACCAGCCACGATGCGAAGTCGCCTGCGGGCAGGTCGCTCACGCCCGGCTACCCAACGAGAGCGAGCGCTGCATCCAGCTCGCGACCATCGAAGTCAGGCCACGGCCGCTCGGTGAAATAGACCTCGGCGCCAACGCTCTGCCACAGCATGAAGTTGGAGATGCGCAGCTCGCCCGACGTCCGCACCATAACGTCGACCGGCGGCAACTCGGGCAGATACAGGTGACGTTCGATCGCAGCCTGGTCCACAGGCCCCTCAGCCGCTGCAGCGACAGCCGCGTGCACCATCTCGGAATGGCTGCCGTAGTCGAAGGCAACGGTCAGCACCATGCCGGTGTTGTGCGCGGTGTCGGTGATGGCCTTGCGAATGGCCCGTTGCACGTACTTCGGCGTGCGTGCGTCAGGACTGTCGAAGGGTCTGCCCATCCACTGGATGCGCACATTCAGTTCGTTGAGTTCGGCAACGCGGCCGAAGAGCTTCTTGTGCAGGCCAAGAATGTGGCGAACTTCGGTGCGTGGACGCACCCAGTTCTCGGTGGAGAAGCCGAACACCGTCAGCCAGCCGACGTTGCGAGTGACAGCAACCCGGACCAATCGAGCCAGGTTCTCCTCGCCCTCGGTGTGCCCCTCGGTGCGCGGCAGATGTTTGCGCTTCGCCCAGCGACCGTTGCCGTCCATGATGCACGCAACGTGCACCGGCCGCGGGTGGAGGTCGGGGACGGTCACGGCTCTGAAGCCTAGTAGTCGTCGCCGGATCGAATCCGTCGACTGTGCCAACAAACGTGTCTGTCGCGTGGGACAATGGCGGAATGAATGCTGCGGCCACCGAGGGGGTGTCACTTCGCCATGTCATCGTTGTCGGAGGCACGCGTGCGGAATGGGCCGAGCTGTCCGCAGACCAGTGGGCCGACCGACTGTCCGAGTGGGGCAAAGTCGCGGACCACGTTGGCGCCAGTTGGTTGACTGTCCGACCGTTCGGTCCGGCTGATTCGCCCGCAGACATCGAGATTCCCGCTCGCGAGGCGACCGTCGGCACGTGCCTGGCCGTCGCCCAACCTGACGACGATGGTCGCGCTCGTCTGACGCGCGCGATCGTCGGCTTGCAACACGCCGGCGAGGTCATCACCGAGACCTCTATCGACGCTGCACTGAATGCACCAGCGCTGGCCAACCCTGACCTGGTGGTGGTCATTGGTGCCAAGCACCGCATGCCCCCGTCGTTGGTGTGGGAGCTGGCCTATAGCGAGCTGGTGTTTGTCGACACGACTTGGCAGCACTTTGGGCCGGGCCACCTCGACGAAGCCATCGGCTCGTACGCACATCGCCATCGCCGCTTCGGCGGCATCGACTAGGCGGCGGCGTGGCCAGCCATCTCTATCGCGACACAGCGGTCGTGTTGCGCACCTACAAGTTGGGTGAAGCGGACCGCATCGTCGTGTTGCTCACCGAGCACCACGGCAAGGTGCGCGCCGTTGCCAAAGGCGTGCGCAAGACCATGTCGCGCTTCGGGGGCAGGCTCGAGCCGATGAGTCATGTGCGTCTGCTCCTCGCTCAGGGGCGCGAACTCGACATCATCAGCCAGGCCGAGGCGGTCGAGTCGTTGGCTCCGCTGGTGGTCGATCTCGATCACCTCACGTCAGGAATCGCGGTGCTCGAAGCCGCCGACCAGATGTCGCTCGACCGTGAGCCGAACGCTCAGCTCTATCGCATGGTTGTCGGTGCGCTCCGCACCATTGGTGAGCGCGGTGGTTCGCTGGTCGTGCCGGCGTTCTTCTGGAAGCTGCTAGCGGCAGAGGGCGTGCGTCCTGAGCTGGACGAGTGCGTGCGCTGCGGCGAACCCGGCCCCCTGATCGCGTTCGACATGGACCAGGGTGGCGCGTTGTGCCGTACCTGCCGCACCGGGGCGCCACTCAGCGAACCTGCTCTGGGGTTGATGCGGATGATCCTTGGTGGCCGCCTCAACGATGCGCTCGACACGCCGGCCTCGCGAACCACGCATGAGGTTGCCACGCACGCGACGCGCGCATTGGAGCACCACATCGAGCGTCGGCTGCGCACCGTCGCAATGTTCGAAACCCACTAATTACTCGCGGATGAAGTGCAGGGTGGTGAAGCGCTGACGGAACTCCGATGTCCGCGGCGCCACGGACTCTGGGTCGCCTGACAGCCCAGCGGCAATCAGGTTCGCGAGTTCGGGCATGTCGGCGGCGGTCATGCCCCAGCGGACGATCTCCGGTGTGCCCAGCCGCAGGCCGCCCATCTCGCCCAGGGTCGGAAGCCCAATCGCGCACGCAAGCAGGTTGGCGCGACGGAGAGTCAGCGACGCCTCGTGGCCGCCACCCCAACGGTTTGCATCGACGGCGAACTGATGCGATGTCGTGAAGCCGCCAGATGTCCGGAATACGGGCAAGTCGAGTGCGGACAACGATGCAGCCAAGGCCGCCGCGGTCGATGTCATCTCGATCGCGTAGTCGCGCCCGAAATCGAGCCAATCGAGCAGGGTTATCGCAAGCGCTGCGCTCTTGCCGGCATCAAAATTGGCGGTGAGCCCGGGGTACGCAATGGCGTCGATGCGAGTGGCGAGTTCGGCGTTGTCGGTGAGGACCAGCCCACCGGCCGGCCCGCCGAGGCTCTTGTACGTGCTCATCGTCATCAAGTCGGCGCCCTCGGCCAGCGGGCTGGGCCAGATGCCCCCTGCGAACATTCCGCACGCGTGTGCAGCGTCGAAGAGCACGTACGCACCAACTCGGTCAGCAATGGCCCGAATCTCCGCGACCGGGTGGGGGAGCAGGTTGAGACTGGCGCCGATGGTGATCAGCTTCGGCCGCACCCGCTCGGCCATTTCGACCAAGGCGTCGAGATCGACGGTGAAGTGTTCTGCGTCGATCGGGCATTCGTGGATGTCGAGCCCGTACAGGCCGGCAGCGCCGCCCGGGCGATGAGTGATGTGTCCGCCGATGCTGGACGGCGGAACGATGATGGATTCGCCTGGCCGGCAGGTTGCCATGAAGGCGTAAAGATTTGCGAGCGCCCCGGAACCGACGCGGATTTCCGCGTAGCGAGCGCCGAATAGCTGACACGCAAGGTCGGCGGCGATGACTTCGATCTCCTCGATTGCCTCCAAACCCATCTCGTACTTTCCGCCGGCATAGCCAAGCGACGGGCGTGACGCAAGCCCGGATGCGAGGGCTGCTTCGGCGCGTGGGTTCATCACGTTCGTGGCCGGGTTGAGGTTGACACACTCGACCTCGTGGATGAACCGGTTGCGAGTGATCAACGACTCGACCCGATCGGCCAGGGCCGCAGAATCCGCGCCGCTGAGCGCGAAGAGGATTGCTGCTTCCCGCACCTGAGATTCAGCAGGCAGCCAACTCCGCCCGGTTGGCGTCTCGCCCATAACTGTCAGCAGTCCCCGTACAGGAAGACCGGCACTTTGCCGGTTTCCATCGACGAGATCGAGACGTCACCAGGCGACGGCACATTGGCGACGTAGTTGCCGGCATCGTCGAAGGAACTGAACGGGTCGCCGGTGGATTCCAAGGCCACCCGGATGCCGTCGATCGTGCCGCTGCCGACCGAGTAACAGCCACCAGCGTCGACTTCCAGCGCAGAGAGGTCGCTCCAACGAGCGCCGATCGTGCCGCCGCTCGCTGACGAGAGCGCGGCGGTTGGGTCGTTCGAATACGTCCAGCCGGTGAACGACATCGATGCATCGCTGGCACCACCGAACTCGGCGCAGAGGTTGACGGACCAACACACCGTGCGGCCCATCGGAGCGACGAAGCCGGTGTCGCCCACGGCCGAGGTGTACTCGCCGAACCCGTCGGCGAGGGGGTAGGCAACTTCATCGTCGCGTGTCGGGGTACCGAGCACGGCGGAGAGCCCGGCAACGACTGGCCCGGCGGCACTACCGAGGGCGAAGCCGCCGACGCCTGCTTCGCCCAGCGTCAGTTCACTCGGCGTGACGACCGTTGTGGTTGTCGTGGGGCCGACCGTTGTCGTCGATTCGACGACGGCCGTGTCGGCAGGCGCAGTAGGTGTCGTGGCGCTGGCGGTTTCGGCACTCGAGGCCGACGTCGCCGCTGACACGGTGCGTTCGCTGCCGACCGACTCCGAATTGCTGCACGCCGCCAACACCAACAGCGACACAATGAAACCTGCAGCACCGCGCAGCGCGCGACTCAAGGGAACATCGCCGGTGTGTCGCAACCGTAAAAATCTCCGTACACCGTGCGTACGTCGGGGCCATCGGGCATGGTGATCGAGGGTAGCGGAGGGTCGAACAACACGGTGGTGAAGTCGTGGTGAATGACCGTTTGCGTGATCGTCCATTGGCCACCGGGAGCGGCCTGTTCGGCGGTATTCAAGGCGTAGTAGCGGCTGCCTGCCGCGGTCTCGCACGACAGTCCTTCGTAAGGCCCCTCCGCCGAGATGCGACCGACGAACACTCCTGCGCCGTCGAGGTGCCACGGCTGAATGCAGTAGTGCGAAGTGAGAGTCAGAAAAGTGAACTGTGCGGTGCCAGCCATCGTCGGACCAACTGCGAGCACTGCCACCGGTGGCTTCGTGGCGGCGCCAGCGGAGTAGTCGAAGTCTTCGAAGGTGATTGCGACGTGATCGGCGAAACCGATCGGCACGGCCGCATCGCTGTGGCCGCCGGTACCGAGCAACGCGTGAACGTGCGGCACGCCATCGAGGCTGTATTCGGTGACGGTGTCGTCCACGAGGTCGCCGTCGAGGTCGCCGTGGAGGATGGTTCCAATCGCTGCCCCGGCAGGAATACCGTCGGCGCCATCGCACGCGCCGGGAGCGGTGGTCGGTGGGGTGGACGTGGGAGGAGTGAGAATTGTCGTCGGCGCGGCAGTCGTTGTCGCGACTGGGGCCGTGCTGGAGGTCGCTGCGACGGCAGATGCCGTGGTGGCGAAACTCGCGGTCACAGAGGTGTCGGGCGAACCGATCGATTCGCTGTCGCTGCAACTGGCCATCAGCCCTGCAACAGCGGCAACTGCCAATGCGACTCGTGTGCTGAAACCCATCATCATCCGCTTCTCCGATCGTTGCGGTGAAGACCTCGTAATGCCCCCATCCTCGCACTTTTCGGAAATGATTTCGCGGCTGCGGAAGGGGTGCCCGTAGCCTTGCACCGCTATGGCTGCTACCGAACTCGACCAGGTCGTGAATCTCTGCAAACGACGGGGCTTCGTGTACCCGTCGGCGGAGATCTACGGCGGTTTTCGTTCCAGCTACGACTACGGCCCTCTTGGCTCGCTCATGCTGCGCAACGTGCGCGAGGCGTGGATCCGAACGATGGTGCAGCAACGCGACGACGTGGTGCTCATCGACGCAGCCATCCTCGCCCCGCCGCAAGTGTTCGAGGCCAGTGGCCACCTGGCCAACTTCAGTGATCCGCTGGTCGATTGCACCAAGTGCAAGCAGCGCTTCCGCGAGGACCACCTCACCGACCCGAACGTGTGCCCCAACTGCGCTGCCACCGGTTCCTTCACCGCTGCTCGCGCGTTCAACCTGATGTTCAAGACGTTCGCCGGTCCGGTCGAGGGCAGCGGCGCCGAGGTCTACATGCGTCCCGAAACTG
>JANLPB010000321.1:0-4710 GCA_031366885.1 Ilumatobacteraceae bacterium
GTCGTCGGCAGCGTGCAGCGAGTTGAAGAACCCCCAGCGCTCGCCCTCGGCAGCGGTCATCGAACGGCCTGTGTACAGCAGTTCGGCGGCGCGACCTTGCCCGATCAGACGCGGCAAAATTGCACAGGCCCCCATGTCGCAGCCGGCCAGGCCGACGCGGGTGAACAAGAAGGCGGTGCTGGCTTCCGGTGTCGCCAGTCGCAGGTCGGATGCCATCGCCATGATTGCGCCGGCACCGACGCACACACCGTCGATCGCCGCGATGATTGGTTTGCCGCAGCCGATCATCGCCTTCACCAGGTCGCCAGTCATACGGGTGAACTGCAGCAACTCCTTCATTTCCATGCCGACCAACGGCCCGATGATCTCGTGTACGTCGCCGCCCGAGCAGAAGTTGCCACCGTTGGATGCGAAGACGACCACGTCGACGTCATCGGCATAGGGGAGTGCTCGGAATGTGTCGCGCAATTCGGCGTAGCTCTCGAACGTCAGCGGGTTCTTGCGCTCGGGCCGGTTGAGTCGAACGGTGGCCACGCGGTCGTGCACCTCCCACAGGAAGTGCTGCGGCACGAAGTCGGTCATCGTTGTCGTTGATGTGAACGTCATAGGGAAACCTTTGCTGTCATGCGGGTGAGGAGATCTTCGAGAGCGGTGAGGTCGGCGCCGGAGAGGCCCCCGAACAGCTGGTTCACCCGTGCCTCATGGTCGCTGGCAAGCTGTTCAAAGTGCGTGCGGCCAGCATCGGTGAGCGCCACGTGGATGATGCGCCGGTCGGCCGCCGGCGTGCGGGTGACCAGATGGTCGAGCTCCAGCCGGTCGACGACGGTGGTGGTGTTGCCGTTGGACACCAGCAGTTGACGGGAGAGTTCACTCATCGTCAGCGGCGAACGAGCGCGGTGCAGCGCGGCGAGCACGTCGAAGCGCGGCAGTGTCGACTCGTGCTCGGTGCGCAGAAACTCGCGCAACTCGCCCTCTGCGATGCGTGTGACGCGCAGGAGGCGAATCCATAATTTCAGTCGACGTTTGGACAGTGTCTCGCTCACACTTCACCGCCGGCAATCGCGATGGCCTGACCGTTGATCGAGTCGCTGCCCGGGCCACACAACCACAGCGCTGCAGCCGTCACTTCCGCTGGCTGGATCAGTCGGCCCTGGGGGTTCATGCGTGTCAGCGACTGGAGTGCTTCCTCGTGCGTGCGGCCCGTCTTGGCGACGATGTTTTCCAGCGTGCGATTGGTCATCTCCGTGTCGAGATAGCCGGGGCACAGCGCGTTCACCGTGATGCCGGTGCCCGCCAGTTCCTGCGCCAACGAACGAGTCAGCCCGACGGCCCCGTGCTTCGACGCCGCGTACGCGGCCACGTAGGGGTAGCCCTTGAGCCCTGTGATGGAGGCGACCGTGATCAGCCGACCCCACTCGCTGCCCTTCAGTTGACGAACGCCCTCGCGCAACGTGAGGAACACACCGGTGAGGTTGACCGCCATGATCTCGTTCCACATGCCCAAGCTGGTGCGCGCCAGTGGTGCGCTGTCTGCCATGCCTGCATTCGCGATGACGATGTCGACGTGGCCGGCCTCGACGAACAGTCGGGCGACGTCGTCCTCGTTGGTGACGTCGGCGACAATTGCACGGACGCCTGGGGAGCTGGCGGCAACTTCTTCGAGGGGTTCGCGGCGCCGGCCGACAATCACGACGTCGGCCCCCTGTGCGGCGAACCTGCGTGCAAGGTCGGCGCCCTGACCTGTCCCGCCGCCAGTGATCAAGACTCTCCTGCCGTGCAGCGTCATGCGCGGATCGCTTCCTGTGCGCGCTGCGCGAGGCGCAACGCTTGCTCGTGTCCGGGTTGATATGGCAGCGGCCATTGCGCCTGCTCGTCACCGAGATCTACTGCTGCGTGCAGCGTCCAGTACGGGTCGGCCAGATGCGGGCGTGCCAGGCAGACCAGGTCGGCACGGCCGGCCATCAAAATGCCGTTGACGTGGTCGTGCTCGTAGATGTTGCCGACCGCCATGGTCGCGATGCCCGCCTCGTTGCGAATGCGATCGCTGAACGGCGTTTGGAACATGCGGCCATAGATCGGTCGGGCTTCTGGCGACGTCTGCCCGGCCGACACGTCGATGATGTCGGCACCCGCCTGCGAGAACAGCCGTGCGATCTCAACGGCCTCGTCCGGGGTCACGCCACCGTCGCCAACCCAATCGTTGGCCGAGATGCGCACTGACATCGGCTTGTCCTCGGGCCATACGGCGCGCATGGCAGTGAAGACCTCCAGCGGGTAGCGCATGCGATTGGTGAGACTGCCGCCGTACTCGTCATCGCGCTGGTTGGAGACAGGCGAAATGAACGAGGAGATCAGATACCCGTGTGCGGCATGGAGCTCGATCATGTCGAAGCCGCCGCGCTCAGCCATCTCTGCCGCCGCCACGAATTGCGCAGTGACCTCATCCATGTCGGCTCGGTCCATCGCCCGCGGCGTCGCGTTGGCGGGCGACCAAGGAATTGCGGACGCAGACATCGTCGGCCAGTTGCCCTCAGCCAATGGCGCGTCGACGGTTTCCCAGCCCAGTTGCGTGGAACCCTTACGGCCGCTGTGCCCGATCTGGCAGCACAGCTTGGCCTGCGTTTCGGCGTGCACAAAGGTCGTCAGCCGCGTCCACGCAGCCTCGTGCTCAGGCGCGTACAGCCCGGTGCAGCCAGGCGTGATGCGGCCTTCCGGCGAGACACACGTCATCTCCGTGTAGACCAGCCCGGCGCCGCCCTTCGCCCGTTCGGCGTAGTGAGCAAAGTGCCAGTCGGTGGGGCAGCCACCGACCGCTTTGTACTGCGCCATCGGTGAGACGACCACGCGGTTGATCAGCTGCAACCCGCGCAATGCGAACGGGGCGAACATCGGCGTACGACCGGGTGTGCCACCGGCCTGCGCTTGGAACCAATCCTCCGCCGAACGCAGCCACTCCGGGTCGCGCAGGCGCAGGTTTTCGTGTGAGATGCGCTGCGAGCGAGTGAGCAGCGAGTAGTTGAACTGCACCGGGTCGAGGTCGAGGTACCGCTCGCACTGCTCGAACCATTCCAGGCTGTTGCGCGCCGCCGACTGCAGCCGCAGCACCTCGATGCGCCGCTCCTCCTGGTAGCGCTGAAACGCGCCTTCCATCGTCGGCTCGGTGTGCAGGTATTCGGCTAGCGCAATCGCACTGTCGAACGCGAGTCGCGTGCCGGAGCCGATGGAGAAGTGCCCGGTGGCCGCGGCGTCGCCCATCAGCACCACGTTTTCGTGGTACCAGCGCTCGCAGATCACGCGCGGAAAGTTCATCCACACCGCCGACCCGCGCAAATGGTTGGCGTTCGATATGAGCTCGTTGCCGTCGAGGTGGGCGGCGAAGACCTGTCGACAGGTCTCGACCGTCTCCTCCTTCGACATTTGTTCGAAGCCCCACGCGTCCCACGTTGCTTGCGTGCACTCCACGATCATGGTTGCGGTGTCGCCGTCGAACTGATAGGCGTGCGCCCACATCCAGCCGTGCTTGGTCTGCTCGAAGATGAAGGTGAAGGCGTCGTCGAACTTCTGATGCGTGCCCAGCCAGATGAACTTGCACAGCCGCATGTCGACGTCGGGCCGGAAGACCTCCTCGTACTCCTTGCGCACCAACGAGTTGATGCCATCGCAGGCCACCACCAAGTCGTAGTCGTGGCGGTAGTCCTCGGCTGCGCCGAAAGCTGTTTCGTACTGCAGGTCGACCCTCAACTCGCGGGCACGGTCCTGCAACAGCAGCAACATACGCATGCGGCCGATGCCGGCGAACCCGTGGCCGCCCGAGACGGTGCGGACGCCGTTGTGGATGACGGCAATGTCGTCCCAGTAGGCGAAGTGGTCGCGAATCGCAGCCGTGCTCTTCGCGTCGTTGCGCTCCATGTTGCCGAGCGCGTCGTCGGAGAGCACGACGCCCCAGCCGAAGGTGTCGTCGCTGCGGTTGCGTTCCAGCAGCGTCACTTCATGCGCCGGGTCGCGCAGCTTCATCGAGATCGCGAAGTACAACCCGGCTGGGCCACCCCCGAGGCACAGAACTTTCATCTCCGCAGTCTGCGCCCTTGCGATGATTATTTCAAGCTCAAAATATTATTTCTCGGCGTGCATCGCATTCACCAGCTCCGACCGGTTACGAACGTTGAGTTTGGCGAAGATGCGGGTGACGTGTGTCTTCACGGTCGCCACAGATCGTTTCATTTCTGGGGCCTCCGATGGTTGGGACCCTCACTTGTGCGCGACCGCCTCAGGCGGTACAGCGGCCGATGGTCGTATGTTTCCCCTTCAGGTTCCGGGACGGCCTACTCTGTCACACCCTTTTGTGATGATGAGTACATGAGTTCGTTCGTGGTTCCGGAGCTGGTGGAGGTGGCAACGATGTCGCCCGCCGATTTGGAGGCGTTCGCTCGCGCGATGGATCGTGAGCGTCGCATCATCGAAGCCAAGATCGCAACCTTCGTGCATCGCGTCAGCGAATCGGGCGGCTACCTCCACGACAAACACCGCACCCCCAAGACCTGGTGCAAAGCCGCGTGTAACTGGTCGAACGCTGAGGCCGCACGGTTCGTGCGCACTGGCTCGATGCTGGCCACCTTCGACAGCGCCGCGGAGATGGCTGCCCGTGGTGACATGGGTGTCGCCCAAATGCACGCCCTTGCCGGGTTAGTCGCGAACCCGCGGGTCAAAGAA
>JANLPB010000083.1:0-13045 GCA_031366885.1 Ilumatobacteraceae bacterium
CTGACTGCGGGCGCCGCCGCGGTCGCCAACGTGGGCCTCACCGCGATGCGGATGGACGTGCAACGTGCGGCGAGTGGCGCAATCATCCTCAATGACAGCTACAACGCCAACCCCACCAGCATGCGCGCCGCGCTTGACGCACTGGTCGACCTGAGGGCACGTCGCCGGGTAGCCGTTCTCGGGCTGATGGCTGAGATCACCGAGAGCGAGGCCGAACATCTTGCGATCGCTGCCTACGCGGCCGCCCGCGGCATCGAGCTGCTCGCGTATGGAACCGACCTCTACGGAATCGCCCCGACTGTCGATCCCGTTGCAGCGCTGGACTCACTCGCCAGCGGAGATGCCGTGCTCGTCAAAGCTAGCCGTGTGGTCGGGTTGGAGCGGGTTGCTGCTGCCCTCCTCGGCTGAGCGGTCGATGCGCCCAATGTCGCACCACCAGGCCAGGAACAGCGCCCACAGCGCACCACCGAGCAGCACCCAACGGGCACCGATTGCGTCGATGACGGGTGCGAAGATCAGGTTGCCCAACGGCACCGTGCCACCGAAGGCCATGAACCACAGGGCCATCACCCGGCCACGTTCATGGTCGGCCAATCGGCTCTGTAGCACGGTGTTCATCGACGTTGTGGTAGCGAAGTAGGCGAAGCCCAACAGGGGCGCAACGGCGAATGCTGCGAATGGCTCACGCACGAGTGCGAACGCTGCGAGTGCAACCGCGAACGCCAAGAACCCGTAGCGAATCAGCGTGCGAATGTCTCGGCCAACGAAGACAGTGCCGATTGCGAGACCCCCGAAGCACGCCCCGAAACCCCATGTTGCGTAGAGCCACTCGTAGGTGGTCGAGCCCTTGTCGACACCGAAGTTGAGCGCGACGACGACTGCAAAAAGCCCAACGTACGGAAGCGACAGGAGCGAGAACGTGAACAGCGTGGTCAACAGTCGCCACACGGGTTTGTTCGCGCGAGCAATGTGGATGCCGGCGGTGAGTTGCCGCCAGCCCGCAGCGTGAGCGACCTGCAACGGCGCCGGCACGTGCGTGCGCAGCAACGCGCCCACGACAAACAGGTAGGTCACCGCGTTGATCACGAAGATCTGTGCAATCGAGACACCCGACGAGCGAAGGATGGCGACGAGGATCGGGCCGATGACGCGTGAACCGTTGATCATCGCCGAATTCAGCGACACGGAACCGGCGAGATCGGCGCGGCTGACCAGCGTCGGCAGCATTGCCGACCACGCAGGGGCGTTCAAAGCATTTCCAACGCCGACGCCCAGTGACACCAGAAAGATGGACCAGATGGGCGCGTCGGCGGCCGCCAACGGTGCCAGCAGCACGGAGAACGTCAGCTGCAACAGTTGCATCGCAATCAACCATTTGCGTCGATCGAAGCGGTCGGCAATCACTCCGGCAGGAATCGACAGAAACAGCAGCGGCCCCAGCTGCGCGAAGACCATGAGGCTGACCATCGTGGCGCTGCCCGTTCGGGCGAAGACATACGCCGGCAGGACCACGTTCTGCATCCAGGTGCCGACGCTGGAGGCGAACGAAGCCGTCCACATCCTGCGGAAACTGGGGTAGGCGAGAGCCGCTCGGGCGCTCCCTGGACGGTGACCGTGGGAGTTGGGGGCGGTGGCAGTACTTGTCATCTTGACCGGCGGGTCAAGACTAGATGGCGCAGCCCCAACATGACGGAGTGGCCCGTGTCACACCGGTGGTGTTCAGCCAAGGATGAGGTCGGCGTAGAGGGGCAGTAGCTCCTTGGGCCCGCCGACGAGGAAGGTGGTGATACACGTTTCGCGCCACTGCTCCAGCTCGGCGCGGATCTTGTCGGGCGGACCGACGAGCGCGACATCTTCGACCATCGCCAGTGGTATCGAAGCGGCGGCCTCCTGCTTCTTGCCCTGCAGGTACAGCTCTTGCACCTTCAACGCGACGTCCTCGTACCCCATGCGTGCGAACACCTCGAAGTGAAAGTTGACGCCCCGAGCACCCATGCCGCCGGCATACAAGGCAAGGAATGGTCGAACGAGATCGGCGCACTTCTCGGCGTCGTCGCCGGGGATGATGAACACGGTGCTGGCAACTTCGAAGCGGTCCTTCTTCGTCGGGTCGCCTGATGCGGTGAACCCCTCGTCGAGGCACTTTTGATAGAAGTCGTTCTCCTTGGGACTGAAGAACAGCGGCAGCCAGCCGTCGCAGATCTCGGCTGACAACGCCACGTTCTTCGGGCCTTCCGCACCGAGGAAGATGGGAATCTCCTTGCGCAGCGGGTGGATGGTGCTCTTCAACGGTTTCCCGAGCCCGGTGCCGGACTTCAACGGCATGTCGTAGAACTCGCCATGGAAGTCGACCGGAGCGTCGCGCCGCACGATGTCGCGCACGATCTGGATGTACTCGCGAGTACGTGCGAGTGGCTTCGGATAGGGCTGGCCGTACCAGCCCTCCACCACCTGCGGCCCGCTGGCACCCAGCCCCAAAATGAAGCGACCACCGGAGAGGTGATCCATCGTCATCGCTGCCATCGCAGTGGCGGCCGGCGTGCGCGCGCTCATTTGCACGATGGCCGTGCCCAATCGAATTGACTCTGTGTGTGCACCCCACCAGGCCAGCGGTGTCAGCGCGTCGCTGCCGTACGCCTCGGCCGTCCACGCGGAGGTGAAGCCCAACCGTTCAGCCTCCCTGATCGCCTCCAGCGCGCCCGCAGGCGGGCCGCTGCCCCAATAACCGCTGTTGTAACCCAGTTGAATCTCACGTGCCATAGTTCGACCGTATGCCACCGACAATTCGCCCCGCCACCTCTGCAGACAGCGACCCGATTGCGACGACGCTCGCGAAGGCATTCCACGACGACCCGGTGAAGCTGCACCTGGTAGGCGGAAAGGTGGTATCGCAGGAAAGGGTCAAGCCGTTCTTCACCACATTCCAAAAGATTCAGCTTCCCCATGGCCACGTGTACACCACGCCGGGCTACGAGGCAGCGGCAATTTGGGCGCCGCCCGACCATTGGAAGATTCCGTTCACGACCGTTCTCAAGAACACGCCGACCTTCCTGAAGTTGTACGGGCTGCGGCTCATTCCGAATCTCGGGGTGTTGTCGGTGATGTAGAAGGCCCACGGTGAAGTCGAGTCTCCGCATTACTACCTTGAGATCATCGGCACCGATCCCGCACACCAAGGGAAGGGGTTCGGGGCCGCCTTGATGCAGCCGATGGTCGAACGATCCGACGATGAGGGCGTGGGCATGTATCTGGAGAGCTCGAAGGAATCGAATGTCGCGTTCTACGGCCGGTTCGGTTTCGAGGTACGCAAGGTGTTGCATCTGCGCAACGGGCCCGAGATGTGGGCCATGTGGCGCCGGCCCCGCTGAGTTGGTGACGATGACCCTTGGCTACTGTCGCCGTCGGAACTGACGACAGGAGAACAGTGGTGGCTGAGGTGCACGGTTCGAGTGATCCGCGATTCGACGCGATGCGCGGGGTCATGGCAGGGAGTCTCGACTCTGGTGATGACGTCGGCGCCTCCGTGGCGGTGATGCTCGATGGCGAGATGGTCGTTGATCTCTGGGGCGGTTTCACCGACGAAGCGTGCACCACCCCATGGAAGGACGACACCATCACCAATGTGTGGTCAAGCACCAAGACGATGATGGCGCTCAGCGCACTGATGCTGCACAGCCGCGGCGAACTGGACTTCGACGCGCCGGTGGCGAAGTACTGGCCCGAGTTCGCGGCGAACGGCAAGGAGAATGTGCTTGTCCGTCATCTCCTGTCGCATACCTCCGGGGTATCGGGTTGGGATCAGCCCGTCGAGGTTGCCGACATCTATGACTGGGAGAAGAGCACGTCGATGCTCGCGGCGCAGGCACCATGGTGGGAGCCAGGCTCCGCCAGCGGCTACCACGCACTGAACCAGGGCCACCTGGTCGGCGAGGTCATCCGCCGCATCACGGGAATGAAACTCGGTGAGTTCTTCCGCACCCAGGTCGCTGAGGTGGTGGGCGCGGACTTCCACATTGGTCTCGACCCCGGCGCGTTCGGCCGCATTGCGAATGTGATTCCGCCGCCGCCGCTGACTATCGATTTTTCCGCCCTCGACCCGGACACGGTTGCGTTCAAGACGTTCACCGGTCCGAGACCGTCTGCCGAGACGGCGTGGACTACGGAATGGCGTCGGGCCGACATCGGTGCCGCGAACGGGCACGGCAATGCGAGGTCGATGGCGCTCGTGCAGAGCGCAATCAGCAATGGCGGGGTTGTCAACGGGCAGCAGTTGCTCTCGCCATCGTCGATCGACCAGATCTTCCGCGAGCAAGCCCGCGGCATCGACCAGGTGCTGATGATGCCGATGTGCTTCGGTATCGGGTACGGGTTGCCCAGTGAGCTGATGCCGCTGCCTCCCGGTCGCCGGCTGTGCTTCTGGGGCGGCTGGGGAGGCTCGCTGGTCGTCAACGATCTGGACAACCGCATGACCTTTGCGTTTGCCATGAACAAGATGGGCCAAGGAACCGTCGGCGACACCCGGGCGTTCTCGCTGCTGATGGTCGTGCTTGCCGCTCTGGGGTAGCAGTTCTCGTCGTGAGTGTCGGGCTAATGCCCGGAGTCGAAGGTGACCGGCATGTGGGCCGGGCCGAAGATGCCGACGCCGTCGGGCTTCCATTCGGTCGGGCCGTCGAGGCGCAGGTTGGGCAGCCGTTGGGCGAGCAACGGAAGCGCCTCTTGCAACTCGGCCCGGGCCAACGACTGCCCGAGGCAGTAGTGAATGCCCGATCCGAAGGTGAGTTGCGGCTGGTCGCCCTTCGCAGAGGTGATGTCGAACGCATCGGGCTCATCGAACACGTTCGAGTCGCGGTTCGCCTCGGCGATGCCGACGCCCATGAACGTGCCGACGGGGAAGATGACATCGCGGTATTCGATGTCAACACTGGCGAAGCGGGCGGTGCCTCGAACGGCACCGAAGTAGCGCATCGTCTCCTCCACCGCGCGCTGCGCCAGCTCGGGGCGCTCCGCAAGTATTTCCCATTGTTGAGGGTGTTGGGCGAACAGCGACAGCGCGCAGCCGAGTTGATTGCGGGTCGTATCGGTGCCGCCGATGATCACCGCGTTGACCATCATCACCAGTTCGTCGGTGCTGAGGCGATCCCCAGCCTCCTCCATTGCGATGAGATCGGTGAGCAGGTCGTCGGCGGGCTTGTCACGACGATCGGCGATCAGGTCGCGCGTGTAGGTGTCGAGCTCGTCTTGCGTCCGCACGATGAGGTCGAGTTTGCTCGCCATGTCGACGGAGAAGATTTCGAGGATGTCGTTCGCCCACCGGCTGAACAGCTGCCAGTCCTTCTTTGGTGCGCCGAGCAGCTCGCAGATGATCGGGATCGGGTAGGGCTCGCAGATGTCGGTGGCGATGTCGGCGCGGCCGGTCGGCGCGACCCGATCGACCAACTCGTTGATGACCGCCCGCATCGTCGGGCGCAGTCGTTCTGTCTGGCGCGGCGAAAACGCAGGAGCGACCAAGCGGCGCAAACGCTGATGGACATCGCCTTCGGCGGACAGAATGCTGACGTTCTGACGTGCAAGGAACCGCTCGTCGGTGACGCCCATCATCTCCGGCAATCGGCCGACCGCGCTGTGCCAGCGCTTGTCGCGCAAGATGCCGACGACGTCGTCGTACCGCCACACGCTGTATCCGAAGAGGCTGCGCGCCAGCCACGACCCTTCGGGGAAGGTCATCCTGGTGGCGTGTCGTTCTTCGAACGATCTGTCGTCCGGAGCAATTGTCGGCAGGTCGAGATCGTGTACCAGTGTGGCCATGTCGCAACGCTACGCGCGACCGCCGCCCCGCTGTTCATCCGAGTGCCCACTCGCACCCCGCCATGCGAGTGCCCACTCGCATGGCGCCGTGGCACTCGCACTGGGGGCGTGGCACTCGCACTGGGGGCGTGGCACTCGGACCTGGGGGCGGGGACGGGCGGAGGAGCTAGGCGAGGGCGGTAGTGGGGTCGACGAACGTGGTGCCAAGGAATTCGGCGACCGGGGCATTAGTGATGTGCCCGTTGTGTGTGTTCAGCCCGTGCGCTAGCGCGTTGTCGCGGGCGCAGGCGCCGGCGACGCCGTGTACGGCCAGGTCGAGTTGATACGGGAGCGTGGCGTTGGTGAGCGCATACGTGCTGGTGTGCGGGACGGCGCCGGGCATGTTGCCAACCGCATAGTGCAACACGCCGTGCAGTTCGTAGACGGGAGCAGCGTGAGTCGTTTCGTGGATCGTCTCGATGCAGCCACCCTGGTCGACAGCGACGTCGACGATGACTGCGCCAGGCTTCATCGTGCGCACCATGTCTTCGGTGACGACCACCGGCGCCCGCCCTCCTGCGACGAGGACTGCACCGATGACAAGGTCGGCGTCGGCGATGTTGCGCTCCAAGGCGCCACGGTTGGAGGCGAGCGTCACGATGCGGCCCTTGTTGATCTGGTCGACCCAACGCAGCCGATCGAGGTTCTTATCGAACAGAACAACCTCGGCCTCCATGCCGGCGGCGATCCACGCCGAGTTCCAGCCGACGTTGCCGGCGCCGAGCACCACGACCTTCGCAGGCTGCACACCTGGGGCCCCACCCATCAGGACCCCGCGGCCGCCATTGTGACGCTCGAGGTAGTGGGCGCCCATCTGCGGTGCCAGCCGCCCGGCCACCTCGCTCATCGGTGCCAGCAGCGGCAATGCTCCGCCCGCCAACTGAACCGTCTCGTAGGCGAGCGCGGTGGTGCCGGCAGCGGTGAGGGCCTTGGCCACCTCGGGGTAGGCGGCAAGGTGAAGGTAGGTGAACAGCGTCAGGTCTGAGCGGAGGAAGCCGAACTCTTCAGCCTTGGGTTCCTTGACCTTGACGACCATCTCCTGGCTCCACGCGTCGGCAGCGGTGGGGACGATGGTGGCGCCGGCGGCGCGGTAGTCGTCGTCGCGGAAACTGGCCCCTTCGCCCGCACCCGTTTCGACGAACACGTCGATGCCGTGTCGTTCGAATTCGCGGACACCGTCGGGAGTCATCGCGACGCGGTACTCCTGCGTCTTGATTTCCTTGGGGACACCCAGCGTGCGAATCTTGGCGGTCTTGGTCATGGTGGGCATCATCGGCGCGGCGGCGCCGTTGATCAACGGCCGTTTCTCGTGCACAATGCAGTGATGGCCATTGAATCATCGGCAATCGATCGTCTCGACCGACGAATCATCGACATCTTGCACGAGGAGGGCCGAATCAGCTGGAAGGAGCTCGCCGACCGTGTGCACTTAGCGCCCAGCTCGGTGGCCGATCGAGTTCGGCGCTTGGAGGGTGCTGGCGTCATCCGTGGATATCAGGCCCGTATCGAACCGCGGGCGCTGGGCCGGGACGTGCGCGCCGTCGTCGACGTCGCACTGCCGCCGGGTACCGACCCAGCGGACTTTGAAGCGCGGCTGGCACAGCGCGACGAGGTGGCGCTGGCAATGTACGTCACCGGCCCTGCGGACTACACCATCATCGTCGACTGTGCGGGCGCCGACGGGTTGGACGCGTTCATCCGCTGGTTGAAGGCCGAGGGCGGGGTAGCGCGTACCGAGAGCAAGTTCGTGCTGCGCCCCGTGCGCATCTGACTGACTACCATCATCGGTCGAGCGCATTGGGGCGCTCCCACACAAGGGGATTCGATCCGCGTGAAGGCGTTCAAGAACTTCGTCAATGGTGAGCATGTGGAGGCGGCCGATGGTCGCACCACGAATGTGACCAACCCGGTCACCGGCCAGGTGTACGCAACGGCGCCGCTGTCGGCACAGGCCGACGTCGACGCGGCCATGGGCGCGGCTGCCACTGCATACGAGAGCTGGCGCGAGACCACCCCCAGCGAGCGCTCGCTGGCTCTGTTCCGCATCGCCGACGCCGTTGAGGCGCGCGCCGAAGAACTGATTGGGCTCGAGGTCGAGAACTGCGGCAAGCCGACCCACTTGGTGCGCAGCGAAGAGATCCCGCCGATGGTCGACCAGATTCGCTTCTTCGCCACGGCGGCTCGCCACCTCGACGGCAAGAGTGCGGGCGAGTACATGCGCAACATGACGTCGATCATTCGTCGTGAGTCCATCGGCGTGTGCGCGCAGGTGGCGCCGTGGAACTACCCGATGATGATGGCCGTATGGAAGTTCGCACCCGCACTTGCCGCCGGCAACACCGTTGTTCTCAAGCCCAGTGACACCACGCCCGCGACCACTGGATTCCTGGCCGAGATCGCCTCCGAATTTCTGCCCGCCGGAGTCTTCAACGTCATCTGCGGTGACCGCGACACGGGCCGCCAGATGGTGCTGCACGACACGCCGGCGATGGTCAGCATCACGGGCTCGGTGCGCGCTGGCATGCAGGTTGCCGAGGGCGCGTCGCACAGCCTCAAGCGGGTGCACCTCGAGTTGGGCGGCAAAGCGCCGGTCGTCGTGTTCGACGACGCCGACATCGCCGCGGCCGCCGAAGGTATTGCCATCGCCGGCTACTTCAACGCCGGCCAGGACTGCACCGCTGCCACGAGAGTTATCGCCTCGCCAGGTATCTACAAGGACCTGGTTGCAGCACTGGCCGAGCAGGCCAAGGGCATTCGCACCGGCGCACCCGACGACGAGGATGTGCTGTACGGCCCAGTCAACAACGCGAATCAGCTGGCGCACGTCAGCGGGCTCGTCGGTCGCGCTCCGTCACACGCCAACGTGGTTGCAGGCGGCAACGCCGTCGGTGGCGACGGGTACTTCTTCCAGCCGACTGTCATCGCCGACCTGCGCCAGGACGAC
The DNA here is from genome assembly GCA_031366885.1 of Ilumatobacteraceae bacterium. Classification (GTDB taxonomy): domain Bacteria; phylum Actinomycetota; class Acidimicrobiia; order Acidimicrobiales; family Ilumatobacteraceae; genus UBA668. The sequence goes on from JANLPB010000083.1 coordinate 8,789, forward strand.
GAGATGATCCAGAACGAGATCTTCGGGCCGGTGATCACCGTGCAGCAGTTCAGTGACGAGGACGAAGCGGTGCGTTGGGCGAACGGTGTCGACTACGCGCTTGCCAGCAGCGTGTGGACCAAGGACTTCGGCCGCGCGATGCGGATGGCGAAGCGACTCGACTTCGGTTGCGTGTGGATCAATACACACATTCCGTTGGTTGCCGAAATGCCCCACGGTGGCTACAAGAAGTCGGGCTACGGCAAGGATCTCTCGTCGTACTCACTCGACGACTACACCCGTATCAAGCACGTCATGGCCAACCTCGACTCCTGAACGGCCTGGAGTCAGACCTGCACGAACGGGCGGGTGAATTCGGCGATGGCCGCGTCGTTCTTTTCGTACCAGTCCTTGCTGCTCTCGCCGTCGGTGAACATCACAAAGCTCGGGCACTCCGTTGGATTGGCCGTGATCGCGGTGCTGCCGAGCTCCTTGCCGGTGGCGGCTTCGTGCATCGACAACGCGTACTCGGCTGAGTAGAGATGGACGACATTGTCGGTGGCCTGGCCGTCCGACTCGTAGCCCGTGCACTCCTCGACCAGGGTGGCGCTAGTGCGGACCACGCACAGCACGAGTTCAGCTTTGGCGTACTCGTCGGTGGCATCGCTGAACACGATGGTCCACTCGGTGGGGATGTCGAGGTAGGCCTCGTCGAGCTGATCGATCGATTCTCCGGAGAAGGCGACCAGTGGGTGGATGCCGGACACCGCCGGGCTGTACGCGGTTGACCCGGTGACGGGATGGCTGCGGCAGGCCGGTTCGAAGTCCGTCGGAAACATCTTCGACGAGTTGCCGCCGCTGGACCCGCTGTCGTCGCTGCTCGAACAGGCAGCCAGGGCGAGCATGCCGAGCATCACACCGACAGCGGCGGAGTGGAATCGTGTACGCATCTGAGCTCCCGTCGTGCAGTTCGTGTCGTGCCATTCGTGTCGTCCAGTTCATCGTGACATTAGCCGTCACGGCAGTAGCAGAATTGCTAGTGGGCGCCCCACGTGAAGGTCTGCTTCACCAGATCGAGGTAGATGAATGTCTCGGTGCTTCTCACGCCAGGCACGCTGCGAATGCGATTGGTCAGCTCCAGCAGTTCGCGATCATCGGCGACGACTACCTCTGCCATCAGGTCGAAGGAGCCGGCACTGACCACCAGGTAGTCGATGAACCGCATGGACTGCAAGGTCTTGGCAATGTCGTCGGTGGGGCCTTCGGTCCGAACGCCGATCATCGCCATTCGACGCTTGCCGTGTGACAGTGGGTTGGTGACCGCGACCACCTGCATGACCCCCGAATCGATCAGCCGTTGGACCCGTTGGCGCGCCGCGGCCTCGGAGAGCCCGACCGCCGCGCCAAGGCGCGTGTAAGGCACCCGACCGTCTCGCTGCAACTCCTCGATGATCGCCCGATCCGTCTCGTCAATCTGTGTTCCCATTCGATCCATCGCTACGGATACTGGCGCTCTTGGGCGTGATTTGCAAGGCGTTCCGTGGCGCACACGCTGTTCATCAACGATTTCCTTGCATGTTGGCCGTCGTTCATGCCACGGTAGGCGACTGATGCGGCACCACCAGATTCACGATGACGACACGAAATGTGCCTACACTCTCGCCTCGAAGGATGTTGCCGCGACCTCGACCGGGGGTCGCTTGTGGCAGGCTAGGAGTGGGCAGGGAGCCCACCTTGACAAAATCTCGGGGGAGACAGCGTGACGGACGCGACAACGATGTCGGTCGGTAGCGAACTGACGAGTGACAGGGGCTCGGTAGAGCTGCAGAACGTCACCAAGCGCTTCGGCTCGATGGTGGCGGTCGACGGTTTGAACCTGTCGGTGAAACCCGGTGAATTTCTCTCGCTGCTGGGGCCATCTGGTTGCGGCAAGACCACCACGCTGCGCATGTTGGCGGGCTTCGAGCAACCCGACGAAGGCCACATTCGCATCAGCGGCCAATACGTACAGGGCATTCCCCCGTACAAGCGCGACGTCAACACGGTGTTCCAGCATTACGCCCTCTTTCCCCACATGACAGTGGCGGAGAACGTCGCATACGGCCTTCGCCAAAAAGGTGTGCCCAAGCACGAGGTCGCGGTGCGCGTTGCTGAAGCCCTCGACATGGTGAAGATGAGCAAGCTTGCCGAGCGCAAGCCCCGCCAGATGTCGGGCGGTCAACAGCAGCGGGTGGCCGTTGCCCGTGCGCTGGTGAACCGGCCGAGTGTTCTCCTGCTCGACGAACCGCTGGGTGCCCTTGACCGGAAGCTGCGCGAGGAGATGCAGATCGAGCTCAAGTTGCTACAGAGCCAACTCGGCATCACCTTCGTGTTTGTGACGCACGATCAGGAAGAGGCGATGAGCATGAGCGATCGCATTGCGATCATGCTCGAGGGCCATGTCGAGCAACTCGCCGACCCGGAGACCGTCTATGAGCGCCCGTCGTCGGCGTTCGTCGCCGGGTTCGTTGGTCGCAACAACTTTTGGCGCGGCGTCGCGACTGCTGACGGGGTGCTTGCGGACGACGGCACCGTATTCGTGGCCTCGAAGCCCGACGAAGAAGTGGCGCCAGGCCAACCAGCGCTCGCGGCGGTGCGGCCCGAGAACTTTCAGCTTGTGACGGACGACCCAGGCACCTCACGCAACTCGATTCCCGGCTCTGTCGCGAGCGTCGCCCACTTCGGCGACACCCTGCAGTACGTCGTGCGTACGGGAAGCCGAGACGTTCTTGTCCTGAGCCCACGCGCCAACGCTCTGCGCCTCGCCGTCGGTGACGACGTCTGGTGCACCTTCACACCCGCCGACGTGTATTCATTTTCCGCTCGGCAGGCCGAACTGGTGCTTGCCGAACCGTCCGCAGAAGCCGCATCCTGACCAACACGTTGCACACGTTCACTACATCATCCACGTTGACATCATTCCTTCTCATCCATCAAGGAGCATTCCATGGCCTCGCAGCCCGAACCTATGAAGATCCTCGCCCCAGCTAGCTTCCGTGCACAGCTGAGTCGTCGAAGCCTGTTTCAGATCGGAGGCGCCGCGGGTGGCCTGGCCATCATCGGCACCGCGTGCGGAAGCGACAGCTCCAGTTCCAGCCCGGGCACGGCTGGCACCAGTGGCAGCACTGGCAGCACTGGCGGCGACGGCAGCCTTCCCGGCGTCGGTTTGCCGCAAGCAAGCGGCGACTACAGCCGCGTGATCAACCAGGCAAGCGGCACACTGGCTATGTACACGTGGGGCGCGTACAACGATCCCGAGATCGTCGGCGCGTTGGCAGAGTCGAACCTCGGTGTAACGATGAAAGTCGACTATTACGCGAGCAATGAAGACCTGATCACCAAGCTGTCGACGGCGGGTGATTCCAGCGGCTTCGACATCGTTGTGCCCACTGGTCCGTTCATCCCTCAGATGATTCAAAAGGGCTTGCTCGAGAAGTTCGACAAGTCGCTGCTGCCGAACATGGTCAACGTCGACCCGTTGTACCTCGGACAGGCCTGGGATCCGAAAAACGACTATTCAGTCTGCAAGGACTGGGGTAGCACGGGCTACATGTGGGATACCACCCAGGTCTCCAAGGACATCGCATCTTGGCAAGACTTCATGGACGTATGCATCGGTGAAGCGAGCGGCAACTGCAGCATCCTCGACAGCGCCCCGAACGCAACCGGCATGTACTTCTGGGCCAATGGCATCAACTGGAACACCGAGAAGACTGAAGATCACGACGCCGCCGAGGCGTACCTTGTGAACGAGTTGGCGCCGCACCTCAAGGCATTCGACAGCTACCCGAGCACAGCGATTGGCGAGGGCTCGTTCGCTGCATCGTGCATCTGGAACGGAGATGCCCGCGCCGCATTTGTCAACATCGAGGCTGCCGGTGGCGACCCGTCAGCGTGGAAGTGGGCCCTCGGAAGCCCCCACACTGAACTGTGGATGGACAATTATTGCGTCCCCGTTGGTTCCCCGAACCCCGAAGCAGCGCACGCCTGGATCAACTGGTTGCTGGTGCCGGAGATCTCGGTCAAGGACCTTGCCTTTCACGGGTACAACAGCGGCATGAAGAACATCGGGGCGCTGATCAAGCAATACCAGCCGACATTGCCGCACCCGGAAATGATCTTCTTCTCTGACGCCCAGGTGAAGACGATGCACACACAAAAGATCACGTCTGCGCAGGACCGCCTCGTCGATATCCAGAACAAGGTGAAGGCCAAGGCCGGAGGCTGATCGATGACGGC
>JANLPB010000358.1:0-5851 GCA_031366885.1 Ilumatobacteraceae bacterium
GCTCAAGACTCGATAGGCCTTGACAAATGAGAAGGTCGAAGCCGTGCCGCATGAAGGTCGTTCTCCATGTTCCTTGCAAAGAGCCCCAGGTGGTGAAGTCGCCGAACGCATCCTGCTCAAGCATTACAACTCTGCCGGGCAAGGCCGCTAGGCCAAGGTTGGCGGCAGACTGCAACCAGCGGTACGGCCAATAGACGATAGTTGCATCCATCGAATGCAACCGCTCCAGATCGGCGGGGGTAGACGGCAGCCGATCAGTCACCAGTTCAGGTTTGAAGCGTCGAACAATGGCGCGAATGAAGTCATCCTCGGGCCGGTTCCGGCCCGCGGGCCGGTGGATGAGTTAGACACGGCGGGCGGCGGTGTGGCTCACCGATGGTTCCCCAAGGACTGCGCCCGTCCAACAAGCCGGCCGGCGCGAAGCGGCGCAACGCGCAGCCATTGGATTCTCACCGACTTCGACACCAGCGCCAGGGGTGCCATCAGCACGATGTACGCCCACGACTTTGCGACCAGGGCTCGGTTTGGCCGGGGGAGCAACGCCCCACCAGGGCGGGACTCCATCAACACATTGGCCTTCCCCTTTCGGTAACGCTGCCGGGCTAGGGATTGCAGACCGGGGCGAAGGCGGCAATGGATCACCGCGCCCGCCGCCCATTTGGCCCGATGGCCTTGTTGCCATGCGCGGAGAAAGAACTCACCTTCGTCGCCGTGGCCGCTGAGCGTTTCGTCGAACCCGCCGATTTGTTCCCACATCGATCTGGCGAATGCGCAGTTTCCGCCGAATGCGGTGTCGAGGAATGGGCGCTCGCCGCGATGTTCGATTCTGTCTGGAACGCCCCACATCAGTCGCGTGTCGGCAGAATTCAACAGCGTGAAGTCGAGGTCGCCTGCCAGCCACACGCCTGCGACCCATGCCGCAGCGAGGGATGCAAGCCACTCGGGAACTACGACGTCATCGGCGTCGCACAAGGCGACTAACCCGTCGGCTGCTGCATCCACGCCTGCGTTTCTCGCGTAGTTGACACCGCGTCGGGTCTCGGTGACGACACGCACGGTAAACCGGGCGCTCTCGAACGTTCGGGCAAGATCTGCAGTCCCGTCGTTGGACCCGTTGTCGACGAGGATGACCTCAAACCGGTCAGAGAAGGTCTGGGCCGCGAGCGCTGAGAGCTGCGCTGCAAGAGTCGCGCCAGCGTTCAGGGCGGGAATCACCACGGTGATGGGAAGCCCGCGGGGCCAACCCTGATCGGAGGGCATCATGGTGTGACCGGCCCGTCTGCGGGGGCCGATCGTGAGCGGAGCGCACGCCGTCGAGACCGGGCCGCCGAGCGGAGGCGGACTTCAGCAGGAAGCAGAACGATTCGCCCCCGCCAGATGGCGCGTTTGGTGCGGCTCGAAGGCACCCACCGCAGCCTCCACGCAAGGGTCGCTTTGACCCAGTCGATGTACGAACGCTCGGTGCCGAATGCGCCAGTGGTGTGATGTATTGCCTCGATCGGTGTGAGGGTAACTCGCCCACCCGAAGCAAGTGCTTGCGAACAGATGTCTGCGTCGTAGCCGTGAAACGGCGGGTAGCGGGTCTCGTCGAAACGAAGGTTGTGTGTGGCTGCAGGCGAGAGCCCGATGAAGAGTCCGTCGATGACATCGACGTCCTCCGAACGCCCACCAAAGTCGTATGCGGCGTGTGGCTCGCGCACTGCGCCCAGCTTCTCGGGCCTTGAGAACCAGGCCATCCCACCTGGGCCGCGCGCACCGATCACGCCGACGACGGTCACCCCGCCACCCGCAAGTGAACCGAGCAGTTTTGTTCGCCATTCGTGATCAACAATTTCGACGTCATCGTGAATCAGGAGGACGGCCTCAAGATCGGCCACTTGCTTGGCGGCATCGAGCACTTGGTTGTATGCCGCGGCGATAGATCGCTGCTCGCGTAGGACAACAAGGGTGATGTACGCGGCGTCCGCCGCGAGCGATGGCTCCACGAACTGCTCGAAGCGTTCGTTCGGTCCTGCGCAAATTCCAACGACGATCATCGTTGTCCCTTCGCGAACCGCGCCGCCATCGCCGAGTACAACGCAACGAGCGCGTCTGCAGATCGGTCGAGGGTGAAACGATGCTCGAAGTCCTCGAGACCGGTAGCGGCAAGGCGGGCAGCGAGACCGCTGTCCGAAAGGACCTTGTGTAGTGCTTCGGCGAACAAATCGGGTCGGGCTGGAGAGACGACCAGCGCAGTCTTGTCGGGGGTCAACACACCGCCGAGCCCTGCGAGATCGGTACTGACGATCGGGCATCGCAGTGCGAGGGCTTCCACTGCTGAGCCCGCTGTGCCCTCCCAGTGTGACGGCAGGGCGAGAACGTCGGCGGCGACGATCAGGTCTGCCACGTCGTCGCGATGTCCGAGAAGTAGCACCTTGTCGCGGGGCAGTGAGCTCGAGGCTATTGCCTGCTGTATTGCGGTCGAAGCGTTGCCCTTCGGACCAGCGACCAGGACTACTAGGTCAGGATGACGATCTACGAGCAGCTCCGCCGCTCGAATCAGATCCACGTGCGCCTTCTGGAACTCCTGGCGACCTACCGCAAGGATGATGGGCGTCAAATCGCTGAAGCCCAGTCGGCTGCGCGTGAGCCTCCGCCGTTCAAGCGACCAGTGGCCGAGGTCCGATCTATCCCGCCCACGCTCGACTGTGACGATTCGTGAGCGGGGGTAGTGCAGGGCGGCGCTGTTTGCCTCGGCCACCCCGCGAGAGACAGCGTGCAGTTGATCGGCGAACAGTCGTGACGTCAGCCCGTCGAGAAGCTGAACGGCGCGTAGCTTTCCGCGGCTCACGTTCGGGTCGTTGAGGCGGAGAGGGTCGTACGGGGTGTTCACCAGACTGGACAGAACCAGCGAATCGGTACGGCAAGCGGCAACGCGGCCGACCATGTCCGATGCAAACAGGGCCGTGTGAACGATGTCCGGCCGCACGCTCAGAATGTTCCGCCTGAGCGACAACACCCGACGCCGAAACGAAGGCCCGTCCAAAGCCACGACGTTGACATCGGCGGGGACCGAGGAGTTATCCGAATCCGGTGCGCTGCGGAGGACTGCGAGAGTTGGGTCAACGCCGCGTTCCATGAGATAGGGCAACAGCACGAGGGTCGATCGCTCAGTGCCTCCCCCGAACAAACTGTCGAGTACATACAGAACCTTCATCGAGCATCTCCATCCGTGCCGAGCAGCCGGATGGCGACGGCCGAGGGGGAGAGCCACTGCTCAAAGTACTGACGGGCGCGCTGCTCGTATCCCTCTCGCAGTTTCTGATCGCGCGAAAGTTGCAGGACGGCTTCGGCGGCTTCCGTCTCGGTTGCCACCACGATGAGCTGATTCCCCGCAGCGAATCCGCCGGGTAGTGGATGGCTCAACGGGAGCGAGACGATTGCTTTTCCGAGTGCCAGGTACTCTCCAAGTTTCCAGCCGAGGCACCCGTGCACGGCTGGTGTGTTGAGCGCAGCGACCGACTGGCCCACGGCATCAAGGAACTCGCGAAGCGAGTACGTGTGGTCGGCCCGCAGCGCAGCGGGGACTGTCGCCGGCGCGGACACAAAGCCGCCAGCGAGCCTGATTCCAGGTAGCTGCTGCATCGCCTGCCACAGTTCGATGCGAGCGACGTTTGCTTCGGGATGTTGGTGCCAGAAGGACGCCAGAAAGAAAAGTCGATCCGCAGTACTCGAGCGGGGCCCGTATTCACTCAGCGGCAGTCGTTGACGTTGGTGCCGAACGAGTGAGCGGCAGCGAGCGGCCGGCCCAGCGAACGTGCGTCCACCCGAAAGCGAAGCGCTGAGAACGTAACGCGTGGCGAAGGCCGTGCTGTGCCACCTGATGCCGAAACCGGGGCCGATGGGCATGATTTTGTGAAAGCCCTCGTGCCGGCGGCACGAGGGGTCAACATTGACCTGGCCATATACGTCGCACCACGCGAGGGCCTCCTCGTTCACCGTCGAATGATCGTCAGCTGCGATGAAGATCTTTCGTCCGCTCGGCAGGAGCATCGCCAAACCGTCGCGGGGGCTTGAAAGGCGGGGAAGGTCATTGGACCCGTAGCGAAATTTGAGCGGCCCCAACAGCTCCTCGAAGCCCGAGAGGTAGTACCCGTAGTACTGAGGGCTGGAGTCCGGGCTGACCACGACAGTCGTCATGACGGGTCCACCGTGCGCCCGGTTCGACCGCGGATTCCGTCTGCGAGTCCCCGGCAGCGAACCGAGACGCGCTCAGCGCGATCTGGCGCGGAGAGTGAGGCGAGCAGGTACTTGAGGTTTCTGACGAGGAGCCACAAACGATCGAGGAAGTTGCCATGTTCACGCAACGCGATCCACGAGTTTCTTGCCTCGTAGTAGCCCCTCCACGGTCGTGAGCGTGACCCCGGAGGCATACCGTCAATGTCCACGAGCGTTTCAGGGAGCACCATGATTCGCCATCCTGCGCGGCGCGCGCGAAGGCAGAACTCGTACTCCTCCCACATCATGAAGAAGTCGGCCCGTGGCGGACCGACGTCGCGAACGACCTCCGTTGGAACCAGGAGCCCGCCGAACGTTGCCACGTCCACTTGATACGCGCCCTCGACTTGCGACGCGACGGGGTACTTCAGTCCATGACGCAGCCACGCCCCAGTAGCGACTTCTTTCCCCGACAACGACACCCACCCCATGGCCATCGAGGGTGTCGCCTGCCGAGTAGCCAGATCGAGCAACACCTCAACAGCCATTGGCCGAGGCCGGTCGTCGTCATTGACCAGCATTGCCCAGTCGAAGCCGGCATCAACCGCTGCGATCAAACCCAGGGCGTAACCGCCAGCCGCTCCGGTGTTCTCGCCCGGCTCCACAACCGTGATGTCCTGACGACCCGAAATGCTCCCGTCGACTTCGCCGCCGTTGTTGACGACGATGATCTGATCCAACGCATGTGACTGGGCCCGAAGTGCGTTGATCGTTGCAACGAGACCATTCGGTCGGTTGAAGGTGACAACGACCCCAGCAACCTTCGGCGCGTCAACCATTTGGCCCGGCCGAGTTCGAACGCCGGGTGCGGATCAAGTGGCCGCACACGAAGGGCGATGGGAACGTGGTCACTTGGGCGAGCCTATCAGCGGTCGATTTTTGAGGCCCGGCTCAGTCGAGGCGACTGTTGCGGCTGGCTTTACGATGCGGGTGTGCTCCGAGACGATGTTCCGCCCCGTACTGTGGGGGACGACGATTTGACGGTCGTCATCCCCGCGTTCGGGCTGCGCGATGGGCTGCTTGACCGAGCGGTATGTTCCGCGTTGCCAGGGCGGGTTCTGATTGTTGATGACGCATTCCCCGGCGGGACAGTTGCAGAGTTGGCCGAGCGTCACCAGGTTGGTTATGTCCGTCGCTCGGAAAATGGTGGAGTAGCTGCCTCGCAGAACACAGGTCTTGACGAGGTGTCGACAGGTTGGGTGCAGTTTCTGCATTCCGACGATGTGCTTTCGGCATCCGCGCGTTGTGCCGACCGTGGTCCAGAGGTGGACGTCCTCTGCGGACCCAGCCCGAGCGTTGCCGGTTGCCTTGGAAGGTCTGCCCAGAAAGAGCTGTTGGAACACAGCGTGGGCGTCCATATCAGCAACTATCAATTCCGTGCGGACGTTCTCCGCGAGGTCCGATTCGATGAGAACCTACGTGCGTGGGAAGACTGGGACCTGCTGTATCGGATGGCGAAGCGGGCGCCGAAGTGCCAATCGACGAGCGCCACCTTGGCACAGGTCTCGGCCGACTCAACCGACCGGCTTTCGGCCAGCCGCGCAATGCTTCAGGGCTTGTCCTACCTGTACACCAAGCACGGCGACGACCTTCG
>JANLPB010000022.1:0-17130 GCA_031366885.1 Ilumatobacteraceae bacterium
CGACGCGGCAGCGTGCTCGCCGCGCACGTTCGTCAACCTCGACATGGAGGAGTACCGGGACCTGCAGTTGACGATCGCCGCGCTGACTCGCGTGCTGGATGAGCCGGAGTTTCGGTCAATCGACGCCGGGGTGGTGCTGCAGGCGTACCTGCCCGACTCGCATGGCGCTTGCGAGCGGCTGTGTGAGTGGGCCGCTGCTCGCCACGTGGCAGGCGGAGGTGGGTTGAAGATCCGCATCGTGAAGGGTGCGAACCTGGCAATGGAGAGGGTGGAGGCAGAGCTCCATGGCTGGAGTCAGGCGCCGTATCTCACGAAGGCGGAGGTGGACGCCAGCTTCAAGCGGTTGGTGTTGCTCGCCCTTTCGCCGCAATTCGCCCTCGCCGTCCGGGTGGGTTTCGCCAGCCACAATTTGTTCGACCTCGCGTGGGCGGTGGGCTTAGCGACACGCGATCGGCTCGACATCGAGATGCTCGAAGGGATGGCACCGGCTCAGTCGCGAACAGTGCGCGCTGCCGCCGGTGATGTGTTGCTCTATGCCCCCGTCGTGCGCCCCGACGATCTGGCCGCAAGCATCGCCTACCTGACCCGTCGGCTCGACGAGAACACGTCCCCCGACAACTTCCTGCGCGCGCTGTTCACCCTGCAGCCGGGGTCGGCAGAGTGGCACGATCAGCGCGCTCGCTTCGAAGCTGCGATGGCAGCAGTCGGTGCTGTGGTGACGTCAAGTCGCCGGAATCAGGATCGTTCGGCGCCGATTGCAGACGTCGACCACGAAGCGTTTGAGAACTGTGCCGACACGGACTGGACGCGGGCCGTGAATCGTTCGTGGATTGCCGAGGCGATGGCTGGGTGTGAGCTGCCGCTCTTCGATGCCGTCGACAGCGTCGAGCAGATAGAAGCCGTCGTCGCCTCGGCTGTGAACGCGGCGGCCAAGTGGTCGTCCACGGCGTTTGCCGAGCGCCGGTTGCTGCTGGCAGCCGTCGCTCAAGAGATGGAGGCCAGCCGTGGTCGCACGCTGGCCTTGATGGCTCGCACGGCCTGCAAGACGATCGCCGAGGGTGACCCGGAAGTCTCAGAGGCCATCGACTTTGCTCGCTACTACGGATGGTGCACGCATGCCATCGAGGATCGCGTTGCGTCCGGCCTGGCCTTCACACCCAATGGCGTCGTGCTGGTCGCCTCTCCGTGGAACTTCCCCTACGCAATACCTGCTGGCGGTGTGTGTGCCGCGCTGGCCGCCGGCAACGCGGTCATTCTGAAGCCGGCGCCGGAGGTGCGCGAGGTTGCGTACGAGTTGGCCCAGCAGCTCTGGCGCGCTGGCGTTCCGCGCGACTTGCTGCAGTTCGTTGCGTGCCCCGACAACGAGGTTGGGCAGCGGTTGGTGACGCACGACGACATTGCGACGGTGGTGTTGACCGGTGCCTACGAGACGGCGCAGCTGTTCCGGTCGTGGAAGCCGTCGATTCGCGTGCTCGCCGAGACCAGCGGCAAGAACGCACTGGTCATCACCGCTGCCGCGGACGAGGACTCCGCAATCCGTGACCTGGTTCGCTCGGCATTCGGCCATGCCGGGCAAAAGTGCTCGGCTGCGAGCCTGGCCATCGTCGAGGCCTCTGTCTACGACGACCCGTCGTTCATGGCCCGACTTGCAGACGCCGTGCGGAGCGTGCGCGTCGGAGTCGCCGACGATCTTGCGACGATGACTGGGCCGCTGGTGGGTGCGCCGTCGGAGAAGTTGCTGCGCGCACTGACGACCTTGGAGCCGGGGGAGCGTTGGTTGGTCGAGCCTCGTTGCCTCGACACCGACCTTCATCTGTGGTCGCCTGGTGTTCGGCTGGGCGTGGCTGCGGGCTCGTGGTTCCACCTCACCGAATGCTTTGGCCCGGTGTTGGGCATCATGCGGGCCGTCGATCTGGACGATGCCATCGAACTGCAAAATGCCGGCGAATTCGGTCTGACCGGCGGCATCCATTCGCTCGACGAGCACGAAATCGACACGTGGCTCGATCGAGTCGAGGTCGGCAACGTCTACATCAACCGCCACATCACCGGCGCCATCGTCCAGCGGCAGCCCTTCGGTGGCTGGAAGCGTTCCTCCGTCGGCTGCGGCCCCAAAGCTGGCGGCCCGTTCTACGTCGAAGCCTTCGGTACCTGGTCCAGTCCGCACACCGGGCAGCTGCCCGAGTCGCCAACCGGGCTTTCCCAGAACGCTACGTGCGGTTCTGGGAAGCCCCAGTTGCGCCCGCAACATTCGCTCGCCGAGTTGGAGGCCGAGTTCCAGCGAGTGCGGGATGAGTACTTTGCCGTCGATCACGACCCGTCGGGTCTGGCCTGCGAGCGCAACATCCTGCGCTTCCGACCGTTGCCCACTGTCGGCCTCTACGTCGCCCCCGACGCCGACCCGGCCGCCGTCGCCATCGCCCAGATCGCGCAACGTGTCATGGGCTTACCACCAACCTTGGTGGTCAACCCCATGACAGGTTCGGTGGAAAGGGTGCGGGTGATCGGCTCGCTGTCATCCGAGCAGCTGGCGGAATGCCACGCCGCTGGCGTCGAGGTCGATCTGACGCAGCCCGTCGCCGATCCAATGGTGGAGCTGCGGCGTTGGGTGCGCGAACAGTCCATCAGCTGGACCCGCCACCGTCACGGCCGCCTGCTCGACTGACCAGTCCATTTCGGAAGGTGGCGTCGGCAGGCGATACGGTGCTCGCCTTATGGCACATCGAATTGCAGTCATTGGTGGCGACGGAATCGGGCCGGAGGTCACGGCCGAGGCGTTGAAAGTGGTGCGCGCGGCGGGCGTGGACATCGAGACCACGGACTTCGATCTCGGCGGCACGCGGTACCTGCGCGACGGCGAGATTCTGTCGGACGAAGTACTCGACCAACTGCGCGCCTTCGACTGCATCTTGTTGGGCGCTGTCGGCACGCCCCAGGTGCCGCCCGGTGTCATCGAGCGCGGATTGCTGCTGAAGATGCGCTTCGAACTCGATCTGTACATCAACCAACGGCCGTTTCACGGCACCGCGCCCGGCGGCACCGTCGAGCATGATTTCGTGGTGATTCGCGAGAACACCGAAGGCCCGTATGTGGGCGAAGGCGGTTCGCTGCGCAAGGGCACCGTTCACGAGGTGGCCACACAGGGGTCGGTCAACACGTGGATGGGTGCCGAGCGGGCCTGTCGCTACGCATTCGAGCTCGCCACCACACGGCGCAACCACGTCACCCTCGTGCACAAGACCAATGTGCTCACCTTCGCCGGCGATCTGTGGCAGCGTGCGTTCAACGCCGTCGCCGCCGACTATCCGCAGGTGACCACCGCCTACAACCACGTCGACGCCGCGTGCATCTACTTCGTGCAAGACCCGCACCGCTACGACGTGATCGTCACCGACAACCTGTTCGGCGACATCCTGACCGACCTCGGCGGCGCCGTCAGTGGCGGTATCGGTTTGGCGTCCAGCGCGAATCTCAACCCGGCCCGTACCGGCCCCAGCATGTTCGAGCCCGTGCATGGTTCGGCGCCCGACATTGTCGGCACCGGCACGGCCAACCCGACGGCCGCGATTCTCAGTGCGGCTCTGATGCTCGACTTCCTCGGTGAAGGCGCAGCCGCCGACCGCATCCGGGCCGCGTGCGATGAGGCAGTTACCGGCAGCACCACCGACATCGGTTCCCAAATCGCAGCACGCGTGGCAGGCTGAACCGATGCCCATTCAAACGACCCCGAAGATCTGGATGAACGGCGAACTCGTCGACTGGGCAGATGCGCAGATCCACGTGCTCACCCACACCCTGCACTACGGCACCGGCGTGTTCGAAGGCATCCGTGCGTACGAGACAGCTGATGGCCCGGCCGTGTTCCGGCTCACAGAGCACATCGCTCGTCTGCACAACTCGGCCAAGATCGTCGGGATGGAGATTCCGTATTCCACCGAGGAACTTGTCGCCGCCGTGAAGCAGACCGTCGCCAGCACCGGTCTGCCCAGCTGCTACATCCGCCCGATCGCCTACTACGGCTACGGCGAGATGGGGCTCAACACGCTGCCGTGCAGCGTCGACGTTGCCATCGCCTGCTGGCCGTGGGGCGCCTACCTGGGCGACGATGCGGTGAACAAGGGCGTGCGGATGAAGATTTCGTCGTGGCAGCGTCACGACCACAACACGATGCCGCCCGCCTCCAAGACCACCGGCAACTACGTGAACAGCTCGCTGGCCAAAGTCGAAGCGCTCAAAGCCGGCTACGACGAGGCGATCATGTTGGCGCCCAACGGTCTGGTTGCCGAGTGCACCGGCGAGAACATCTTCGCAGTGCGCAACGGCATCATCCTCACGCCGCCCATCTCGGCCGGCGCGCTTGAAGGTATCACCCAGAACACGGTGACGGCCATTGCCAATGACCTCGGTTACGAGGTGCGCGTCGACAACATCGCGCGCAGTGATCTGTACATCGCGGAAGAGATCTTCGTGTGCGGTACCGCCGCCGAAGTGAGCTCGGTCAACTCGGTCGACGACCGCGTCGTGCCGTGCCCCGGCCCGATGACGAAGGCCATCGCCGAGGTGTACGCCCGCACGGTTCGCGCCCAAGAGGCCAAGTACGCGCACTGGTGCGAACTGGCCGTCTAGTCAGCCGTTCAGTCAGCTGGCGAAGCGCCAGCGGGTTGCCCGCGTCGCGAACTCATCGGGGCGTTCGATGACTGCGAATGCCACCGACGGCGCCACTTCGTAGATGGCGTTCTGGCGCACGAAGTCACCAAGTTCAGGCCCGACTTCATCGCCGTATTTGGCGACGTAGAGGTCTGCCCAGTCGTTCAGCCGTGCGGGCTCGACGATCAACTCGGCACTTCCCTGTACGGAGATGCACTCGATCGTGTCGCCGTTGGTGAACGCCATCTGCGGGTTCGACCCAAGGTTGCGTGCCTTCTTCGAGCCGTGCGCGCAACTGAACATGAAGCGCTGCGCATCGTCGTGCCACACGCCCCACACCGGCAGCGAGTGTGGTTGCCCGCCTGCGGACGCTGTCACTACCCAGTAGTTGCGGGTGCCGATCAGGCGCTCGGCCGCCCACGACCACGGCAGCCCGTGCCAATCGGGTGTATCCACGCCATACGCGGGCATCAACGGCATTTCGGCTGAGGGAGTGTTCATGATGACCCTTTCATTGTTTCAGCGTTGTTGTCGATTGTCGGCTATCGGGCGGGGCGGCCCTTGGGGGCGCCCTTGGCGTCGCGTCGTTTGGCGCCCATGCCGGCGAGGCACTCGGTGAAGAGGCGATGGGCGACGTTGATGGTGACGTCGGCCTGGTCGTACGCGGGCGCGACTTCGACGACGTCCATCGCGACGACCTTGTGTCGGTAGGCCAGTTCTCGCACGATGCGCATCAGGTCGGCGGCGACGATGCCGCCGGGCTCCGGCGTGCCGGTGGCAGGTGCGTATGCGGGGTCGAGCGAATCGATGTCGATGGAGATGTAGAGGTACTCGGGGCCGTCCAGCGCCTCGGCAACGGCGTCGGCCATCACGGCCTGGAAGCCGCGCTCCCAGATCTCGTCCATGAGGTGCCACCGCATGCCTTGCTCGGCCATCCAATTCCACGTGTCCTCCGGTGGCCAATAGCTGCGGAGGCCGATCTGGATGAAGTTCTTGCCCGGAATCGCGCCACTCTCGATCAGTCGGCGCATGGGCGTGCCGTGACTGGCCAGGTTGCCATCGCAGTTGTCAGCGGTGTCGGCGTGGGCGTCGAAGTGCACCATCCCTACATTCCCGTAGCCGTAGACGTCGGCGACCGCGGTGGCCGACGGCCAGGTGATGGTGTGGTCGCCGCCGATGACGAACGGGATGATCTTGCGGCTGGCGACTTCGTGGACGCGCGCTCTGATGTTGGCGAGGCTCTCGTCGACCAGCCCATTCGGGCAGGCGGCGTCGCCGTAGTCGACGACTTCCATCCAGTCGTACATCTCCAATCCCAGACCGAGGTGGTAAGTGCCCGATTGGTAGGCGTCGGCACGAAGTGCCCGTGGCCCGAAACGCGCTCCCGGCCGGTTGGTGGTGCCTAAGTCGAATGGTGCACCGACCACGGCGACGTCGGGCTGCCACTCGTCGAGCTCCGCGGGCGAGGTGAGCAGTGGCCGCTGGCCGAAGGTGCGCACGCTGCCGAAGTTGTAGCCCTGGTCGAGTTGTTGCTGATAGCTGGCGGAAACTTCGCGCCGTGGTTCGCTCATCCCGCCGACAGTAGCTCCGAGTGGACACTCGCACCCCGGGGTGCGAGTAGGCACTCGCATGGCGCCCTGGCACTCGCACTGGTTGCGTGGCACTCGCACTGGCGTCGTGGCACTCGCAGGTCGGGGGTAAAAAGCGAAGCGCCCCGGGCTGCGCAGCGGGCCGAAGCCTGCGCGCCGCCCGAGGCGACTCCTGGGTCGGAGGGTGATCCACCACCGATCGTTCCTCGGGCGTTAGCCTTCGTCTCGACCAATGACATCACCCGTCGGAGCTTGCGCTTCGGCGGGTGATCCGTTTTTGCCGTCTTCTTCACCGGTTGCCCGGTTCCGTCCTCAGCAGCGAAGCCGTTGCGCTCTCCGCTGCCGCCGGTTGCCCGACTGCCGCTTCCTTCGCTTCGACCGCCGGTTCCGCTTCCCCGGTTGCCCGGTTCCACTTTCCCAGCCGCCCGACCGCTTGCCCGAAGGTTTGCTGCCTGGCGTCAAGATCACTCTCCTACCGTCCCCGCTTTCACCTCGTGAACCCGGTTGGCCCTCCGTTTGTCGTGACCGCCATTGCTGGCTGCCTCGACTTGCGGCACCGTTCCTCGGGTTCCGGTTGGCGTGCGCTGTCCGGTACGAGGATCACTCTGCCGCACGCATTTACGCTGGTCAAGAGGTATTTTCTGTCCCCACAGGGTTATCCGCAGAGAAAGTGGGTTACCCCCAGAACTTTCTTGTTCATCCACTGTTCACACACAGGTTGTACACAGGCGAGACGTTGACGCGGCCGGGTTTTGGGACTTGAATGGCGGCGTGACGTGCACTGAGATGGCTTCGGCCACCGCATCCATCATCATTTGCTAGCGCATGTCGGCCATACGCCGAGATGCGCTCCGAGCCGCCCCCTGGGGCGGCTCTTTCATTTCTCCAGTCAGACAAGAGGTCCCGAATGAATTCGAAACTGCAAGTAGTCGAGGTGTTCGACACGACGTTGCGCGACGGGATGCAGGTGGAGGGCGTCTCGGCGACCGTCGACGACAAGCTGCGGATAGCGGAACAACTCGATTACCTGGGCGTGCATTTCATCGAAGGCGGCTGGCCGGGTGCGAACCCGAAGGACATCGAGTTCTTCGCCCGCGCAGCGACGGAGCTGACGCTGTCCACTTCCACGCTCGTTGCATTCGGCAGCACCCGTCGCCCGCGCGGCAAGGTCGATGACGACACAACCCTGCAGAACCTGCTCGACGCCAATACGTCGGCTGTCTGCATCGTGGCGAAGAGCTGGGACTACCACGTGCTCGAAGCGCTGCAGACCACGCTCGAGGAAGGCGAGGCGATGATCGCCGATTCGGTGGCCTACCTGCACGGCGCCGGCCGCATGGTGATGGTGGACATGGAGCACTTCTTCGACGGCTACAAGCACAATCCGGAATTCGCGCTGCGTGCACTGGAAGCCGCGGTCGTCAAGGGAGCCAGTCATGTCGTGCTGTGCGACACCAACGGCGGTTCATTGCCCCACGAAGTGGAGAGCATCGTTGCCGACGTGTACCGCCACGTCGGCAATGACGTCATCATCGGCATCCATTGCCACGACGACACGGGCTGCGCGGTCGCGAACTCGATGGCAGCGGTTCGTGCCGGCGGTCGTCATGTGCAGGGCACGCTCAACGGTCTGGGCGAGCGCACGGGCAACTGCAACCTCACCACGGTCATCCCGAACCTGCAACTGAAGTTGGGCATGCAGTGTTTGCCCGAGGGTCGCATCGACCGGCTGACCGCCGTGAGCAACCACGTGGCCGAAGTGCTCAATCGTCCGCTGAACCCGCAGGCACCGTACGTCGGCTCGTCGGCGTTCGCGCACAAGGCCGGCCTGCACGTCAGCGCCATCAAGCGAGCCAAAGACGCGTACGAACACATCGATCCGGTGCTCGTTGGCAACGGCACGCGTTTCGTCGTCAGCGAAATGGCTGGTCGCGCCACCATCCAGATCAAGGCCGAGGAGCTTGGCCTGCCGTTGGACGGCCCGGCCGTCAACCAGGTGGTCGACGATCTCAAGCGTCTCGAGCACGAGGGCTACCACTTCGAAGCCGCCGACGCCTCGCTGGAGCTGTTGATGCGCCGCGCCGCCGGCTGGGAGCAGACGGATTTTCGCGTCGAGAGCATGCGAGTCATCACTGACGAGCTTCCCAATGGCGAGTTCACCACCGAGGCAACGGTCAAGGTGTGGGTGGGGCAGGGCGACACCGCAGTGCGGCACGTTCACACGGCCGAGGGCAACGGCCCCGTCAACGCCATCGACACCGCCCTGCGGGTGGCGCTGCGCGGCGCCTTCCCGCAGCTCGACAAGGTGCACCTCACCGACTACAAGGTCCGCATCCTCGACGGCGCCACCGCCACTGGCGCCGTCACGCGTGTTCTCATCGACTTCACCAACGGCAAGCAGAGCTGGACCACCATCGGGGTCAGCAGCAACATCATCGAAGCTTCGTGGCGGGCGTTGGAAGAAGGCATCGTGTACGGCCTCCTTCACGCCTGAGGTCGAACCGGGAATCCTCCTAGTGACGTGCCCGCGGGTGGTGTTTACGCTGCCGATATGGCCACGCCCCTCGACCCTGAACTTGTCGTACAAATCCGCGAGTCACTTGCTGCCGGACGGGGCGTGCGCCTCTTTGGTGACGAGCCGCCCGTGGCGAAGCTCGATGTCCTCACACCGATCACCGCCGATGGCGACGCATTCCTCACCGCCAAGCTGGAAAAGGTGGCCGACCTGCTCGATCGCGGCTTCGTCGTCAACATCGACAGCGACGGTTCGATCCTCGCGCACACCCCCGATCAAGGCTCGCGCTACATCTCCACTCAGGAGACAGAGATCGATGTGATGGATCGCATCATGGTCAAAACCGCCCTGGAGCAGGGAGCCACGGTTTCGATCGAGGCCGATGGCTCGCTCGCTATCAACGCGGCCGCGACGCCAACGACCGTGCCGGCCGCGACCGCCGCAGCCCAGTTTGCAGAATTCGAGCGGATGGCCGACTCGGGCGAAATTGGCGACGAGCTCGCGGCTGGACGCGATTTCAATTTCGACGCGGCGGCGGTCGCCCCCGTTGCGCCTGCCCCGATCGAGGACCCGTTCGATACCGCCGCCGAAGTGGAGGCCGAGGCCGACGCTTTGCAGTTGGGCCTGGATGTCGCACGGGACCTTGCATTGCCCGACTACATCATCGACAAGCAAGAGGCCGAAGCGGATCGAATGGCGGCCGAACGGCAACTGGCGATGACGAATGCCGAGCGCGATGTAGCACAAGGTCAGGCCGCTGCCGCTCAAGCGGAAGCGATTTCGGCGACTCAGCACGCCGCTGAGAAGCGTGCCGAAGCCGAGACTCTGAGGGACGCAGGAGACGTTGTATTGGCGGACGCGGCGAACGGCGAGGCCCAGAACTACGAGGCCATCGCAACGGTGAGAGTTCAATCGGCCCTCACGGCGGAGCGCGAGTTCGAGGAGGCCGACAGCCGCGTGGCCGAGGAGACGGAGGAGTTGGACCGGCTGACGGTTGCCTCTCAGGAAGTCAGCGACGAGGCACAACGGCTCGAAGTCGTCCTCACCGCACAGCAGAGTCAAGTTGTCAATGCACGGGAGGCGGCCAGCGAGCTTGCAGAGGCAGAACGATTGGAGGCCGCGCTGCCCGACATGGAGGCGCGCGGAGTCGCCGGGCTCGATCGAGTTCGGACTGCGATCGCCGAGCACCGTGCGTTGGCGGAGACCTACGTCGACCGGGGGAACCTACGCGCAACGACGGGCATTGTCGTGACGGATCACGACGCAACCGATGGTGACGCGACGGATCCTGACGTCGTCGATCCGGACGTCGTCGATCCGGATGTCGTTGATCCGGACGTCGTTGATCCGGCCGTCGACCCGGAAGTGCCACAAATCATTCCGGCTGACCCGAATGACACAGACCCGAATGACACGGACCCGAATGACACGGACGCAGGCGAAGGTGAGTCGAATCCGGCGGAGCCCTACCCAGACCCGACGTACCCGACAATGGCTGACCCGTCCCAGAACGACCCGGACATCATCGACATGGACGACGATCAACCGTGGGAACCGCTGGAACTGGAAGTAGACGACAGCGTGACACCCGACGACAGCGTGACACCGAACGACGAGGTTGTGTTGGAAATCTCTGAGACGGACTCGTTCAACGACGCCCCGCAGTTCGAGGAGCGTGTCGACGACATCAACGAGCTCGCCGACGACCTCGATGGACTCACCGACTAGTTGACTGTGCGCCGCCGATGAGCACTCTCGTGTTCCGCGGACCTGCCTCAGCTACCATCGCCGACGACGAAAGGGTCACCTTGGGCTATTCACTGGGCATCGATCTCGGCACCACCTTCACAGCCGCGGCGTTGGTGCGAGACGGCCGCGCCGAGGTTGTTGCGCTCGGCAACCACGCGGCCACCATTCCGTCGATGGTGTTCCTGCGTGAGGACGACAACGTGCTGATCGGCGACGCGGCCGAACGGCGCGGGCTCCAGGAACCGGCGCGACTCGCACGCGAATTCAAGCGACGCCTTGGCGACTCTGCGCCCATCATGCTGGATCGCTCGCCGTTCTCCGCCGAACGGTTGATGGCCGCAATGCTGCGCCAGATCGTGGCCGATGTGACCGCCCGGCAGGGTGCGGCGCCCGACCGAATCGCCGTGTCGCACCCGGCCAACTGGGGGCAGTTCAAGATCGACCTGCTGCGCCAGTCGGTGGATCTGGCCGGCCTTCACGACGCCACGTTCGTGACCGAACCAATCGCCGCGGCCGTGCAGCATGCCTCGACCGAGAGGGTTGATGTCGGCGACGTAGTGGCCGTCTACGACCTCGGCGGTGGCACGTTCGACGCTGCCGTGTTACGCAAGACCGCCGACGGCTTCGAGACGCTCGGCCGCCCGCAAGGCATTGAGCGGTTGGGTGGCATCGATTTCGACGAAGCGGTGGTGACCCACGTCCGGCGCACGATTGGTGAGGTCATTGCTCAGCTCGATCCAAATGACCCGGCATCTCGCTCGGCTCTCGCTCGGCTGCGTCAGGAATGTGTCCTCGCCAAGGAGTCACTGTCCTCGGACTCTGATGCCACCGTGGCGGTGCTACTTCCGAACGTTCAGACTCAGGTGCGAATCACTCGTTCCGAGTTCGAAGACATGATTCGACCGCTGCTGCGTGAAACCTTGGACTCAACTCGGCGAACAGTGGAGTCGGCGGGCTTGCAGCTCACCGATGTCAAAGCCGTGCTGCTGGCCGGTGGCTCATCGCGAATTCCGCTTGTCAGCGAAATGGTCCGTGGAGAACTTGGTCGACCGGTGGTGACCGATAGCCATCCCAAGCATTCTGTGGCCCTCGGTGCCGCACGTGTGGCGCAGGCGCTGGTCGGCGGTGCCACAGCGGTCGCCCCGCCGCCACTTGTTGCGCCGCTTCCGTCCCCGCTGGCACCTGTCGCACCTGTCGCACCGGTCGCCGCAGTAGCGGCGGGTGCCGCCGCGGTGGCTGCAACTGCTGCAACCGCTGCGACGGTCGCCATTGCCGCCCCCACGACGAGGGTTGCGTCGACGCCGGGCACCCCCGAGGAGAAGCGCTCGCAGTGGAAGCTGTTGGTCGGTGGGATCATCGCCGCCGCGCTTCTCGTCGGCGGGCTTGTGGTCGTGTTCAGCGGCGGCAACGACAAACCGTCCGCCGACCCCAACACGACGGCTGCTCCAACGGCCATCACACCAGCGGAAACTGTCGCAACCACGGCTACGACACCGGTCGACGGCTCGGTCATCGTTCCCGTCACGGAGCTCACTACCGCAACAACCGACGCACCAGCAACCACATCGACAACGGTGCCTCAGGAGACATGCAACGACAGCACCGGTTGGTGTGTCGGAATCACGAGCGTCGAGTGGGGCACCGACGGCGTGCTGCGGGCCACGTATACAACCAAGGGCTTCGTGCCCACCAATAGCGGCATCGACGGCGACCTGCACGTGCACTTCTTCTGGAGCAGCATCCCGCCCGACACCGTTGGCGTACCTGGTTCTGGACCATGGTTCGTGTGGGACCTTGATGCCGGCAAGGGCGAGTACGTCTTCGATGGGATCAGCCTCGACACCCTCGATAGCTCCGGGTATGTCTGGCAGGACAACCTGTGTATCGCAGTCGCCACTCATCAGCACTCGCTGGCGGGTGACCTCGGCGCCGCCGGGATCGGTACTTACTACTGCTTGCCCGACACCCCCACGCCGTCGGCAGGCTGAGCCGACCTTTGGTGGATCGTCGATGAACGAGGATCTCCTGACGCGGCTGCTGACGGCTACCGACGGTCCGGTCGGTCGGCTGCTGTTGCTACATGGGGCACGCGGGGCCGGCAAGTCGTGGTGGATCGAGCATGCCGGGCAGCGCGCCAGGTCCGCCGGCCTGACGGTGCACCACGCCGCCGGACGCGACTGTTCGGCCGACGCTGCGGACGCGATGCTCGCTCATGCCGCCGATGCGAAGGCGTGCATTCTTGTCGATGACATCGACGTTCTCGACGTTCAGTTTCGGCGTGCCCTGCGCGCAACGGTGGAAACCAGTGGAGGGGTTGCGATCGTCACAGCGGGCTCGTCGACGGCGTTCGACGGCGCGCTCGGTGTGCGCCTCGAACCACTCAGCTCGGACGCAATCGTGGAGCTGCTCGGCCACCGTGGCGTGGCGCCACGCGCTGCGCGTCGGTGCGCAACGGCGGCTTCGGGAAACCCAGGTCTGGCAGTATCGCTGACTGACGGCCTGTCGGATGCGCAACGCGCCGACCGTGCGGCCGTCCCCGAGATGCCGCGCCTGGCCGCAGAGGTCGCCGCCGACCTCCATGCCCGGCTCCGCCGACTCGGCGAGCCGACGTGTCGCGCGCTGATGGTCGCTGCCGCCGATGAGGACGGCGACCTGCTGGCCATCCGCACTGCACTTCGTCAGCTTGGTGAAACGGCGCGGGATGATGGACTCGACGAAACCGGCACTCTGGAGGCCCTGTTCGACGACGCAGAAGAAGCTGCGGTCGTCGACGTGGTGGGCTCGCGAGTCACCTTCGTCGACCCGTGGTTGCGGCTGGCGGCCTATCACCTCGTCGCGCCCGCCAGCCGTCGTGCGGCGCATCGTGCGCTTGCCGCCGCCTACGGATCGCCCCGACAGGGTGATGCTCGTGTGCGTCATCTGGTGGCCGCGAGTAACGGCCCGAGCGACGACGTTGCCCAGGCGTTGATCGTGGTCGCGGCGGCGGCGGCGCGGCGCGGCGACCGGGCCGCAGCGGCACGCATGGCGTCGCAGGCTGCCGACCTGTCGGTGAGCTCGGAGCTTCGCTCTGCACACCTGCTGCGCGCGATCGGATGGTGCCTCGATGGCGGCGACTACGCGCAGGCAGCTCGACTGGTCAGCGGTCTCGACGGTCTCGATGCTGATGAGCAGCGTGCCGCCAGCGAGGTGTCAGCACTGCTGCTCGGTGACGACGCCGCCGCGGCAGGCGAGACCGCCGGCGCAGCTCCGATGAGCGAACGCGAACTTGCTA
Organism: Ilumatobacteraceae bacterium; assembly: GCA_031366885.1. Classification (GTDB taxonomy): domain Bacteria; phylum Actinomycetota; class Acidimicrobiia; order Acidimicrobiales; family Ilumatobacteraceae; genus UBA668. Next base: position 13,772 of record JANLPB010000022.1, read on the forward strand.
CGTGGCAGGGTCGTCATCGCCAACGAATGTCGTGGTGGGCTGACTCGGAGGCGGGGCGTCACGCTCGCCCGATTCAGCAGATCGGCGCCGGCGCGCCACCGGCCGAGCTGTGGGCGCGGGGCATGGCATTGCGGCATGGCGGGTTCATTCGCGATGCGGCGGAACTAGCCGAACGCACCTTGGCCACATTGGCGCCCGGCGAAAGCCACGTCCGCGAACGCTGGGACACTCTCGAAGCGGATCTGGCTGTGTTGACCGGCCGCGAAGTTGAACGGGTCCCATCGTCGCGATCCGATGGTGGCGAGTGGCGGGCGATTCTGGCGCGCGCGGCCTTGGCCACGTCTCCCATGCTGCAGCGCGACACCACCTGCATCCACGTACCAGCTCACGATCCGCTGCGCGAAATTCGCAGCCAACAGCTACTCGGACTTGCGAACTCAGACCATCGGCTCCTCGCCGTTGCGGCCGCAACGGCCCACGCACACGGGCTGCCGATCGAGGCGGGTGAGAGTTGGCTGATGGCAGCGGAGATGGCGGCAACTCCCGGAACCTTGAATGCACCCGATTCGATTGCCGACTACGTGCGCCAAGCCTCTGAGGTGCTGCATCGTTGCGCCGTGCGTGGCTGGGACACACGCTTGCAACAGCTGCTGACTGCGGTCCATGCGCAGCCTGCCCCCGCCTCGGCGACAGCCACCGACACCGAACTCGACGCCTTGAGCGTGGCGGAATGGCGCGTGGCCGCATCGGTGGCAGAGGGGCTGACGAATCGGGAGGTCGCGGCTGCGCTGTTCCTGTCGGTGAAGACCGTCGACTTTCATCTGCAGCAGATCTATCGCAAGCTCGCGCTACGGTCACGAACCGAGTTGGCCGTCAGGGTTGCCGGCCGCACCAGTAGTAGTCCAGCACGGCGCCCAGCGCCCTCATCTCAGGAGCACGTCAATGAGTGATTGGTGGCTGGGAGTTGAAGCCGCCCTCGCGGCACACAGCAGCGACGCCCCAGACCCCTGGGGTGACCTTGCCGACGACTTGCCGGCCTTGACCGACGAGCAACGCTCATTTCTGGATCAGGTGGCTGCGCAGCCGCCCCAGCCGCGCCTGTCGCCCGACGACGAAGCCGACGACGACGGGCCCGAGTAGGGGTGAACCGGGAATGTTCCCGGTCCGGCCGGTGAGTGCCGCGGCGTACGGTACGAATCGTGAGTTCTACACCGCACCCCCGCCTCGCCGTTGACCTTGGCACGACCTGGACGGCTGCCGCCCACGGCGATGGGCGCGCCGTCGAGCTGGGGCCACAGGGTGCCTCGATGCCGTCAGTGGTTGCCCGCGATGGCGACAGCTTCGTCGTCGGTCATGCCGCCGAGAGGGTGCTCGCAACTCGGCCCGAGAGCGGTATCCGCGAGATCAAGCGTCGCTTCGGCGACACCACGCCTGTCGTTCTCGACGGCCAGCCGTATACGCCCGATGCGCTCACGGTCGAACTGCTTCGTGGCGTGGCTGCGTCGGCCGGAGTCGATGCAGCCGCCACCACGGTGGTGTTGACGCATCCTGCCAACTGGGGCGAGTTCAAGTTGGATCTGTTGCGCAACGTCGGAGCGCAGGCGGGCTTCGCAGACGTCGAGCTGATCAGCGAGCCGGCTGCTGCCGCTCGCCACTATGCGGCTTCCGGGCGGCTGGCAATCGGTGACACCGTCGCCGTGTACGACTTCGGCGGTGGCACATTCGACGCCGTGGTCGTGCGGCTCACCGCAGAGGGCCCGGTGCTGCTCGGCGCACCGCAAGGCCTGGAACGGTTGGGCGGTATCGACATCGACCAAGTCGTGTTCAGCCACGTGGCCGCCACCCTTGGCGGTGCGCTGACGGCGCTCGACCGTAACGACCCAGATGTTCGCCGGGCGGTGCTCGCACTGCGCTCGGAATGCACCGTTGCCAAGGAGCAGCTCTCCGTCGACGGTGAGGCCACCATCAACGTGATTGCGCCCGGCATCAGCACTCAGGTGCGGATGACACGCGATGAGCTGGAGGCGGCGCTGCGGCCTCGCATTGCCGGCACGCTGCAGACGCTCGAGCGAGTAGTTGGAAGCGCTGACCTGACGTTTGGCGATCTTGCCGGCATTGTGCTCGTGGGTGGCAGCTCGCGAATTCCGCTGGTCGCCGAAATGGTCGCCGCCGGCACCGGCCGACCGGTGCTCATTGATGCTGACGTGAAGCAGGTCATCGTTGCGGGCGCCGCCCGTGGCGACGAGCCCGACGGCGCATCCGGGCCGTCCGCCTCACCCCAAGCCTCAGCGGAGCCGGCACTTCTGGTGCCGATTACCGCTGTGCCCGAACGAGACGCCGCGACGTCGCCCACCACCGAAACCAAGGAGACCACGATGTCTGATCTGCCCACCAGTAACGGCCCGACGCAACAGGGCGGAATCACACCACCACCGCCCCCGCCCTCCAAGGGCGACAAGGACAAGGGAAGTGTCTCGACCGCCGCAGTGATCGGCGGGGCGGCTGCGGCCGCCGCGACTGTCGCTGCCGGGGTGCTCTTTGGCGACGACATCGTCGACGCCGTCACCGGTGGCGACGACGGCAACGGTGCTGCCGCGACCGCGGTACCCGATGAACTGCGCACCGCCGACCGGATCGACCGTGAGGATGGCGACGCACCGGCCGACGCACCGGCCGACGACAGCATGGATGCGTTCGATGCTGCGGCTGCTGCTCCGGCGCCCGCACCCCAGGCGGCGGCATTCTCCGGAGGAGGCGGCGGCAACGACGGCGGCGGCGGCGGCGGTCGCAGTGAAGCGCCGCGGGCGCCGCGCCCGGAAGCCGCCCCGCGGGCCGCGGACGAACCAGCTGAAATGGCACCTGACGCCGGACCGGACCCGGCCTTTGAGTCAGCGCGTGCAACCCTGTTGCAGCGAATCGAGAACTTGGATCTGGGCGACGGGGTCGACCCCGCCGACGCGGCGGCGCTGAAGGACGAACTGCGCGGCACCGTCGACCGGTTCGAGGCTGCCCCAGGTCAGAGCGCTGAAGACGCCCTGGCGAACCTGCGGGCACAGTACGACGACCGCGTGCAGGACTTCACTCAGGATCAAAAGATCGAAGCGTTGATCGACGAGCAGCTCGCCGACAACCAGGCTGAGGCCGCGGCCGCTGCTGCAGCCGCCTCCGGTATGGACCCGACACTGGTCGACCCAACGATGGTCGACCCGGCCAGCCCAGCCGACCCGACAATGGTTGACCCCACGAATCCCGCCGACCCGACGATGGTCGACCCGGCCAACCCAGCCGACCCGACAAAGGTTGACCCCACGAAACCCGCCGACCCGACGATGGTCGACCCGGCCAACCCAGCCGACCCG
>JANLPB010000032.1:0-5849 GCA_031366885.1 Ilumatobacteraceae bacterium
TGGCACTCATAATTCGACTGTACGCGGAGGGTGTCACAGGGTTTCCAGGTCGCGCACCAGCGGTTCAGCTGAACCGCTGGTGTCCGCTCATGGAGGGAGCGTCCGGTCGACGGGAGCACACCGGTTGCGCGGCAGAACCACAGCAAACCGGACGGCGCCGCTTCTTCAGATCCTGCCTTGGTCAACGAATTGGTCCGGCGATTCCGTGCTGCATTGCGTACATGGCGGCGCCGGCCCGGTTCGACACACCGAGCTTGCTGTAGATGTGCTCGACATGGTTGTTGACGGTCTTGGGGCTGATCGCCAGCTCGCGAGCGATGCGCTTGTTGGGCATCCCTTGTGCGAGGAGCGACAGCACGTCGCACTCGCGCGCCGTCAGCCCGGCCGGACCCCCGGCTCGCGACCGGCTCACAGCGTGCCCCGCGACGCTCAACACGGCGTCGGTGGCAGTGAGGTCGAGATGGCCCGCGGCGGCATCAGCCCTGAGCTCGCGAACCGCGTCAACCTCGCTCAGCGGTTCCCGGTACGGGCGCCGTTGCAGCATCGCATGGTAGGCGTCGGCGGCAGCCAAGATCCGTGCCCCTGCCGACAGCATCGTTCCGCCGACTGCGCGGTGATAGCCGGAGGCGTCCATCCGCTCGTGATGGGTGGACGCGAGCAGGCCGATGCGGCGCAGCGGCTCTGGCCGGTTGAAGATCCGCTCGACGTAGTAGACGTGCAACCGCACCCGCTCAACCTCGTTGGTGGTCAGCGGCCCAGGCTTTGCCCACAGCGAACCAGGAACCCCGAACCGGCCGACGTCGTGTACGAGCGCGGCCCGATACGCCAGGGCTGCATCCGCTGTCGACAGGTTCATCACCTGGGTGGCACCGCGAACGAGTTCCGCTGTGCCCCGCGCGTGCCCGGCAAAGAACGAGCACCGAAGATCGCAGAAGTCGCCAATCGCCTCGAGCGCGCGGTCGAGTTCGTTGTCGGTCAACGAAGCCCGCTCCGAGGGCTCGGCGGCGAGGAGCTGTTCGACAGTGTCATGGTCGAGGCCCTCGAAGAGCGACTCGGGGTCGGTCGCCAGCAGCGCGGCGATCTCTGGGTCGAAGTGGGTGCCGCTACGAGAGCGGACGACGTCGACCGCAGCGTCGACGCCCGCAGTGCGCTCGAAGACCTCGCACGCTTCCGCCACGTGTGACACCCGCGCCGCCAAGGACAGGCCGGCCCCCGAGAGGTCGTCGGGCACTCCTTTCCCGTCCCATCTCGCGTAGGCCTGCTCGACGCCGGTTCGCACGTCGTCGCCGAGACCCAAGCTGGCCGCAAGAGCGCCGGCACCTGCGCAGTGCTCGGCCATCTGCTGCATTACTCGCCGCCCGCCGCTTGCCATGAGCGCTCCAGTTTGACGAGCGCGGTTCAACGCCGAGGTTCCATGCCCGGCCCTTCGAAGCATGAACATCATGGCCGTAAACCCCACGAGGTCGACCTCGATGGCGTGCGACCGGAAGTCGATGTCATCACCAAACATCGTCGCCGACTCGTTCCCGTACACCGGGCAGCCGACGTAGGTCAGGATGCCGACGTCGTACAGGGTGGCCAGTTCATTCGTGTCGAGTCCGAGCCGGGTACCCAGGCGCATCCCTATACGCGCCGAGCGGGCCATGTGTTCGGGCGGTTGACCGAGTCCGAGGTCGGTGGCCAACGAGAGCGAGACCATCAGGTCCGAGAGGCCTATGCCCGAGTCGCCCATGCCGCATCGTACCGAAGCTGAACAGACCGTGAATCCATGGGGTAAATGCCTCATGACAGCCGTCCCGTCGCTGCGTACTGTCGAGAGCGTGCGGCCGACGTTGCCGCAGAAACGGAGTGACCATGCTCAAGCACCTCAACGATCCGATCACCGCGTGGGCAGCATCATGAGCCGGGCTGCGATCAGTCTCACGACGGGGCTCGAAGATTCGGAGAAGGTGACGATCGCGCTGCTGGTGGCGGTGGCCGCCGCCGAAGCCGGCCGCGACACTCTCATGTTCCTGACCAAGGAGGCGGTCCGCCTGGCGACTGGCGGCCTCGCTGTCGGAGTGGCATGTGAAGGCTGCCCGTCCATTCCGGATCTGATGCAGCGCTTCGAGTCCGCGGGCGGCGAGCTGCTGATCTGCCCGATCTGCTTCAACTCCAAGCGGCTCGACGAAGCCACGCTTGTCTCCAACGCCCGACTCGGCGGGACCGTCCAGCTGTGGGAGTGGATTGGTGATGGCGCGACTACCTTCAGCTACTGACCAAACCGACATGGCGACGGCGACTTCGTGGAGGCAGGGTTTCGAGGGTCAGCTGGCGTGAGCGCGCAGCGCCTCGGTTGTGGTTTCGACTCCGAGGATTGCCCTGATCTCGCGCAGGCGGCGGTCCGCGGTACGGCGGGAGATGAAGAGCGTTTTGGCGGCCTGGGTCAACGTCGACCCGCCCCGAAGTAGATCGAGTAAAGCGATGTGGTCGGCGCTGAGCTGTTCCGTGCTGTCCAGCTGAAGGGTCGCCAAGCGCGCGAGTTGCTCGATGAACCTCGAGCGATGTGGCTCCGCGAGGCGCACGTCCACCGCAAGGCGGGCGCCACGCTGGGCTGCGCGCAGTGTCGCTGCGGCCGAGCGATCGTCGGTGACCGCCGCAAGCACCGTGACCGCTGTGAGTTCAAATTCCTCGTCGTCGATGCTCGACAGTTCCACCATTGGACCGGTGACTCCGGCCGTGGATCCTGATGTCAGCACGAGGGCGACGGGCGGTTTCGTGTGCATTGCGCCCGGGAGCATCGAAGCGGCATGGGCCCGGCTTCTCGCACCCAGCTTGTTCCGTGCAGATCGGATGTGCGACTCGACGGTGCTCTCACCCACACCGAGGCGAGCAGCGATGTCGGCCGTTGTGCACCCGTCGGCCACCAGGCTGAGCGTTTCGAACTCGCGCGCCGTCAGTTGGGCACGTACCGCTGCCATGGCGCACGCAGCTCGCTCGCGTTCGATGGCTGCTCGCAGCGGCACGGCTGCGCGGCCCTTCACCGCCGCCTCGGCGGCGGCCAAATGGCACTCCACGGCATCGGCACGGCTGAGCCGCGCCACAATCGCCGCCCCCAGATGCGCCCGACCCGCGAACCGCAGGAAACCGCGGTGTGTCCATTCGGTCGCCGCTTCGACGAAGGTCGTGATGGCTCCATCGCTGTCGCCAGCAATCCACCGGTCAAATGCCTCGTGCTCAGTGGCGACGACATCGACGACGCGCATCACCGTTGTGGGATACCGAGGGATTGTCGGCGCCCGCCCATGCTGCAAGCTGAGATAAATGGTGGCGCTCTCGGCCATCGCATTGATTGCGAAAAACCCGCGCTCGCAGGTGGCGAGTTCCGTCAGGGTGAGCTCCAAAGCCTGCCAGTCGTCGGTGCTCCACGCCAGCTCGCACGCTGCAATGCAGATCAACGACCGGTCCTCGTCGTTTCGAATGAAGGCCCGGCCAACGTCCAGCACGGACGTTGCAGCGTCGAACTCACCTCGGTCGATGAGACCGATGGCTAACGCAAGGTCGACCTGGGATCGGTTGCGAAACAACGGATCCGTCGCCAGCAACGAGCGAACCTCAGGGATGAGATCGTCGCCGGCGGTACCCGTGCCGAACGCATGCATGGCGTAGGCGCCAAGGAAGTGACTGTGCCAACGCAGCGCCCCGAGCTGTCGAGTTCGGGTCAACATGCCCTGCTCGATCTCGGCAGCGGCGAGGATCGGGCCGTACAGCCCCAGGGCGCTGGCCAGCCAGTAGGTCGAGGCCAACTCTTGCTCGATGTCGCCTTCCGCTTTGGCGAGGGCGGCTGAACGTCGGTACTGCTCATCCCAACCGTCTTGCCCCGTATGGGCGAGAGCGAGGCCCAAGACGGAATGTGCTTTCGACACCTGCTGTCCCGATGACTCAGCGAGTGCCAGAGCAACGCGGGCAGCGTCGACCAACGACGGATCCCCTACTCGCGTTCTGACGGCCTGACTTGCCTGCTCAATCACGAGCACCGTGTGGACCGGGTCGGACTCGGGGGCCACCGAAAGCCCTTGCGCGCAATATTCTGCAGCAGCGATTCGATCGCCGTGCAGCCAGGCGGCCTGGCTGCGATACAGCAACGCCTCAGCGGTCTCCGAGGGATTGCTGTTGTCGACGGCTGCTGCAACATCGTCCGCGTCATTGGTTCGTGAGGCCTCCAAGAGCGCGGCGGCGGCACTCAGACGGAGTCGGTTCGGGGCCGAACTTCCGCGTGCCCGCACGGCAAGTGCCAGTAATTCGGCTCGGTCCGGTTGAGCGGCTGTGGCCGCAGCGCACTCGGCTCGATCGGCGGCCTCCGCGTCCGATCCGAGGGCGAGTAGGTGATGCGCGGCCCTCGCGTCGTCGACGCATGGGACGAGCTGACGGCGTAGCCGTGCCTCCTCCGCCTCGCTGAGTAGTGTCAACATCGTCTCGGAGATCAACGGGTGGAGAAATCGGATCGTAGTGCCGTCGGAGACCGCCAGCGATGATGAACTGGGCTGGGAGAGTGAGCCGACGATGCGCGTCGGGGCCGCCCCGCCGTGCAACGCCAACCTTCCGAAGGTGTCGCGATCTTCCGGTGTCAGATGAGCGAGTCGCGTTGTCAGCGCTGCGGCAAGGGTGGGCGATACGTCGCCGTCCAAGACCAACGCCTTCAGCAAGAGCGGGTTGCCGTCAGCGGCAGCCACCAGCTTGCTCCTGCGCGAAGCGTCTAGTTGAGGGTGAAGCTTGCGCATGACGGACGCAGCCGCTTGATCGCTGAGGGGCTCGATCTCGATGATCGTCAACGCAGGCACATCGGGCAGGGCAGAGCGATCGCGTGCGGTGAGGACCAGACGCGAGCGGCCCACGAGTCGGGCAACCACGGCGATTGTCTGGTCATCGGCCCACTGCAGGTCTTCGATCACCAGCAGGCGTTCGCCCAGTCGTCCGGTGACTTCGGCGACAATATCGTCGGGCGTGCCGCGAAGCCAGTGATGAACAGCATGCGACAGGGGTGCGTAGGCCGTGGTGGACAAGAGCGGCAACGATTGTCCGAGAAGGTGTGGGGTCGACCCGATGGCCTGCATCAGCCGCGTGGTCTTGCCGATGCCAGGCTCGCCCACGACGGCGACAGCCGCATTCTCGGTCAGGGCGCGGCGTAACCCCGCCACCTGTGCATCACGCATTGGTCGTGCCACGTGGAGATTCTTGCAGACCACGACGACCCATCTGACCAGCAAGTTGGCGCAATTCGGGGAGGCGCCGTCGCGGCTGCGTTGCTTGACTTCGGATGGGGACAGAGCGCGCACCGCAGCGCAGATTGACGGGGAACGATGAACACCCACTTGCAGCCACAGCGTCGAATTCGTCGAGCACCGGGGCCAGCGCTCTTGGCCGCAGTAGTGATGCTCTCCACGTCGCTCGTGGTGGCCATGGCTCCACTTCGCGCGGCCGCGGCGACGTGCACCGACTCCTGGACCGGCGCGGTGGACTCGTCGTGGTTTACCGGCGGCAACTGGACGGCCGGCGTGCCTGACGGCTCACAAGACGTGTGCATCGGCGACATCACCACTGGCACGTACACGGTCACGCTTGACGGCACATCTGGAAGCGCGTCCGTTGGTTCGCTGACGCTGGGTGGCGCCAGTGGCACACAGACGCTCGCGATTGACAGCGGGGTGATCTATCTGGGTGGCGACTCGACGGTGACTGCCAATGGGGCCTTCGTGTTGGAGGGTGCTGGTTCGGCGGTGGTGGCGTTGAACGGGTTTACGTTGTCGAATGCTGGGTTGGTGAGTGTGGTGGCGGGTGGTGTTCGTGAGATCGGGTCGGGCACGGTGGTG
>JANLPB010000045.1:0-2704 GCA_031366885.1 Ilumatobacteraceae bacterium
CGCGCTGCACGTCGCGCATCACCTCGCTCAGTTCGTTGGTGATCGCAAACTGAACGTCGTCGAGAAACTGGCGAACGTTGGAGCGCGCCTGCTGGCGACGCATTGCGATTTTGCGCTTGTGGGCGTCGGCGAGCTGCATCCCGGCGAAGACGGCGCCGATTCCGACCGTAACGGGGTTCGACATCATCAGCGCCGCGGCACCCGCCGGTAAGAACCGTCCCATCATCCCAAACATGATGATGCCGCTCTGAGCGCCGCGTAGCCCCACCAGCGCAGAGCCGAGTTGCTGCCCGCCATGATTCTTCGCGTCCGGATCGATGCCCTTATCGCTCCACATCGAGGAGACGTCGAGGCCCTTGCGGTCGGTCGAGAGCGAGTCGAGCTCGAGGGCGTCCTCGCCGATGAGCGCGATCACCGCTTCTCGAATGGATTGTGCTTCGCGTTCAATGCGCACGAAGACGTCGGCAACTGTCGAGGCAACGTCGCTCTGCAAACGACGCGCGAGCTGCTCCCAGTCTTCGGGTGACTTCAGTGCCTCGATCGATTCCTCCATCGATCGCGACACATCGCGCATTGCCTTTCGAAATTGATGGCTCGAGTTGTTCGACAGGTCAGAGACGCGATCAGCAACCAGGACGCTCCAGCGCGCGCCAGGTCCGCGAAGTAGCTCAAGGTGGGCCATCGCGTCGGTCAGTCGAGTGACGAGGTCCTGGGCGGCCGCCGGGTCGACCAGGGCCGCATGTTCGACGCGAAGTTGCTGCTCGAGTTGGTCGAGCACCCCCTCTGCCTCATGAGCAGCGCGCTGGGCCGCGAGTTGTTTCGCCGGCTCGATCACTGCCGTGCTGAGAGCATCCAGCAGTGACGGGATGCCGCTCGAGGCGACAAGAGAATCATCACCCGGTTCGAGATCAGTGCCGCAGAGAACTGATGACACCGGCATCATCGAGCGGAGGGCATTCGAGCCGAGGGCGTGGCGTTGCGTGTTGATCGCGGCGATCTCGCGCCACTTGGGATACAGGTCGATCTTGGTCAGGACCGAGAGCACAGTGGGGCAAAGTTCTGTCGCGTGGCCCAGGAACTCAGCCTCAGGCTCGGAGAGCTCACACGAGGCGTCCGTGACGAAGATCAGACCGTCGGCGAACGGCAGAAATGCGAGTGTGGCGGCTGCGTGCCCCGCACCGAGGCCGCCCATTCCCGGTGTATCGACGATAGCGAGTCCATTCGCCAGCAGCGCGTGGGGGATTGAGATGTCGACGCGTTCAACATCCTTGACGTTGTCAGGGTTGCCGCGCTCGGACACCCAATCGGTCAGTTCCCAGGGCTGGGCTGCCTCTACGACGACACGGTCGCCGATGCGTCGCCGCACCTCCACGTGGGGCTCGGGTCCGTAGCGAATCAGGGTGATCGCCGACGTCGCGATATCGTCGTCGACGGGGCAAATGAAATGGCCGAGCAACGCATTGACGAGCGAGCTCTTTCCCTGCTTGAACTCGCCGACCACGCAGATAATGGTTGCCGGGCGCCGCACTCGGGCAGCCGCAATCGAAAGGCGTTCGACGAAGTCGCTTCGTTCAAAGTCGTGCGCGATTGCGGCGACCACCTCCACCGCGACGGCAACGTCGTGTGGTGCCGCGGCAGGTGGGGAGGTGTCCGTCAACGCGGCGTCACTCAGAAGCCATCGTCCAAGTCGGCCTCGTCGGGCACCGCGATCGAGTCATCGATCGCAAGGCCGTCGAATGACTCCGTCGGTGCCGCCACCGCAAGTTCGTGTGCCGACGACATGGCGGCAGCCACCGGGTCGAGGGGCTCCGGGGCCCCCATCTCGGTGATCGGTCGGTCCGTCTCGGGAATGATGATGCCGATCGGTTCTGCAAGGCTCTCGGTGCTTCCGGCCAACTCGCGAACCGCACCTTCGTCGGGTGCTTCGATGGCCGTGCCGCCTGATGACACCCCCGTGATGTCGTTGACGCTGTGGATGCCTCCGCCGGTTGCGCCGGACTCAACGACCGAGATCGTGCCGATGTCGGCGGTACTTGCTTCAGCGGCTGTCGCCCCGTAGTCGGTCCCTTGACGACCACCACCGTCGTCGCCACCGGTACCGCCACCGGAGGACGGCGCCAGGCCGGTCCCGAAGCCTGCATCGGGGTTGACGCCGTCCGTGAAGAAGCCGCCGGGGGGAACCGGCACTACCGTCGATGTGTCCACTGCGGTCTCGTCGCCGTCGGGGCTGGGGTCCGTGACCAGGCTGCCCCCCTTTGGCGGTGCGTCGCCCTCGATCTGCGGCGTGCCGCCGTAACCCCGCACGAAGTCAGTGTCAGCGCCAGCGAGCGTCACTGCGTGCTCGACTTCCTCTGCCGTCGGCACATACGTGCCGCCGCCGCCCGCGTCCGGATCAGACATCGTCTTGGGGGCGGTTTTCTTGGCCCAGTCGTCGGCCTCCTTCTGAGCTTTGTTCGAGTCTCTGTTCTTGACGATGTCTTCGGCGTTGTCGTACTTGGGGAAGCCGGACTCTCGTTTGTACTTCTCCTCCGGCGTCTCTTTGGTGCCGCCATCGGGTTCCGATACGAGGCTGTTGTTCGGCGCGTTGAAGTTGAGCTCAACTCCAGGGGGTGCCGTGTGGAGGAGGTCGCCATCGTGGTGGGTCTCGGTGGGGGCGAACGGTGAACGGTCCATGTTGAGCGGTGAGTTCTCGTCGACGCGACCG
>JANLPB010000081.1:0-2104 GCA_031366885.1 Ilumatobacteraceae bacterium
GCCAGCGGGCATCGGCGCGGCGGCGAAGCGTTCCCAGGCCGCTGCACGGCGCGTCGATAAGAACTGCATCGAACGACTCGTGCGGGAACGGCGGATTGCATGCATCTGAGGCGAGCGCCAGCACGTCGCTGGTGCCCAGGCGAGCCGCGTTCTCAGTGATCAGCCCGACGCGCTGGCGTTGCAGGTCGGCCGCGATCACTACCGCCCCCGATGTGGCGATGCCGGTTGCCTTGCCACCCGGCGCGGCGCATACGTCAAGGATCAGCTGACCCTCCCTGGCCGGCACGGCGGCAGTCACCCACTGTGAACCAAGGTCTTGGATGTAGCCGTCATCACGTTCGGTGACAGCCGGCGCTTCGTTCATGGTGGTGAGCGTCTTGATGGCGTCGTCGTGGCCCAGCTCGTCGGTCAGTCGCCGCACGATCCAATCGGGATAGCTGAGACGAACGGCGTCCGACGGCCACGTCATCGGCGTGCTGGAGACTCGACGCAGCACAGCGTTGACGAAACCGCGAGCCCGTTTCGGCGCCAGTTCGACGGTCTCGCCGACGGCCGCGTGTGCGGGCACCCCGGCGAAGTGGAGTTGGTACGCGCCGAGGCGCAACACCGTCCGCACCTCGGGCGACGGAGTGGTGGAGACGAACCGATCGACGAGGGCGTCGCACGCACGGCGCATGCGGGTGGTGCCGTACACCAACTCGGTGACGAACTTGCGGTCGCGCTCGGACAGCTTGCTACGCGAGAACTCGGCGGCGGTGACGAGGTTGGCATACGCACCCTCGTGGTCGATCCGTTGCAGACACCGAAACGCCACCATGCGGGCTGACTGATTCACTCGAACATCTCGTCAGTCTGTGGGCGTGTGCCGCGCGCAAAGTCGGCGTAGGGCATTGGGCCCTTGCCCTCCGGTTGCACCGTGACCAGTCGCAGGCCGGGAAGTGGCCGTTCGGGTGAGGCCACGCCCGCATCCTGGAGAGCCACTCTCAGTACCTTCAATCGCTTACTGCGGAACGTCGTCCACGCTCCGCCGAGACGAACCAGTCGATCAATGTCTTCGACCCGCCGCGACCAGTCGATGCGCAGCTCATCAGCGCGAATCTTTGTGGCGTACACCGGCTCACCTTCCTGGGGAACCGGCCGCGGCAGCGGTGCGGCCAGACAACGAATCAGCTGCTCGGTACCAATCGCCACGAGGTCGCGGCGAAGGTCGCCGGCCGTCGCCGTTTCCGCAATCGGTAGACGCACCGTGTCGTAGATCGGCCCGGTATCGAGGCCCTCCTCCAGCCGCATCAGGCACACACCCGTCTCGGTGTCGCCGGCCAACAGCGCGCGCTCGACAGGGGCGGCACCGCGCCAGCGCGGCAGCAGAGAGAAGTGCATGTTGACCATCGGCACCTCGGCGAGCACATGCGGCTTGATCAACTGGCCGAACGCGACGACGACACCCAATTCGATCTCGCGGCCCAGCACGTCGTCGACGGAGTGAGTGACCGGCACACCGAGTTCGAACGCAGCCGCCTTCACCGGGCTCGGGCTCAGTTCGCTGCCGCGGCCGCGGCGCTTGTCGACGCGTGTCACCACCAACGCGACATCGTGGCCAGCGGCGACGAGTGCACGTAACGGCGAAACCGCCATCTCGGGCGTACCGAAGTAGGCGAGCCTCACGACAAGAATTTCACGACAAGAACTTCACGACAAGCGCAGGCGGCGGCGCTGCACCGGGGCCGCGGTCGGCTCCTGCAGCTTGCGATACTCCGCCATTGCGATCTTGCGCTGATCGGGTGTCATCCGATCGAACATGAGCACACCGTTGAGGTGGTCGATCTCGTGCTGGAACATGCGGCCCATCAGTTCGTCGGCTTCGATCTCGACTTCGTTGCCGTTGATGTCGAGACCCCGCACGAGAACCTGGTTTGGCCGCAGGATGTCGACGTACAGGTCGGGGATGCTGAGGCAGCCTTCGCTGTACACCCACTCGCCACCGCTCTCTACTACAACCGGGTTGATCAGCGCCATCGGTTGCTCGTCGATGTCCCACACCACGATCTGCTTCTGTACTCCAATTTGCGGCGCAGCGAGCGCAATACCCGAATCGCTGTCGTAG
>JANLPB010000185.1:0-5683 GCA_031366885.1 Ilumatobacteraceae bacterium
CCTACACGGTGCTACCCGACGTTGCACTGCACGCCATCGCCGCGCTGCAACCGACATCGCTCGACGCACTGGCCTCCATCAAGGGCATCGGCCCATCAAAGCTGCAGCAGTACGGCGCCGCCTTCCTCGCAGCGGTTGCCGCCGCCGAGCCGCCATCTGACTGAGGGCTTACGCGCCAAGCCCGCTCAGCCAGGCTTGCACGTTGGCGCCGAGTGCGCTCACGTCGTAACCACCCTCCTGCAGGACCACGGTCGGCAGGCCCAGCTGGCGCACGACTTCACCACTGCGGCGCATTCCATCGGTGGTGACGGCGAGGTCGCTGATCGGGTCGGTGATGTACGTGTCCAGCCCCAGCGAGACGATCAACACTGACGGCCCGAAGCTAGCGACCTTCTCGCAGGCTGTCGCCAGCGCGGAGATGTAGAGGTCGTCGTCGGCGCGAAGCGGCATCGGGTAGTTGATGTTGTGCCCAAGGCCGCGGCCGGTACCAGTCTCATCGGCGTAGCCAATCGAGTACGGATACGCGCGCGCCGGGTCCCCGTGCAGCGACACGTACTGCACGTCGTCGCGGTCGTAGAAGATCTGCTGCGTGCCGTTGCCGTGGTGGTAGTCGACGTCGAGGATGGTCACCCTCGCACCGGTGGTCGATGCGACGTGATGCGCAGCGACGGCGGCGTTGTTGAAGAAGCAGTAGCCGCCGTACATGTCGGCCGTCGCGTGGTGGCCGGGCGGACGACACAGGCCGTACGCGCTGGTCTCGCCACCGAGCACCAGTTCCGTGGTGGTCAATGCTGTGTCCACCGCACCACGAGCCGCCTCGTAGGTGGTCTCGGTCAGCGGCGTGGTCGTCTCGAAACACCAGTACCCGACCCGGCCGTTGATGGCCTGCGGCTCGCCGCGCTCGCCCATCTTGTCGCGCAGCGCTGGCCGGTAGAAGACATCCGGCACGACCTCGCGCACGTCGGGATGCTGGGCCGCGTAGAGCGCCCAGCCCTCGGAGAGAAACCGCACGAGTCCAGGGTTGTGCACGCCTTCGATAGGGGCAAGCCCCCAGTCGGTCGGTGAAAGAAACTCAAAGCGTGCGTCGGCCTGCAGCGTCTCGCGAATCGCCTCTGCGCGCCCAATGTGCTCGAAAGGGCTATGCGCGGTTGATGTCTCGAACTCGACGTGCGGATCGTGCAAGAGATGAGCCGGGTTGTAGACGACCTTCATGCCAGGTCCAATGCTTCGGCGAGATAGAACTCGCGACACTTCGCGCGTTGCAGTTTGCCTGACGAGGTCTTTGGCAGCGTGCCGGGCTTGACCAGCATGACGTCGCGTGGAGGCAGGCCGCACACGTCGAGCGTGCGCTGGTGCACGGCGTGGCGAACGACGTCCAGCCCGTCTGGCTCGGCGGCCCGCACTTCGCATACCACCACCACACTCTCCTTACCTTTGTAACCCTCGACGCCGAACGCAATGACGTTGCCAGCACGCACACCATCGATGACCGCTATGGCGCGCTCGATGTCCTCGGGGAACACGTTGCGACCGCCAACGATGATGACATCCTTGATGCGACCGCAGAGCACTAGCTCGCCGTCGACCAGGTACGCCAGGTCGCCGGTGCACAGCCATCCATCACGAAACAGCGCGGCGGTTGCGTCGGGCCGCTTGTAATAGCCGGGGGTCACGGACGTGCCACGGAGCAGCAGTTCGCCGACGTGACGTTCGGGCACCTCTTCATAACTGTCCGGGTTGACCACCTTCATCTCCAGGCCGGGGACCGCCTTGCCGAGCAGGGGCAGCCGGCGCACATCCAACTCCTCCTGCGCGTCGGCGAGGTGCAGCGGCTTGGCGACGCGCTCGCGCTCGAGAAACTCACGATCGACGGAGTCGGTGACCATGCCCCGGTGGCGAGGCGGGAACGCGCCACCGATCGCAACCTCCGCCATGCCGAACGCGGGGAACACGCTGCCCGGTTTGAAGCCGAACGGTTCGGCTGCGCGCACGAAGGCCTCGACCGCGTTCGGGTCGACGGGCTCTGCACCGCTGAGCGCCAGCGTCAGCCGTGAAAGGTCGAGGCCCTCCATCCGACCGAGCGCGCGGGTGGCTAGCACCCACGCAAAGTTCGGGCCGGCAGTCGCCGTGCCACCCCAGTCGCTAATCCACTGCATCCAGTTGCCGGGCTTGGCCAGGAAGTCCTGCGGGGCGGCCTGCACCAGATCGACGCCCACCGTCATCGGTAGCGACAAAAAGCCGACCAGGCCCATGTCGTGATAAAGCGGCAGCCAGCTGACCATCACTTCTCCGACGGCCAATTGGGCCGCTGCGCAGGAGGCGTCGAGATTGGCGCGCAGCACCCGGTCGGGAATCATCACGCCCTTGGGCTCGCTGGTCGAGCCGCTGGTGTACTGCAGAATCACCAGCCGCTCCGGGTCGTATTCGGGCAGCTCGAGTGCGTCGCTTGTCGGTACGCCCGCGAAGCCGGGCAGCACGGCGGCCATCGGCTCGATCGGCGGGTCGTCGGGCCCAGCCTCGTAGAACGCAGCGAGGATGTCGTCGATGAGAATCAACTTCGCGTCGCCGTGACGAATGCGAGCGCGAGTTGTCTCCACGAAGACATCGAGCGAGCCCATCCTCATCGGCAAGGGCAGCACCATGCTGGCGATGCCGGCCAGCCAGCATCCCTGGATGATCGTCATCAGCGAACGTGACGTCGGGCCGAGAATCGCTACATGGTCGCCTGGCACCAAGCCACGCGCCTGCAGCGTCGCGCCGACCACCCGCGCCTCGTCATGCAGCTGCGCCCACGACACGAACGAGTCGCCCTCAGTTGGCGTCACGCTGTTGCCCACGAACCGAACTCCGGTCCGGTGCTCGGTGGCAGCGATCAGTCGATTGACGATCGAGTCGGTGTCGGACGAACTTGGCGGCATGAACCGCAACGGTAGTACGGGAAAGAACGGGCCGACTTGATCGGTGCCTCGTAGAATCGCAGCGCCATGAACGCCACCAACACCTCGAACTCGTCCGACGACGCTACGCGCGCCGAAGGCTCCGCAACCGATACACATCCGTTTCGGTACACCGGCGAGCTCGCGCAGCAGATCGAGGCGCGTTGGCAGGGCCGCTGGGCGGCCGAGGGCACGTTCAACACCCCCAACCCTGTGGGTCCGCTGGCCGATCCGGCCCGCTTCTTCGATGCCGACGGTGCCCCCCGACCGAGGAAATTCATTCTCGACATGTTCCCGTACCCCAGCGGAACCGGCCTGCACATGGGCCACCCGCTGGGCTACACCGCCACCGACATGTACGCCCGCTACCAGCGGATGACGGGCCACAACGTGCTCTACACGATGGGCTTCGATGCATTCGGTCTACCTGCCGAGCAGTTCGCGGTGCAGACCGGTCAGCACCCGGCCATCACCACGGACCAGAACATTGCCAACATGCGCACGCAGATGAGCCGGTTGGGTCTCAGCTACGACCAGCGTCGCAGCGTCAGCACCACCGACCCCGGTTACTACCGGTGGACGCAATGGATCTTCCTGCAGGTCTTCAACTCGTGGTTCGACCCTGAGCTGAAGAAGGCCCGCCGCATCGACGAGCTGGTCGCCGAGTTCGAAGCTGGCGCCCGTCAGCCACCCGACGCCGAGGGAGTGGCTCGCCCGTGGGCCACGATGACGGCAGCCGACCGCGGACTAGAGCTGGACAGTTGGCGTCTGGCATATGTCAGTCACGCCCCCGTCAACTGGTGCCCCGGTTTGGGCACGGTTGTCGCCAACGAGGAGGTCACCTCCGACGGGCGCAGCGACCGCGGCAACTTCCCGGTGTTCAAGCGCAACATGCGCCAGTGGATGATGCGCATCACTACCTTCGCCGACCGCCTGATCGACGACCTCGACCTGTTGGACTGGACCGAGGCCATCAAGTCGATGCAGCGCAACTGGATCGGCCGCAGCGAGGGCGCCATTGTCCACTTCCAGTCGCACGCCGGCGCCATCTCGGTGTTCACCACCCGCCCCGACACGCTGTTCGGCGCCACCTTCATGGTGCTCGCTCCCGAGCACGGTCTGGTCGACCAGCTGACGACGCCCGAACAGGCTGAGGCTATTGCCGCCTACCGCGTGCAAGCCGCAGCGAAGGACGATTTCGATCGGCAGAACGAGGGTCGCGAAAAGACCGGCGTGTTCACTGGGTCGTACGCCACCAATCCGTTGAATGGCGAGCAGATCCCGGTGTGGATTGCCGACTACGTGCTGATGGGCTACGGCACTGGCGCCATCATGGCCGTGCCTGCCGGTGACCAGCGCGACTTCGAGTTCGCCCGCGAGTTCGGGCTGGACATCGTCGCCATCCAGCAGCCCGCCGACCGAACACTGGACACGAGCACGTGGGACGACGCATTCGTCGGCGACGCGGCCTATGCCAACAGCACCAACGAGTCGCTGAACCTCAACGGCATCGCCACAGTCGCTGAAGGCAAGCGTCTGACCAACGAGTGGTTGGAAGCGCACGGCCACGGCGAAGCCACCATCACATAAAAGCTCCGCGACTGGCTGTTCAGCCGCCAGCGTTACTGGGGTGAGCCCTTCCCCATCGTGTACGACGTGGACGGCAACCCCCACGGTCTGCCCGACGACATGCTGCCGGTCGCGCTGCCCGAGACCGATCAGTTCTCACCGCGCACGTTCGACCCCGACGACTCGCAGAGCAACCCGGAGAGCCCGCTGGATCGCCTCACCGACTGGGTCAATGTCGAGCTGGATCTGGGCGATGGCCCTCAGCCGTACCGGCGCGATACCAACGTGATGCCGCAGTGGGCCGGCAGCTGCTGGTACGAGATGCGCTACACCGACCCGGTCAACGAACTCAACTTCGTCGACCCCGCCAACGAGGCATATTGGATGGGCCCTCAGACCGACGGCGGCTCCGGTGGTGTCGACCTGTACGTGGGTGGCGTAGAGCACGCGGTGCTGCACCTGCTGTACGCGCGGTTCTGGCACAAGGTGCTGTTCGACTTGGGCCACGTCTCGTCCTGCGAGCCGTTCCACCGTCTGTTCAACCAGGGCTACATCCTGGCTGCGGCCTACCAAGACGAGCGCGGCATGTACGTCGAGGCAGCCGACGTGGTGGCCGCTGACGGCGGATACGCATACGAGGGCAAGCCGGTCACCCGCGAGTACGGCAAAATGGGCAAGAGCCTGAAGAATGCTGTCGATCCCGACGACATGTGTGCCCAGTACGGAGCCGACACGCTGCGTCTGTATCTGATGGCGATGGGTCCACTGGATGCATCGCGTCCGTGGGAGAGCAAGGACGTCGTCGGCGTCTACCGCTTCCTGCAACGCGTGTGGCGCAACATTGTCGACGAGTCGACCGGCGACATTCGCCTGCTGCCGCACGATGCCGACGAGGAGACCGTTCGTCAGCTGCACATTGCGATATCGGGTGTGCGTGAGGAGCTGGACAACCTGCGCTTCAACACGGCCATCGCCAAGCTGATCGAGTTCAACAACCACCTGACCAAGCTGGGCGGCTGCCCGCAGGACATGGCCGAACCGTTGGTGAAGATGCTGGCGCCGCTGGCGCCGCACGCGGCCGAGGAGCTGTGGCAGAAGCTGGGCCACACCGACTCGGTGGCCTACGAGCCGTTCCCCGTTGCCAACCCGGCGCTGCTGGTGGCCGACACCGTCGAGTA
>JANLPB010000189.1:0-9655 GCA_031366885.1 Ilumatobacteraceae bacterium
TTCCATCGAGGGCGGCTCGCGCAGCAGGCGCTGGAAGTGCACGACGCCGAGGTAGTTGCCGGTGGGCGGCTTGTACGGCGGCTGCACGACGAACACCTGGGCGGCGATGCTGACCAGCCACTCCGGGTCGCGGATCTGGGCGAGCGCTTCCGCGACGGTGGCGTTGGCACCGAGGATGATGATGTCGGGCGTCATCAGCGCGCCGGCAGTGCCCTCGTCGTAGGACAGCAGGCGACGCATGACGTCGGCGTCTTCTTCGTCCATCGCGTCCAGCACTCGGGTTCGCTGCTCGCCGGGCATCTCGGCGAGCAGGTCGGCGAGGTCGTCGTACTCCATCTCCTCGAGCACGCTGACCATGCGATCGATGTCGAGCCCTTCGATGATGCGCAACTGCTCTGCCTCGGGCAACTCCTCGAGGAGGTCGGCCAGCCGCTCGTCGTCCATGGCTTCAGCCAACTGCTTGCGCTGCGTCAGCGGCAACGTGCGCACCACACCGGCCACGTCGCTGGGGTGCATGTCGCGCAGGCGAGCAGCCTCGGCAGCCATCTCCGCGCCCGCGACGATGTGGAACAGCGTGGGCACATCGGCCACGTCGATGAGGCGGTAGCTGGGCCGACGGCGCAGCGCGGTGCGACGGGCCAGACGAACCTTCGCCGGCTCCCACCACGTCTGCTTACCGTCGGTGGCCTGGCGCAGCGCAACGTCGCTGACCGACTCCTCGCCCACCTTCTTGTCGATGATGTCGCGACCGACCAGCAGCTCGCCGGGGCGAGGCTTGAACGGGTTGAGGTCGACGTCCCAACTGCGCAGGCGGGCGCCTTCGCTGTCGAGCGTGGCGATTCGGGCGCCGTTGACGAAGATGCGCCGACGCTGGCTGGTAGCGACGAAGCCGAGCACCCTCGGCGCACCACCGCGGTGGCCGGGAATGATGACGATGTCGTCGAGACGACCAATGGCGGCGCCGCCCGCGTCGAGAAGCGGCAGGCGCATGATGCGAAATGCGTAGATCAGCTCCCCTGCCATGTCGCCAGGCTACCCCTCACCTGCAGCGCAAGGGGGATGAGTAAGGCGGGTTATGCAGGGGAGATGGCTACTCGGGTGTCACTGAAGGCGACACCTCCGCCCCAATCGGTGAGGGTGTCGTTGGTCAATGAGTTGGCAACCTGGCCGCCGCTGTTGCCGTCGTCAACGTGGTCGGCGGCCCACCATCCCCAGGGCACGACTACCACGCCAGGGCGAAGGCGTTCTGTCACCCGGACGGGAGCGACCATCGAACCCCGGTCGTTCCACACGCGGGCCTGCGCGCCCGGCGCGAGGCCGAGGTCGGCAGCATCCTTCTCGCACAGTTCAAGAAACGGACCGCCCTCCAGTGGACCATGCTTGGGGAGCTGCGAGTAGCTGCTGTTGAGCAAGCGAGTGTGCTGCTTGGGAGTGAGCAGTGCGTACGGGTAGCGACCGCGGAACGCTGCCTCGGACGGCTCGGCGTAGGTCGGCAGCGCGGGTTGACCCAGCGCCTCCAACGCGTCGCACCGCAGCTCGACTTTCCCCGACGGTGTCGGAAAGGCGCCGTCCGCGAACGGCCGCCCGTCTTCGGGGTACGGCACTCGCACTGGGCCCTCGGCGCGCAACGCGTCGATGTCGATCGTCGGTAGCGCGGCGTGCAACGCGGTGATGTCGTCCTCGAACAGTGCCGGCTCGGTGAACCCCATCGCTCGTGCGAGACGGCGGTGCATCTCGCTGTTGCTGACGGCTTCGCCGAGCGGCTCGATGGCGGCCTCGTTCCAACCGACATAAAGGTGGCCCCAGGGGGTGACAGCGTCGGTTGCCTCGATGTGGGTGGTGGCGGGCAGCACGATGTCGGCGTAGCGGGCGGTGTCGGTGAGGAACTGGTCGTGCACCACTGTGAACAGGTCGTCGCGCTCGAGACCCCTGCGTACCAATTCGGTATTCGGTACCGACACCATCGCGTTGACGCCGATCATCACGATGCCGTACACCGGCTCGTCGGTGTTGGTGAGGTGCTGGCCCAGATGCGCCATCTGCAAGCTGCGCGGCTGGCGGCCAGCCAAGAGGTCGGGGCGACCGAGCGCGGCGTAGTCGAACACCTCGTTGCTCCACGAGTTGGTGCTGCGTGCGTAGCCACCGCCCTGGTCGCGCCAGGCACCGACGAGCGCCGGCAGGCAGGTGAGCGTGCGAAAGAACATCGCGCCGTGCTCGTGGTGCTCGGCGCCGATGAGCGTGCGGATGGCCGCGGGACGGATGGTGCCGTAGAGAGTTGCCAATCGCTCGATGTCCGCGACATCGAGACCGGTGACCTCGGCTGCGCGGGCAGGCGTCCAGTCGGCGACGTGAGCTGCCAGATCGTCGAAGCCGACGGTGTGCGCGGCCACCCATTCGTCGTCCGTCAGGCCGTCGCGGATGATCAGGTGCATCATCGCCAACATCAACGCCACGTCGGTGCCCGGCAGTGGCTGCAGGTACCAGTCGGCGGAGTCGGCGGTCATCGTGCGCAGTGGATCGATGACGATGACCTGCGCTCCGTTGGCTCGCGCGGCTTCGATGGTAGGCCACAGGTGCCGGTTGGTGAGGCGGGTGTTGGTGCCCCACAGGATGATCAGCTTGCTGTGCACCAAATCGCTGGGGTCGATGCCTTTGCCGTTGCCGTTGGTCGTGGCCGCACCCGCTCCGGCAGTCGAGCCGCACAGGGAACCGATCACGCGGGCAGCGCCAAGGTGATGCCAGAAACGGTCGCCGAACATGAGGGCGAGCAAGCTCTGGTTGCCGGCGCTCACGTACGGCATCAACGCCTCCGGGCCGTGCTCGGCAACGATGCTCTGAAAGCGGCTGCCGATTTCGGCCAGCGCTTCGTCCCATGTGATCTGCTCGAAACGACCTTCACCCTTGGGGCCGATGCGTCGCAACGGGTGTAACACGCGATCCGGGCTGTAGACGCGGTCGAGGAAGCGGTTCACCTTCGGGCACAGCTCGCCCTTGCTGAACGGGTGCGCCGGGTTGCCGCGCAGTTGCACAGCGTGCTCGGTGGACCCGCTGCCTTCAACGGTGACCTGCCAGCCGCAGCTATCGGGGCAATCGTGATGGCACGTGCCATCGACGACGCGTGACGTGGTGGCCGTGTCGCTCATGCCAGCAATGTTAGGTGACCCAGAGCATTGGCTGCTGGCGACTTTCGGCCGTCAACCGGGCCTTCCCAGAACCGCACGTAGGGTTCCGGGAAGGCCCAGTTCACGCGAATCAGGCGAAGATTTTGGAGAGGGTGCCACCGGCGAGGGCGACGGCTTCCAGGTCGTGAGCGTCGGGCATGTTGACGACGATGCCATCGAGACCGGCGTCGAGGAGCTCCTGTACCTTGACGCCGACTTCATCGGCGTCACCGACGATGAACATCCCCTTGACCCGTGCCTGCATGTCGGCGGGCAACTGGTCGATGGTGGCGCCACCGAGGCGCTCGCTGAGCTTGGCCTGCGCAGCCTCCATCGTCTCGCCGACGATCAACGTGCCCAGGCGGGTGCGGCAGATCTCCGACGGGTCGCGACCGAGTGTGGCGCAGTGCTCGTCGAGCACGCCCATCAGGTGGCGAACCTGGTTGGCGTCGCCGAACACATTGCACGCGTCGCCGTAGGTGGCGACCATGCGCAGCGTCTTCTTCTCGCCGCTGCCGCCGATGAGGATGGGCGGGCCGCCGGCCTGCACTGGCTTTGGGCTGTTGAACGCGTCGGTGACCTTGAACCACTTGCCATCGAAGGTGGTGGTGTCGTTGACGAACATGCTCTTTGCAATCTGCAGCCCTTCCTCCAGCTTTTCGAAGCGGTCGGTGAAGGTGCCGAACTCGAAGTTGTAGTCCTGGTGTTCCTTCTCGAACCAGCCGGCACCGATGCCCCAGATGGCACGACCCTTGGAGATCACGTCGAGACAGGTGACGGTTTTCACCAGGAATGCAGGGTTGCGATAGGTCATGCCGCCGACCATGCAGCCAAGGCGAACAGTGTGCGTGCACGCGGCCAGCGCGGACAGCAGTGTGTAGGCCTCGAACATGTTTTCTTGCGGGGCGCCCAGGCCGGGCAGTTGGTAGAAGTGGTCCATCACGAACACGCTGTCGAAGCCACTGTCTTCGGCGGTGACCGCAATGTCCGACACGCGCTCGAACAGGTCGTCGTTGGCGACGCCGGGAAAGCTGAACAAGGGGATCTGCAGGCCGAAGCGAATGTTGGGGTTCGTCATGCAACTGACCCTATGCCAGCATTTGTCGATATGGAAGATTCGACGCCTCAAAGTGCTCCAGCTCGCTTTCGCAACGTGGCCGGTCGATTCACGGAGGTAGTTGTCGGCGTCCGCGAGGACCAGTGGGGCAACCCAACGCCGTGTGCCGGTTGGGTGGCCCGCGATGTGGTGAGGCACCTTGTCGAGTGGGTGCCACCGTTTCTCGCGGAGGGTGCCGGTTTGAGCGTCGGCGAGTTGCCATCGGTGGACGTCGATCCAGCCGCCTCGTGGTCGGCGCTGAACTCGGCGCTACAAGAGGTACTGGACGACCCCGCAACAGTTGATCGCCAGTTCAGCCATCCGCAAGCTGGCACTCACCCGCTTGACCGGGCGATCCTGAGCTTCATTCTTGGCGACGTCCTGGTGCACACCTGGGACCTGGCTCGTGCGACGGGGCAAGACGAGACGCTCGATGCCGTCGAGGTGCACGCGATGCGTGAGGGCCTCGAGCCGATGGGCGACATGCTGAGCCAGAGCGGCCACTACGCCGCGCCGGTCACCGTGGCTGCCGATGCGGACGAGCAGACCCGATTGCTGGCGCTGACCGGCCGACAGCCCTAGTTGGGAGAGAGTGCGATTCCGCCGTCGCGTTGTGTATGAAGATTCTGTGCGCTTGTGACTGGGGTCTGGCGCTCGGTCGTAACGACCGCTACCGTTCGCACTTCCGGTACCGGGGGGTGCCAGAGCGAGGGGTGAACGATGGCTGTGCATCTGGGCATGGATTTCGATGTGCTCATACGCGGCGGCACTGTTGTCGACGGCACGGGCGCGCCGGCTCGGCTCGCCGATGTCGGCATTGTTGGTGATCGAGTAGTTGCCGTCGAACGCGACCTGGCGGGCGTCGCAACGCTGGTGATCGATGCCACCGGCAAGCTGGTGACGCCTGGCTTCGTCGATATTCACACGCATCTCGATGCGCAGATCTCATGGGACCCGAAGGCGACAAGCAGTTGCTACCACGGCGTCACCAGCGTGGTCATGGGTAACTGCGGTGTCACGTTTGCACCTTGCCGGCCCGAAGACCGCGAGTACCTCGCCGAGATGATGGAGAGCGTGGAAGACATTCCGCGTGCTGCGATTCTCAGCGGCCTGGCGTGGGACTGGGTGACGTTCGGTGAATACCTGCAGTCGGTGGATCGGCTTCCGAAGGGTCCCAATGTTGGTGGCATGGTCGGGCATTGCGCACTCCGCCACTACGCAATGGGCGAGCGAAGCATGGCGGCTGAAGAGCCCACAGCGCACGACATGGCCGTGATGACAGACCTGCTGGATGAGGCCTTGCGTGCTGGTGCACTTGGGTTCAGTACCAGCCGCACCTACCTCCACAAAGTTCCCGACGGCCGTCCCGTGCCGGGAACCTTCGCGCAGCCCGAGGAGCTGTACGCGTTTGCCGACGTCCTCGGCCGCCATGGCGCTGGAGTGTTCGAATCGGCCAGTCGCCTCGGGGAAGGCGAGCGCGATTCTCAGGACACACCGCTCACCCGTGCCGAGGTCGCGTGGATGGGGGAGGTCAGTCGCCGAAGCGGTCGGCCGGTCAGCTTCGGGCTCACCCAACACGACAGCCGCCCCGACCTGTATTCGCGCATCATCGAAATGGCCAAGGAGGAGAACGAACTGGGGGCGACGGTGCGTCCGCAGACCACGGCTCGCAGCGTCGGAATTCTGTTCAGCCTTGATACGCGAACCCCGTTCGACCGGGCGCCGTCGTGGCGAGAACTACGCGGACTCATCAACGGCAAGAAGCTGATGGCGCTGCGCGACGCGGCGACGCGCGTGCGGCTCATCGAGGAAGCCGAGGTGCACCAGCCAAGCCTCGACCTCACCCAGGTGTTCGTCGTCAACCAGCCGAGCGGTGCCCGGTACGACCTGGACCCAGCATGTTCACTTGCGGCGGAGGCTGATCGCCGCGGCATCAGCGCGGCTGCGGCGTACATCGAGCTGCTGCTGGAGACCAATGGCGAAGTGGTGTGCATGTGGCCTTTCCTCAACCAACAGCTGAGCGCGGTTGAGGAGATGCTGGACGACCCATTGGTCACCCTCGGTCTGGCCGACGCCGGCGCGCATGTCGGGCAGATACTCGACGCCAGCCAGTCGACGTTCTTCTTGACGTATTGGGTGCGCGAGCGCGCCCGCTGGTCCATCGAGGAGGCGATTCGTCGGCTCACCAGCGACACAGCGGACCTGTTCGGCCTCTGTGATCGCGGGCGACTGCAGCCCGGCTCGTTCGCCGACGTGAACGTCATTGATTGGGAGCGTCTGCACCTCCCGGCGCCGACCTACGTGTACGACTTTCCTCATGGCGCAGGTCGCTACGTACAGGGTGCCGACGGGTACGACTACACGCTTGTCAACGGCGAGGTGTTCATGGAAAATGGTGAGCACACGGGTGTTTTCGCAGGTGCCTTGCTGAGGAACGCCGCCGCCGACTGAGCTCGCTCGGCGAGTCTCTCGCCTACGCTCAGTCCATGACCATCGTCCTCCTGCATGGAAATCCTGAGACACCCGTGATTTGGGAGCCTCTCCTCGCCGAGCTCGGTCGCACCGATGTCGTCACTCCGCATCTTCCTGGTTTCGGAAGCCCCGTACCCGAGGGCTTCGGCGCAACGAAGGACGAGTACGTCGCGTGGCTGCTCGGTGAACTGGAACCCCTGGTAGAGGAACACGGCCCTGTCGACTTCGTCGGCCATGACTGGGGCGGCGGAATCGGTATGCGTGCCGTCTCGTTGCGGCCGGAACTGTTTCGCACCTGGGCGTGCGACGTGCTGGGGCTCTTCCACCCCGACTACGTGTGGCACGACTTTGCCAAGATCTGGCAAACCCCAGGAGCGGGCGAGGAATACTTCGCGAAGAATCAGGCAACCTCCGTCGAGGATCGCGTCGCGCTGCTGGAGATGATTGGCATACCTCGCCCAACTGGCGAGAAGCTTGCCGCCGCCGGTGACGAGTTGATGGCCACCTGCATTCTCGCTCTCTACCGCTCGGCGCCAGAGTCCGAAATGAAGCTGTGGGGCGAAGCGCTCGGCCCAGTGGGCACGTTGCCTGGTCTGGCGATCATCGCCCCGAACGATCCGTTTGTACGGGGCCACGACCTCGGGGCCGAAATTGCCGATCGTCTGGGTGCCAGCCGTCATGTGATGGAAGGCCAGGGGCACTGGTGGATGCTCGGCGACCCCGTCGGCGGCGCCGCCGCGGTGACCGAGTTTTGGGCGGCGGCGTACTGATGGAAGTGGTGGCGCTGAGCTGCCCGCGCTGCGGCACCGACGTGAACGAACGCTTCTACGGCCCATGCACCTCGTGCCGCACCGAACTGCGAGTGAAGTACCTCACCGAGGGTCGCGTGGTCGTGCTTGCCGAGTACGAACCGAAGATGAACGTCACCCCCAACGCCGTGGCGCTGAAGGACGACTGACACGTGCGGTGACTGTCGCTGGGGTCGCCGTGGGTGCACACTCGCGGTATGCGCAGCTCAAAGAACTTTCACATCCAAAAGCCGGGGTGGCACGGACACCCGGCAGTCCGATCGGGCGAGACGCTCACCCGCGGCGAACGCGCGGCCGATGCGCTGCGCAACGGTATGGGTTCGTGGGGTTTCGTCTTCGGCGCCCTGATATTCCTGTTCGGCTGGACGCTCGGCAACCGCAATGTTGGCTTCGACAAATATCCCTTCATCCTGCTGAACCTGATCCTGTCGTGCCTGGCCGCGATGCAGGGCGCGATCCTGCTGATCGCCGCCAAGCGTGAAGACCAGATCAGTAGCGAATTGGCCAAGCACGACTACGAAACGAACCTCGAGGCTGACCGAATCGTCAAGGAGATCCACGCGCTGACCACCGAGATCCACGCACACACCGTGCACCGCGGATGACGCGGCAACACTGACTAATCGGCGGGTGGCAGGCCGCCACCAGGGCGGAACGTGGGGTCGTTCTTCGGCCCGTCGTTGGCGCCACGCTCCGTTGTGGTGCGGGCGGCGGCCATCTGTTGCATCGTGGTGGCCAGTGCGGCCGCGGCACCTTCGTGGCTCATGATCTTGCTCATGATCGCGGCGCCGGCCCCGGCCATCAGCTCCGTCTTGCGGGCGGCAACGTATTCGGCACTTGCTTGCTGCGCGCGCAGGTGGCCGTTGACAGCAGGGATCACGTAGCGCGCCACCAAATCCCAGCTGCGCATGGTTGCTTCGTTGTTGGCCCAATCGTTGGCGAAGCCCAGCACGGTGCCAAAGCCGCCGGTGGTTTCCTGCATGGCGAGCACTGCGGCAATCAGGTCATCGGGCGTGCCGATCACCGCCGCTCCTCCACCCTGGGCGCCGCCTGCGGCAACCTGCTCGAAGAGCTCGTTGGGGTCGTCGACGCGAAGGGCACCGGGTCGGCCGAGCACCTCGACGTTGTACTCGTTGTGCCACTTCTGCAGACCCAACATCGCTTCCTTCTTGGCTTGCTCACGGGTCTCGGCGATGTGCCAGCTCATCAGCACACGCCAGTCGTTGCGACTGACGGTTTGCCCGTGGGCGACCGCAGCCTGTTCGGCGAAGCTCCACTGGGTGGGCAGCGCCTGCAACCCCTCCTTGGAGGTGCTGGCGATGCTCAACGCGCCGATGCCGTACTTGCCGGCCAACTGCATGCCGCTGGGAGAGATGCTGCTGGCGGTGGCCATCGGCATCGTGTCCTGCAACGGCAGGATTTGCAGCGCCGCGTCGCGCATGGTGAACCATTCGCAGTCGTAGTCGAATCGCTCGTCCCCGCGGAGTAGCCGAATGATCACACCGAGCGCCTCGTCCTGTCGGTCGCGTTGCGTCATCGGCTCGATCCGCAGTGTGTGGGCGTCACTGGGCAGCGCGCCGGGGCCGCTGCCGAAGATGGCGCGGCCGCGAGTCATGTGATCGAGCTGGACCATTCGCTGCGCGACGTTGAACGGGTGGTGGTAGGGCAACGAGACGACTCCGGTGCCCAGCTTGATGGTGTGCGTGCGTTGGCCAGCTGCGGCCAGGAACATCTCCGGGCTGGCAATCATCTCCCAGCCGGTGCTGTGGTGCTCGCCACACCAGAACTCGTCGTACCCCAGTCGGTCGAGTTGCGCCGCCAGGTCGAGATCGCGTTGGAACTGCAGGGTCGGGCTCTCACCGACTGGATGATGCGGTGCCAGAAACGTGCCGAACTTGATGGAGGGTGACATGGTTGCGGAGCCTACGGATTGGGTCGTCGACGGCCGGAGTCGTGCGCGCGAAGTGCGCCACTTTCCAGAATTTTGGCGGGACGCACGGCGGGCGGAGCCGATAACCTGACGCCCGCCAAACCGCAATGCGGGGACGTAGCTCAGTTGGCAGAGCGCTACCTTTGCAAGGTAGATGTCAGGGGTTCGATTCCCCTCGTCTCCACCA
>JANLPB010000107.1:0-22119 GCA_031366885.1 Ilumatobacteraceae bacterium
TCTCTACACCGTCGCGCGGACGCTGGCCACACTGATCTTCGAGTTCAAGGGATACCAAGCGCAGTTCGAAACGTCGCTGCCGGCTCCGGAGGCCGTGCCCCTCTTCGGCCAATTCGATTCGCTGTACCGCTGGTTGCAGAAGGGAACCGCGCAACGCCCGGAGGATCGTTTTCAGACTGCCGACGAGATGCGCGAACAGCTCTTCGGGGTATTGCGAGAAGTGACCGCCGCGGTCGGGACTGGGGAAGTGACACGCAGCACCCCGTCGCAGATGTTTGGCCAGCCCGCCGCGGTTGCCGATCTGTTGTCGTGGCGCGACTTGCCGCGCCTCGCCATCGATGTGCGTGACGAGATGGCGGCTTGGTTGGCGTCAGTGACAGCCGACGAGCCGCTTGCCCGGCTTGCCGTGCTGGACGGAGCTCCGCAGGCGACGGCGGCCGTGTTGGTCGAACAGGCCGACGCAGCGCTGCGCGCCGGCAATGTGCAACTCGCTGACGATCTGGCCCGTCGGATCCTCGATGCAGACCCGTGGGAGTGGCGCGGCGTGTGGCTGCAGGGTCTCGTCGCTCTCAGTCGCAACGATGCGCCTGCGGCGGTGGCGGCGTTCAACTCCGTGTACGGCCAACTGCCCGGAGAGCTGGCGCCGAAGTTGGCGCTTGCTGCCGCGTGCGAAGCTGCCGCCGAGCCCGAGGTGGCGGTACGGATGTACACAACGTGTGCGCGCACCGACGCCGGTTACGTCGCCGCCGGCCAGTTCGGACTGGCACGGATTGCGTCACAGACCGGCGAACGCGAGGTTGCACTGCAGGCCCTCGATCGGATTCCAGGCACGAGCCGCGCATACGCCGATGCGCGCAAGGCACGGGCACTGCTGTTTGCCTCGACCCTCGATCCGCTGCACGCACTCGACGACCTTGGTCGTGCCGCCCACGAGATGGAGCAGGCTTCGTTGCAGCCGGTCGAGCAGGCAGCCATGCGGATACGGCTGCTGGAAAGCTCACTGCAACATGTCAGCGCGCACGGCCCTCAAACGGGCGTTCACATCGGTGACGTTCCTGCGGTTGAGCTGCCTCTGCGCAGGGCTCTGGAGGCCGCGTATCGCGACGCTGCCCGGCTGGCGCCAGACCGCGACGCGCGTCTGCAGCTCGTCGACAAAGCCAACTCCGTCCGGCCGCGATCGCTCGTATGACCGACGTCGTCGCCATCTGCCCCGCGTGTGCGCAACCGGTTGCGCTCGGCGACTCGTATTGCGAGAGCTGCGGGCAGCAGCTGATCTCTGATGAAGTGGCGGCGCTTGCGGTTCAGGCCCGGGCCGATGCATCGGGCACGCCTGTTCGCGCGTTGACCTGCCTCGACTGCGGGGGCACAGTGCTCGATGACGGCTTCTGTTCGGTCTGCGGCAAGCGGGCGCTGTCGGCTCGGGATCACTGGCAGGAGACACCAGCGGACTGGGTTGGGGGAGTGTGTGACAAAGGGATCGTGCATGCTCGTAACGAGGACGCCATGGCGCTGTTCGCACTCGAGGATCGCTCGCTGGCGGTGCTCGTCGTGTGCGACGGCGTGACGTCGGCTCCCGACAGCGACCGTGCCGCGCTGGCGGCCGTGCTCGCCGCGTGCGCGGCATTGACCGCGACATCGCCATCACCGAGCCCCGCTGTCGCCAGCATCGTGTCCCACTGGAGTGCGGCGATCACCCAAAGTTGTCTCGACGCGAACGCCGCGGCCGTCGGTATCGCCAGATCACTCGGGAACCCGACCGAGCCGCCATCGTGCACTTTCGTCGCCGCCGTGGTGCAGCACGACGTGGTGACCGTCGGCTGGTGTGGCGATTCGCGCGCCTACTGGTTGCCCGATGATGGCGAGCCCCGGCAGCTGATGCGCGATCACTCCCTCGGGGCAGAACTGATCGAAGGCGGTATGGCTCCGGCGCAGGCCGAACTGGACCCGACGTTTCACACCATCACCCGCTGGCTCGGCGCCGATTCCGTCGACTCCACGCCTGAACTTGCCAGCACGCAACTGCAGTCGTCGGGTTGGCTGCTGGTGTGCAGCGACGGTTTGTGGAACTACGCGTCGTCACCGGCAGCCATCCAATTGATCGTACGTTCGCAGGTCGCTGCCGGCAGCTGCTCTCCGGTCGCGCTTGCCGAGGCGCTCGTGCGCTGGGCGAATGCGCAAGGTGGCCACGACAACATCACTGCGGCGCTGGCTCGCTACGAGCCGTCACTACGCTGACGTGGCTATGCAGATCGACACACACCAGAAATGGAGAACGTGAACATGGCTGAGTTCAAGGCGGAGGTGTTTCAGAACGAGTACCTTGCTGACGGCGCGACGGATGCTCATGCGGTGGTGTCGGTCACCTGTATCGGCGCCGGCAAGACGGGGTCCAATGGTGAGGCGGCCGAGATCATCATCGTCGATACCTCCGGATCGATGGACATGCCCCCCACGAAAATTGCTGCCGCACGTCGGGCGGCACGTGTCGCAGTTGGCGAGATTGTTGACGGCACGTGGTTCGCTGTCGTCAGCGGCCACAGCGTTGCGCAGATGGTGTACCCCGCGCATGCGGGTATGGCGAAGATGACCGACGTGACGCGTGCGGAGGCACTCACCGCCGTGGAGCGCCTCCGCAGCGGCGGGGCGACTGCTATCGGGTCGTGGATCCTGGCTGCCACCGAGCTCTTCTCCCAGGTGACGGTGGCCCAGCGACACGCAATCCTTCTCACGGATGGGAAGATCGAGGGCGAGCCCGCCGGCGCGCTCACCACCGCATTGGCGGCGGCACGCGGTCGCTTCCAGTGCGACTGTCGGGGAATCGGCGAGGACTGGGTGGTGGACGAACTCCGCGAGATCTCGACAGCGCTGATGGGCACCGTCGACATCGTTGCCAAGCCGGAGGATCTGGAAGCTGACTTCGAGTCGATGATGCAGGCGGCGATGAGCCGCGGTGTGGCAGACGCCCGGCTCCGCATCTGGACGCCGCAGGGAAGCGAGGTGCTCTTCGTTCGCCAGGTGGCCCCGACAGTCGAGGACCTCACCGCAACCGGCGAACAGACAGCGCCGCTGGTGCGCGAGTTTCCCACCGGCGCTTGGAGCGACGAATCGCGCGACTATCACATCGCCGTCCGTGTGCCGGTTGCCGGTATCGGAAACGAGCGGCTTGCCGCACGTGTCGAACTGGTGGTGAACGACGAGGTGCAGGCCAGGTCGCTGGTCAAGGCTGTGTGGACTGCCGACACCGATCTGACCACACGCATTGATCCGGCGGTCGCCCACTACACCGGTCAGGCGAAGTTGGCCGACACCATTCAAAAGGGCCTCGCCGCCAAGGCCGCTGGCGATGATCGCACTGCCACCGTGCTGCTCGGCGAAGCAGCCAAGCTGGCACACGATTCGGGGAACGAGAACACCACACGCTTGCTCGAGAAAGTGGTCGACGTTGTCGATGCAGATACTGGAACGGTGCGGTTGAAGCGTGACGTGGTCAAGTCCGACGAGATGGCACTCGATACCCGCAGCACGAAAACCACCAGAATTCGGCGCGAACCATGAGCAGGTCGACGTGTCCGAGCGGGCATCTCAGTGCCGACCCAGAGTGGTGCGACACGTGTGGTGCTCGCATCGGTGGTGTGCCGGCCGCTGCCGCGTCGTCGCCGTTGGTTCCACCATTTTCTGGCCCGGTCGGCGCTCCGGTGATCTGCCCCAATTGCAACGAACTGAACCCCGCCGACGCACTCTTTTGCGAAGTCTGCGGGTACGACTTCACGACCGGCCAGGCGCCTGCGCCGCCCGCCGTGAGCACCTCGGCCGTGACCCAGCACAACGCCTCCGACGTCGGGTGGCTGGTGGTGCTGGAAGTCGACCCCGAGTGGTACAGCCTCAAGGGTGCGCTGGCCGATCAGCCATGTCCCGCGCTGTCCTCGTCAACGGTGCCGCTGACGAATCACACGGCGTTGATCGGCCGCTCGTCGGCGTCTCGCGGGCTGAGGCCCGAGATCGCTCTCGACGCAGACACGGGAGTGTCGCGCCGCCATGCGCAGTTCGTGCGCGACGGCGACAGTCTGACGGTGGTCGACCTCTCCTCCACGAACGGCACCTACGTCGTGGACCGGAGCACGACCCCGGACGAGTCCACGGCGGCGTTGGTGCCGGGCGTACCCACCGAGTTGCACGACGGTGACCGCGTCTACGTGGGTGCCTGGAGCCGCCTCACCGTTCGCACGCAGGCATAGTCGCTCATGGTTCAGTCGTCTCGCCTCAGCAGTGAGGAACTCTGGCAGTACGCACCCGACGTCGACGTGTACCTCGCCCGACCGGCCCCGAGCTGGCTGGACGAGCTGGATCTGCACACTGGCGAGCCATTCGTGAAAATGGGCACCCGCACGACGCCGCTGGACGAGTGGTTCATCCTCGACGACGCCTTCGAGCAGGAGGTGGCACTACGCCGCCGACTCTTGGCGGAGCAGCGCGACGCCGTCTTCGGTTGCGCCGACACAGCCGATGAGGCAGCGCAGGAAGTGCTGGAGTTGGTGGTCGACTGGTTGCGGCAGCGGGGTGTTCCGACCCCGATGTTCGACGACCATCCGTTAGCCGTGGCAGGGGCGCTGCTGCCCGACGACCTGTGCCTGATGATTCCGCGCGACGGAGATTGGTGGTTCGATGGGGCCAGCCTGTGCTTTCCCTCGATCTGGCGGTTGTCGGACAAATTCGGGCGGCGCACCACTGACGTGCACAGCACGGTGGCGCACTACCGCGACGTCTTGTCCGACAAGGTCGACCGCTACTTCAACGGCATGCCGGTTGACCGTCTTGTTCGTCGGCGCAATCTCTCGGTCAAGCCGTGGCCGTTGCTGCACGTGCCGACAACCAAGCCGGGGCAACCCGTTGGACAACTGCTGCCCGCTGCTGACGGTGCGCCGTTCTGGCTGCGAACAGAACGCCAAACCCTGCGCAGGCTGCCGCGCACGGGAGCGATTCTGTTCAGCATCAAGGTGCAGATTGCACCCGCCAGTGTGCTGCTCGCACGGCGCGACATCGCGGCTCAACTGGCTGCGATGTACCGCTCGTTCGACACCGCGATGGACGATTACAAGGCGGCAGTCAACGACCTGATGGTTGGCTTCGTGCCCTGGCTGGAGCAGGTCGCGCAGAATCGCCCTCGGTAGGCTCGACGCATGCGACACAGCGAGGGCCACTTCGGACACCGAACCGGGTGGCTGCGTGCCATGGTGCTCGGTGCCAATGACGGCATCATCTCGACTGCCGCGTTGCTCTTGGGTGTGGCGGCAGCTGACGGCACGCGGGCGGCAATCCTCACGGCCGGCGTCGCGGGGCTCGTAGCGGGCGCAGTGTCGATGGCACTTGGCGAATACGTGTCGGTGTCGTCACAACGCGACAGCGAGCGCAGCGACATTGAGAAGGAAACGTGGGAGCTGGCCAACCAAGCGGACCACGAGCTGGAAGAGCTGACCGCGATCTATCAGGCGAAGGGCCTCGAGTTCGCGCTCGCCCAGGAGGTGGCCACCCAACTCACCGAGCACGACGCCCTCGGCGCACACCTGCGCGACGAATTGGGTATCTCACCCGACGAGCTGGCTCAGCCCCTTCAGGCCGCGTGGAGCTCGGCATTGGCCTTCAGCGTCGGTGGTGTCCTTCCGCTGATCGCGGCGGCGGCAGCAAGTGCTGCGCTCAGAATCTCGGTGATCATGGGCGTTGCGCTGCTGGCGCTGGTCGGCCTCGGCTATGTCGGGGCGCGAGCGGGGGGCGCGCGACCAGGGCGGTCCATCGCCCGTGTTGTCGTAGGTGGCGCAGTGGCGATGGGCGTGACGATGGCGGTCGGCTGGGCGATCGGCGCCGCGACGGCCTAGCGTCCGCGGGATGGATGTCTCTGCCGCCGTACTGGCCCGCTCATCGATCCGCAGATTTCAACCGACGGCGGTGAGCGACGAGTCGCTGAGGGCACTTCTGGACGCCGCCTCGCGAGCGCCCAGCGGCGGCAACGTGCAACCGTGGAGGGTGTACGTGGTCAACGGCGAATCGATGGTTCGACTCCGCGAGTTCTTGGTCGACCAACCGCCGATCGAGGCGCCTGAGTACGACATCTACCCGGCGAAGCTCACCGAGCCATACCGGACCAACCGCTTCACCATTGGTGAGCAGATGTACGCACTGCTCGGCATCGAGCGCGAGGACAAGGCCGGGCGGTTGCGACAATTCGCGCAGAACGGAGACTTCTTCGGTGCCCCGGCGGGGTTGTTCTGTTTCGTCGATCGTCAGATGGGCCCTCCGCAGTGGTCGGACCTCGGCATGTTCCTGCAGACCCTTATGCTGCTGGCGGTCGAGGCCGGTCTGGCGACGTGCG
Source organism: Ilumatobacteraceae bacterium (assembly GCA_031366885.1). GTDB lineage: Bacteria > Actinomycetota > Acidimicrobiia > Acidimicrobiales > Ilumatobacteraceae > UBA668. Next base: position 6,365 of record JANLPB010000107.1, read on the forward strand.
CGCAGGAGTACTGGTCGGTGCGTCACGGTGCGATTAGAGCGTTCGTCGGTGCGCCGGCCGAGGAGATGCTCTTCTGTGGGATGGCCATCGGCTATGGCGACAGGGAAGCCCCGATCAATGCCTTGCGTTCCGAGCGTATGCCTGTCGATGCATGGGCGCGGTTCGTCTAGAGCCGGTGTCTGGCCACCAAGTTGGGCGGTACGGACGTACCGCGAAAGAAGCGGCTGCGCTAGTTTTGCGCCATGAGTGACCGCACAGAAGCTGCCGGAGAGAACACCGCCGATGCCATCGTGATTGGCGCGGGCGTGATCGGATCGGCGGTCGCGCTGGAATTGGCGCGAGGCGGGCGATCCGTGATCGTCGTGGACAAGGGACCGGCCGCAGGTGCCGGCTCCACCAGCTCGTCATCGTCGATCATTCGCTTCAGCTACTCCACCACGGATGCCGTGCTCACCGCATGGGAAGCCGCGGCGATGTGGCTGAACTGGGAGGGCCATCTCGGCTGTGTCGACCCGGACGGTATGGCGCGCTTCGTGAAGACGGGCATGTGCATCTTTCATACGCCCGGAGACGGCACCGTGCGCATCCAGCGGCTGTGGGACGAACTGAATATTGCCTACGAGATTGTCGACACCGATGCATTGCAGAAGCTCCTGCCGGGGATGGACCTTGGCGCCTACTACCCGCCGAAGCGCATCGATGATCCGGCGTTCGCCGACGACGCAACGGGTCAACTGACCGCGATCCTGGAAGCGGAGAGCGGGTTCATGGACGACCCGATGCTCTGTGCGAAGAACCTTGCGTTTGCCGCCCGCACGCATGGCGCGCAGTTTCGGTTCAATCAGCAGGTCGTCAGTATCGACCAGGCAGATGGACGCGTCGCCGGGGTGACACTCGCCAGCGGCGAGCGAATCTCGGCACCCGTGGTCGTTAACGTCGGCGGTCCGCACTCCGGCATTCTCAACCGCATGGCCGGCGTCGCCGATGGCATGCGAATTGGTCATCGGCCGCTGCGCCAGGAGGTGTTCACCGTCGAGCCGCCCAACGGTCTGCGCCTGGAGGACGGTATGCCTGCTGTTGCCGATCTCGACGTTGGTCACTACCTGCGCCCTCAGCTCGGTGGAACGTGGCTGGTGGGCGGCACCGAGCCGGAGTGCGACGACCTGCACTGGGTCGACGATCCGGACAATTACGACGAGTACCCAACGGTCGAGCAGTTCGAGGTCTCGATGATGCGCATCGCCCGGCGGGTTCCCGAGTTCGGTGTACCCCACCGTCCGGTGGGTTTGGCAGCGTTGTACGACGCCTCCGACGACTGGGTTCCGATCTATGACAAGAGCGACCTGCCCGGCTTCTTCATGGCGTGCGGCACCAGCGGCAACCAGTTCAAGAACGCGCCGCTCGCCGGACAGTTCATCAAGGCCTTGATCGATGCCGAGGCAGCCGGCATCGACCACGACGAGACGCCGGTGCAGTTCGTCGGTGCCCGTACGGGGCGCACCATCAACCTCGGAGCATTCTCGCGTCGGCGAGAGAAGTCCGCGACGTCCGGCACTGTCATGGGGTGACAAACTTCTGGACACTCTGTCCAGAAGTGACTATGGTGATCGGTGATGACCGGGGGGCACATCACTCTGCGGCCCGCGCCGCCGACCTCGGTCGTGGAATCGCGCCCCGACCCGCGGGTGCGGCGCACGCATCGTGCATTGCACGAGGCCATGGTGGCGCTCTGCCTCGACGTCGGCTATCGGGCGATCACAGTGGAGCAGTTGGTGGAACGGGCGGGGGTCACGCGGGCCACCTTCTACACGCACTTCCGCGACAAGGAGCACCTCTTGGCGGCGATTGCGGACCAGGTGGTGGTCGACGTGCTCGACCGTTTCGAGCAGCGTCGCGACGGGGCCGATCGTCTGCAGATGTTGTTCGAGGACGCCGAACGCCACCCCGACCGACTGCGCGTGGTGTTGCGCGGTGAGGGTGACGGTGTCGCGCTGCGCCTGTTTACGGAACGCGTTGCGGAGGTGATCGCGGAGCTGGATTCGAACAACCTCGACGAGGGATCAATGCCGCTTGCGGTCGACGCACGTCTAGCCGTGCGGGCGATGGCCGGCCAGATCATCGAGGTTCTTCGGTGGTGGCTCGACACGGCCGACGATGGACAGCAAATGCCGCGCGACCACGTGGTCGCACAACTGCGAACTACTGCAATTCTTGGTCGGCTGCGCGCCGACGATCCACGACGAGCTGCAGTCAGCGGAGGGGAGCAACCAGCATGAAAGTCACACTCGACTACGACGCCTGTCACGGACACCAAAGCTGCGCGATCGCAGCGCCGGAGGTCTTCGGCGCCGACGACATCGGCAATGCCGTGATTTTGATTGCCGGCGACCTGCCGATGGAACTGGAAGCAAAGGCGCGGCGAGCAGTTGGTAATTGCCCCGAGCGCGCACTCACAATTCTCGAGACGGAAGACGACTGACATGACCACGCTCGGCCCCACCATCGACCCCACAACCGACTACGACATCTTCGATCCGGCGTTTGTGCTGAACCCGTTCCCGACTCTCGAACAGATTCGCGAGTCCGAATGCCCGGTGGCGCACACGCAACGGTGGGGTGGCTCATGGATGCCGACCCGGTACGCCGACATCGTTGCCATGGCCCAGGAGCACGATGTGTTCACCTCTCGCCAGGTGCTGGTGACGGGCCCGCCGGATGGTCAGGTGCCCGAGGGGGCATACTCAGGTGTTGCCGCGCCACCGATCAGCAGCGACCCGCCAGAGCACCACTGGCACCGGCGGCTCATCCTGCCGTTCTTCGCGCCGCAGGCGGTTGCCAAGTACGAGCAGCTGACCCGCGACCTGTGCAACGAACTGATCGACAAGTTCATCGACAACGGCACCGCCGACTCCGCAGCCGACTACGCGCAGCAGATTCCGGTGCGTGTGATCGCCACCATGCTGGGCGTGCCCACCAACATGTCTGGCGAGTTCACCTCGTGGGTGCGCGGCGTGCTGGAAGCGGGGCTCATGGACCAAGAAGTTCGGTTGGCGGCGCGAAGCAAGATCCTCGGCTTCTTCGCCGCCCAGGTCGCCGACCGGCAGGCCAATCCGCGTGAGGACGATCTGATCTCCACATTGCTCGCGGCCGAGATCGATGGCGAGACGGTTCCCGTCGAGTACGTCATCGGTGTGTGCAACCTGATGCTGGTTGCTGGCGTCGATACCACGTGGTCGTCGATCGGCGCCTCGCTGTGGCACCTGGCGCAGCACCCGGAGCACCGCCAGCAATTACGCGACAACCCCGACCTGTGGCCGGCCGCCGTCGAGGAGTTGTTGCGCGCGTATGCCCCGGTAACCATGGCGCGCATCGTTGACCGCGATATCGACTTCCAGGGCTGCCCAATGCAAGCAGGCGATCGCGTACTGATGTCGTTTCCGGCGGCGAATCGCGACCCCGCACAATTCGAGAACCCCGACGAAGTGATCTTCAACCGGGAGCACAACCGCCACGTGGCATTCGGCGCGGGCATACACCGCTGCGCCGGCTCGAACCTCGCCCGGCTGGAACTGCGGGTCGCGCTGCAGACCTGGATGGAGCGCATCCCCGATTTCGAGTTGGCAGACCCTTCACAGGTCACATGGGCCGGCGGCCAGGTGCGCGGTACCCGTATCGCACTGGTGAAGTTCTGATCGATGAGGCTGGTTCGCGGCGTTGACGCACCTCGCGTGCGGTGGCGCAATGACGGTGGCTGGACCAGAGAAATCGCGCGCGATTCTCTCAGCGGCGAGAGCTTTGGTTGGCGGCTGTCAATCGCAGATGTTGAATCGGATGGTCCCTTCTCGGCGTTCGACGGCTACGACCGACTGCTCGTCCTTGTGGCGGGCGCAGGGATGGACCTCGCCGTCGCCGAGACCGGCGAGATCATGCGGCTGCGACCGACGCGACGCCGGGCGCGTTTTGCCGGCGAATCAGCGATCGCGGCGACGCTGATCGATGGTCCGACAACGGACTTCAACGTGATCTGGGATCGCGACCGCTTCCACGTGAGCGAGCGACACGACTGGACGAACGCGTCACACGTCAGCGACGCCGACTCCGTAGTGGTGGTCCACGTGGTGAGCGGAGTGGTGACTGCGGACGGCGTAGTGACTGGCGTTGCAGGTGACACATTGATCAGCGAGAGGGGAGAGCAGGCGGGTCTTGCGGGCACCGGCGAGGCGATTGTGCTCCTGGTGATTCAGACTCACGATTGAACTGCTGCTCGATTGAACTGCTGCTCGACTGAACTACCATTCAGGAAATGGCAACGATCGCATCGCTTCGTCACGACGACAACTCGTTGGAGGTCACCTGGGCCGACGGTGTCGTGACGCGTTACCCGTGGTTGTGGCTGCGCGATCACGCGCATGACGACGACACGATGCACCCTGTGACCCAGCAGCGCCAGTTGTTCACCGCCCGAGTGCCGTCAGCGCTGCGTGGGCTCAACAGTGAGGTCGTCGACGGCCACCTGCGGGTCACCTGGGACATGCTGGAACCAACCTCCACGCTGCCGGTGATGTTCCTCGCCGCCTACCGCCATCCGCGAATGGCGCGCGTTGCCGTCGACGTGCCGGTGACGTTGTGGAACGCGGCCTCGCTCACTACCCCGACGGTGGCCTACGACTTGGTCATGAACACAGATGCGGGGCTGGTGCAGTGGCTGAGCAACACGTTGCAGTTCGGGTTTTGCCTCGTGCTGGGCACGCCGGCCACGGCAGCGGCCACTGAAGGGCTCATTCGTCGAGTCGCCTACATCCGCGAGACCATCTTCGGTGGGTTCTTCGAGTTCCAGGCCGACATGTCAAAGGCCGACACGGCGTACACCACCTTGGAACTGCGCGGCCACACCGACAGCACCTACAGCAACGACGCTCCGGGTAGCCAGTTGCTGCATTGCCTCGAGTTCGTCGGCACCGGTGGTGAGAGCACGATGGTGGATGCGTTCGCCATCGCTCGTCGTATGGAGGCCGAGCACGCCGACCTGTTCGAGGTGTTGTCGTCCGTCGTCGTGCCGGGGCAGTACATCGGTGACGGGGCACATCTGATGGCCACGCGACCGGTGTTTCGTCACGACCACACCGGTCGGCTGGTGCAGGTCTCGTTCAACAACTACGACCGGGCGCCATTCCTCCTTGAGGAGGCGGACATGATCGCCTTCTACGACGCGTTGCGTGTCTTCGAGGACCTCGCCAATGATCCCGCGATGCAGTGGCGCCATGTGCTGCAGCCCGGCGAGGCGATGTTGTTCGACAACTGGCGGGTGCTGCATGGCCGGGCCGCGTACACCGGACTGCGGCGGATGTGCGGCGGCTATCTCAATCGCGAAGACATCGAGAGCCGCCTTCGTCAGCTGGTGTAGCCCCAGCCTGCAGAGAGTTCTGAGCGACGTGGAGGGTCGGCGCCCACGCGCTGGCAGGTGATGCTGGCAACTTCCTGCGCAGCTCTGGTTGCGTGCACCACATGAGTCACGTTCGCAAGGTCGGCGCGACCGAGCCCGGCGTCCATCCACCATGTCAGGAAGCCACCGCCGAACGAGTCGCCCGCGCCGATTGTGTCGGCGACGACGATTCGCTGTGTCGGCACCAGTTCCTCATGGTCGCCGGTCATCACCCAGGTGCCGTCGGCGCCACACGTGACCAACACCAGCGCCACGCCGCGCCCGACCAGCGAACGTGCGTAGTCGAGGGGGTCGACGCCGGGGGCCAGGTACTCGGTGTCGTCATTGCTCACCTTCACCACGTCTGCTCGCTGATACGCCTCATCGACGCGGCGGACGTAGGCCTCTCGATCGGCGATGACGCCGGCCCGGCAGTTCGGGTCGATCATCACGAGGGTGTCGGGCGGGAGTGCAGCGAGGTATCCCAGCAGCGTCGATGCCATCGGTTCGAGCACCAAGCCAAGGGTGCCGGCGTGCACAGCCGCAGGCGAGAGCGCGGCGGCGGGAACGCATGCCAATGAAGGCGCCGACGTGCCGCTCAAATAGAAGCGATAGGTGGCTGCGCCGTGCTCGTTCAGTTCCGCGGCCGCCAGGGTTGTGGGGAGGTCGGTGCGTAACGCTGCATCGTGTGTCACGCCGTCGTTGCCGAGTTGCGCCAGAAGTTGCGTGCCGAACCGGTCGTTCGAGATGGCCCCGAGAAACATGACTGGCCGACCGAGCCTGCCGATGGTGCGAGCAACGTTGTACGGCCCGCCTCCCATCTTGGACAACACGGATGCTTCAGTATCAATGACGAGGTCGACCAGCGCCTCACCTGCCACAACGATCATGGGCGAGGAACCTACCTCGTGGGCAGTTCACAGCATGGCAAGATCGCTGAATGGATGATGACCGACTGGCGTGGATCTACTCGGCGACCTCCCCGGAGGAGCTTCGCGACCGTTACGAAGTGTGGGCTGCGGACTACGACGACGACCTGCAGGGCATGCATTGGTTGGCGCCACGCGCTGGAGCGGAGCGCTGCCATCACTTTGCTGGCCCCAATGCACACGTGCTCGACGCTGGTTGTGGCACGGGCCTGGTGGGTCTGAATCTGCGGTCGCTGGGTGTCGGCCGGTTGGAAGGTTTCGACCTGTCCTCCGCGATGCTCCAGCGCTCCCGTGAGCGGGGAATCTACGACGAGCTTCACCAGGGTTCGCTGCTCGAGCCGCTGCCGTTCGCCAACGGAGCCTTCGACGCTGTCGTGTCCGTCGGTGTCTTCACATATGGACACGTCGGCCCCAGTGCGTTGGCCGGGTTGGCGGCGGTGGTTCGCCCTGGCGGTCACGTCTCACTGACGTTTCGCGACGACGCGCTGGACGCGCTGGGCTATGCAGCGGAAGTGCGTCGATTGGAGGCTGTCGACGTGTGGCGATTGGTCGAGCGGACGGAGGCAGCACCGCTCATCGTCGAGGATGGTGTCGGCGCGGATATGAGGGTGTGGACCTGGCAGGTTCTTGGCTGATCGCGCCGCGGTTCTACGCTTGCCGGCATGCGCCTTGAGGAACTGATCGCCCGCTTCGACGTCAGTGACCCCGCCTTCATCGCCAACCCCTATCCGGTGCTCAACGAGCTACGTGAGGCCACGCCCATCTACTGGAACGACGCCGCAGGGCACTGGGTCATCACTCGCTTCAGCGATGTGTTCGAGTCCCTGCGTGACCGGCGTTTGGGTCGCAATTACACACATTTGTACTCGCATGCGGCACTGGGGCGGCCTGAGCCAGACTCGCGTTGGGCGGCATTTCAACAACACGAGCAATGGTCGCTGCTGTGCCTCGAGCCGCCGGATCACACACGCATTCGTCGGCTGGTGGCCAAGGTCTTCACACCGAGGTCGGTCGCCGCGATTCGCCCAACCGTGCAGGGTTTTGCTGACGAGCTACTCGACCGCTGTCAAGAGGCTGGCCAGTTCGAGCTGCTCCGCGACTACGCGCAGCCCTATTCAGTGGCGGTGATCTGCTCGATGTTGGGAGTTCCGCGGGTGGACACGCAGCGACTGCTGGATTGGAGCCACGCCATCGTGAAGATGTACGAGCTGAGCACCACCGACGAGGTGCGCGCCGCCGCGAACAGGGCAGCAGCCGACTACATCGATTACACGCGGGCGCTCATCGCCGAGAAGCGACGCAACCCGGATGGGCTCCTCGTGTCGGAACTGGTGCGCGTGGAGGACGAAGGCGACACGCTGACCGAGGACGAGATCGTCTCCACGACGATGGTGCTGCTCGAAGCCGGCCACGAGGCAACCGTCAACACACTCGGCAACGGCATGCGAGCAATCCTGCAGCACCCCGGTGAGTGGCAGCGCGTTGTTGGCGGCGCAGTGTCACCCCGCACTGCGGTGGAGGAGATGTTGCGGTGGGACCCTCCATTGCAGTTGTTCGAGCGTTGGGTGCTGGAGGACGGTGTGGAGATTGCCGGCCAGACGATCGAGTTGGGTCAGGAGGTAGCGATGCTGTTCGGTGCGGCGCAGCGCGATCCGCGTCGGTTCGACAATCCGGACGACTTCGACATCGGGCGCGGCGATGTTGCGCACATCGGGTTCGGCGGCGGCATCCACTTCTGTGTCGGCGCGCCGCTCGCCCGTCAGGAAATCGAGATTTCCATAGCCGGGCTCGCCGCCAGATTTCCGTCGCTGCAGTTGACTGCCGAGCCGGTGTACGAACCCAACTTCGTGATCCGCGGCCTCACCGCCCTTCACCTCCGCGCCTGAATCCACCACTGGTGATTACGCTTCACGGCCTGACTAGGGAGCCGTAATGATTCGACACGTAGTGATGTTCAAGTGGAACGCGGGTGTCGAGGAGGCGCATGTCGCGGCAACGACGGCGGCTTTCGATCGGTTGCCGGGGCTGATCCCACAGATCGTCTCGTATGCCTACGGCCCCGACCTCAAGGTCGCGCCGGCCAACTTCGATTATGCGGTGACCGGTGAGTTCGAGTCAGTGGAAACGTTCCTCGAATACCGCGACCATGCAGACCATCAGGCGTTGGTGCAGACGTTCATCGCCCCCCACGTCAGCGAGCGCGTCGCAGTTCAGTTCACCGTGCGCTGACGTCCGGCTCGGCGAGTGGCAGCCCCGGTGTTGACACTGACCGTGCTGCGCAGGGCAGACTGCACCCGATGCCCAGCCGCCGCCGCCCCAAATCTCCCTCCACATCGTCGGTCACGTCGTCCGCCACCTCGGCTGGCGGTGCTCCTGCAGCTGCTCGGGTCAGCGACGTCGAGCGATTCGCCGCGGCGTTGAAGGAAGCGGAGAAGGCTGATCGTGCCGCGGCGGCACGGCAACAGCAGGAGCGAGTCGATGCCGCGCTGCGCGCCGAGGAAGCAGCCGCGAAGGTGACCGCACTTGCAGTCGCTCGTCGCGAGCTGGAGCGGGCGGTGGAGAGCGTTCGCACTGCGAAGCAGGCCGGCAGAGGGCGCGCTGAGGCCGACCAAGCCTGGAAGGTTGCCAAGGCGTTGGTCATCGAGCTGGAAACTGGCGTGCCGCCGGCGTGGGCGCCCAAGCCGGCGGCGTCCGACGAGCAGGGCGAGTCAGTCGAATCCGGCGAAGACGGCAATGGAGTCGATGGCGAGGTGCCGGTGAACTCCGAGTGATGCTGCCACCGCCTCGCTGACGGCAGCTCGCTCGTCGGCTGTGGCTCTGGTGGACCGGACCACGGCATTGGTGAACGCCTCCAACGCGGCGATGGTGTGCTCATCGGTGAGTGTCCCCGCGGCATCCGATTTTGTGCGTGGGGTAGCCACTCCAAGCTGCGCCACAAGATCGGCGCCCTGCCAAACCAGTGTTTGCGCCAGGACCTGACGTGCAAATGGGCCGCCGGTGGTACCCGCGCTGAGAATGCCGACGGGTTTTCCATACAGGTCGCCGGAGCCGACCACCCAATCGAGTGCGTTCTTCACAGCGCCGGCAAGGGAACCGGCGTATTCCGGGGCGGCGATGATGACTGCGTCGGCGATCGCGATCTGTCGCCGAAAGGTGGTGACAGCGGTGCCCGGTGCATCGACCAGCTCCGGTCGCAGTGCCGGCAACGCTCCAAGTTGGGCATCTGTGGTTGCTTCGACCCCGAGCTGGCTCAGGACACGCTCTACGACATCAAGAAGTGACCGATTGGCGGACGCCTCACCCAGGCTGCCGCACACTGTCAGTATCCGCTGGGACCCCATCCGACGAACCTACTTGCGGCGCGCGACCCATAGGCTTCGTGCTAAATGATTTTGGAGGTATCAATGGCTCGTTACACCACGACTGTTCGCACCCATCAGTCACCCGCTGAGGTGTTCGCATATATGGCAGACCTGCGCAACTTCGCACAGTGGGACCCCGGTGTGAAGGATGTGAAGCAGGTGAAGGGCGACGCTGGCGGCAGTGGCGCTGAGTTCGACGTCACCGTGTCGGGCACCACCCTGCGCTACGTCACAGAGGTCTTTGAGCCCGACACTGAGCTGCTGGTGGTGGCGCGAAGCAGGACCTTGAAGTCCACCGACCGGGTCACCGTTCGCGCTGACGGAGCTACAACGTTGGTCACCTACGACGCGCTGCTGGAGCTGAACGGAGTACTGAGAGTTGCCGACCCTCTGCTCGGTCTCGCCTTCGGTCGAATCGGCGACCGGGCCGCGGCCGGTCTACGGCGTGTGCTGTCCGGCGAGGATGTGCCGGCATGACCGACGCGGAAAGCACCATCCAACGCGTGGTCGACACGGTGATCGAGGCGCCGGTGTTCACCAGCTTCACCCGCCTCGGCTACGACGCCCGATCGCGTCTCGCGGATTGGAAACCGATCGGCGAGTACGACGCGTCGGGCCGAGTTGTCCTCGTCACCGGTGCCACGTCCGGCCTCGGTCTGGTGACGGCGGAACAGCTCGCCGCAGTGGGAGCAACGGTCGTGCTGCTCGGTCGCGATGAATCCAAGACCAACCGGGTGCGCGATCAGATCTCGGAGAGCACGGGAAGCGAGCTGGTGTCGACTGCGATCGCCGATATGGGTGATCTCGATGCGGTACGTCGCGTCGCCGGCGAGCTGAATGAGCGCCTCGACCGCCTCGATGTGCTGATTCACAACGCAGGGGCGCTGAGCGCCACGCGGCAACTGTCGGCGCAGGGCATGGAGCAGACTGTTGCTAGCCAGGTGGTCGGCCCCTTCCTCCTGACGACGCTTCTGCTGCCCGTGCTGGAGAAATCGGCCTCGGCGCGAGTGCTCACTATGTCGTCGGGCGGGATGTATGCCAGCCCACTTCGCGTCAACGAGTTACAGATGGGCGCCGACTACAAGGGTAGCGAGCAGTACGCACGCGCAAAGCGAGCACAGGTGACGCTCAACGAGATGTGGCCGCAACGTGTCGCGAGTGGGGACGTCGTGTTTCACGCGATGCATCCCGGCTGGGCCGATACACCCGGCGTGCGCGAGTCGTTGCCGACCTTTCGCAAGATCGTTGGCCCACTGTTGCGGTCACCCCAGCAGGGGGCCGACACGATGTTATGGCTGGCACTCGACGACGGAGAGCCGCGTGCATCGACCGGCAAGTTCTGGCTCGACCGACACCAGCGATCGATTCACAAGTTGCCCAGCACCCGATCGAGCGACACGCCCGAGCGCCGGCAGCAGCTGTGGGACTGGGTCGCGAACGCCGCTCAGTAAGGTGCCACCATGGGTCGGCGTGACGAATGAACTTGGTCGACTTTGCATTAGCAGTGGTCACCTCGGCGGTGGGTGCGGTCGGCGGTCTCGGAGGGGCGGTGCTGCTCGTCCCTCTGCTGGTTCTCACGGGCACTCCCGCTCGGGCTGCGGCGCCCCTGGGTTTGGTGTCTGTCGCTGCGGGCTCAACTGCGGCTGGTGCGCGTCAATTGCAAGGCGGCCTGGTCAACCATCGTTTGGGAATCACTACGGAAGTGTTCGCGAGCACGGGAGCCATCGTTGGCGCGCTGGCCAGCGGGCTGGCCAGCGACAGGTTCTTGAAGCTGGTGCTGGCTGCGGTTGCGTTGTCGGCCGGAGTGTTCGGCGGCCGCCGAAAAGGCATCCGCAATCTGCCGCAGGCGAACCTTTCGCTCGACGATGTGGGCGAGCACGTTGGTGCGCTGTCGGGCGTCTACCAACTCGACGACGAGTTCGTTCCGTACCAGGCGGCAAGGTTTCGCGTTGGAGCGGCGCTGTTCACACTGTCCGGGCTGATCGCGGGTTTGGCGGGTGCGAGTGGTGGCTTCGTCAAGACACCAGCCACCAGTGAGGTCATGCATGTGCCGGTTCGTGTGGCGGCGGCGACCACCACCTTCACCATCGGCATCACCTCTGCGGCCGGCCTGATCGTGTTCGCTCTTCAAGGTCGCCTGGATCTTCGAGCGTGTGCGACGGTGTGCGCTGGCGCCATTATTGGGGGCAACGCTGGCGCACAGCTTCAGTCGCGGCTGTCTCCGCCACAGGTACGGACGTTCCTCAGTTCGGCGCTGGTCGTGGTCGCCGTCGTGTTGGCGCTGCGGGCATGAGCAGCACGAAACGACAGCTCGAGACTCCAATGCGCGGCATGCAACACGTCCTGCAGGTCGCGGCGGTGGTCGCATTCGTGGGGGCTGCTGCCGGGGCGCTGCTGCCGGGGCGACCCGGACGGGTGGCCGCCATCGCCGTCGTTGCGTTCATCGTCGCGGTGCCGTTGCTGAGGGTGCTCAGCCTCGGAGTTCACTGGCTTCGACTCGGCGACCGGCGTTTCGCCGGCGTGGCGTTCGGGCTGCTGTTGATCGTTGCCGCGGGGTCGCTCATCGCCGCGCTCTGAGTGAGGCTTGTGAAAGTTTCTACGAGGTCTCCGTGCGTGTGTGAACACGAAGAGCGCGATATGCTGTCCTCTTCAAGGGTTCCCGCTTTGGCGGATCCACGTCGAAGGTGAGGGCCCAAATGGCCACAGGTACTGTTAAGTTTTTCAACGCTGAAAAGGGTTACGGCTTCATTTCGCGCGAGCAGGGCGAAGACGTGTTCGTGCACTTCTCCCAGATCCAGGGCGAGGGCTACAAGTCCCTCGTCGAAGGTCAGAGCGTCGAGTTCGACGTTGCCCCCGGCCGCAAGGGTGAAGAAGCACAGAACGTCCGCCCGCTCTGAGCAGCAACGGTCGTGCCAAGCGCGACCGCGAGCGCGCCAAGCAGGAAAAGGCGGCGATCAAGAAAGATCGCAAGCAGGCGGAAGCGTCTGCTGGACCATCAGCTGAGGAAGCAGAGGCGGCTTTGGCCCCGAAGCGACCGCAGGATGATGTGCTCTCCGATCTCGCTGCGCTGCACCAGAGTTTCGACGACGAGTCGATTTCCTTTGAGGATTTCGAAGCGGCGAAGGGTCTGTTGCTCGCACAACTCGCTGTCGAGTAACTGAAACGCAATCTGTTGCCAGCCGGCGCACCGAGCAATCGGGGCGTCGGCTGGTGGCTTTTTGAGCCAGGCCATCGGGCCAGCTCTCTGGGTCAGAGTCGCCTTCTCAGGGGTGTGTGGTCAACGAGCCGCCGCGGGCGGGTTGATAGTGCAGTCGGCCGAGGCCGTACTTGACCATCGGGCCCATCGAGACAGCGAACACCAACGTGCCGGGGCCGAGCGCACCGCCGATCAGCGCTCCGACGATCAGTGGGAGGCCGTCGCTGATCCAACGCGCAGGCACAATGCCCATGCCGCGCACGACCAGACCCAGCATGAACACCTCCGACGGACCAGCGCCCAGCTCAGTGGTGATCACGAGGCAGATGGCAACGGCAATGATCGCCAAGCCGGCGACGAAGAAGCCAAGTCGCGGAACCATGGCGTGCTGTACGGGCAGCACACCGAGCACGACATTGACCATCGGGCCGATGATCAGGGTGCCGCCGATGCAGGCCCAACCCAGGGTCGCTCCCAACAGCCAACCGGCGAGGTAGAACGCGCAGGCATCGACCACGAACGCCACGCCCAACGACCAGCCAGTGAGACTGGCCACCCCGGTGTTCAGCACGTCGAAGGGGGCAACGCCCAATTGGGCGCGGATCAGCAGCGGGACCCCGATGCCGACACCCACCCACGACCCGACGAGGCGAAGCGTTCGAGTAAGTGGCGACATGGCGCCGAGCAACCTATCTGAGCGCGCCGAGCCTGCGTGAGCGAAAGGAAACAGGACCGGAGCGGTACCGGCTGGCTGTACTCGCTACGAACGACACCGCCGTGATTCGACAGCCATGGCAGAATTCTTCGAGGAGGACTTCGATGAGTACGGATCAATGGAGCGTGACGCCGCTGACGAGTGCGTTCGGCGCGACGCTGACGGGTGGACACTTGGCCGACGGAGTCGATGGTGCGTGGCTGAGCTCGCAACTGACAGCGCACCTGGTGCTGGTGCTCCCAGGCCAGAACCCAACGCATGCAGAGCAGGTCGCGCTGGCGCGTGCGTTGGGCGAGCCCACGCCGGCGCATCCGGTGGTGCCCGGGCACCCCGACCATCCGGAGATTCTCGTTCTCGATGGAGCTCAGGGTGGACGCAATGCGAGATGGCACACCGACGTTACGTTCATGCCAACGCCACCGGCGGCGTCGGTACTGGTCAGTGATGTCGTGCCCGCATGGGGCGGTGACACGATGTGGGCAGACACCCGCACCGCATACGAGCGGCTCGCTCCTGCGCTGCAGAACGCCATCGACGGTTTGGAGGCGGTCCATCGCATTTCGCCACTGGCCTACTGGGGTGAGCCGTTCGACTCTGCACTCGCTCGCGACGACGCGCAGAAGTTGTACGACGACGCCGCCGGTGTGCCACCGGTCATTCACCCCGTGGTGCGCGTGCACCCGGTGACCGGCCGGAAGAACCTCTTCGTCAACCCTGGGTTCACGACTCATATCGTGGGCATGTCGCGCATCGAGAGCGACGGTCTGTTGCGCCTGCTCTATGACCATGCGACGCAGCCTGAGTTCGTGTTGCGTCACCATTGGGCCAAGGGTGATGTTGTCATTTGGGACAATCGGTCGACGCTGCACTACGCGGTTGACGATTACGGGGTGGTGGAACGTCGAATGCGTCGAGTCACAATTCGCGGTGGCGCGCCAGTCGGGCCGAGCGGCATCGAAAGTCGAATCGCCGACGATCCGCTCGTTGCCATTCGCTAAACGGCTTGCCATTCGCTAAGCCGGGGACCAGTCGATAGCTCCACGGGCAGCGGCGACCCCGGTACTGAAGGATGCTTGCAGCAGGTAGCCACCGGTCGGCGCTTCCCAGTCGAGCATCTCGCCGGCGACGAACGTGCCCGGCAACGACCGAATCATGAACTGTTGGTCCAACTCGCCCAAGGAGAGCCCGCCTGCCGTAGAGATTGCCCGTTCGAGAGACGCAAGGGCGTTCACGTGCAGGGGCAACGCCTTCACCAACTGCGCCAGCTGAGTTGGATCGCTGGGGAGATCGTGTGTGCTGGATTCTCGCAGCAGGGCGAGTGCAACGGGTGCCAGACCAAGCGATCGGCGAAGGAAGGTGTGTGTCGAGTCTTTCGGTCGTCTGCGAGACAGCCGGTCGGCAACGGCGCCGGCGGTGAGATCCGGGTGCAGATCGATGAGCAGTGTGCAAGCTCCATCGCGTTCGATCGCCTGGCGAACGTCCTTGGACACCATGTAGATCGGGCCAGACTCCAGGCCGTGGCCGGTGACCATGATGTCGCCGCGAGCTGACGCAGCGCCGATTGTCACCCGTGCGTTCTTGATGGGTACGCCCTCGTACTTCTCGGAGAAGACAGGCGACCATTCGATACGAACACCGCAGTTGGCTGGTTGCAGCCCTCGCACGCCGAGGCCGGCGGCCTCGAAGCGAGAAACCCAGCCGCCGTCGGACCCGACACGCGGCCAGCTGGCACCGCCGAGAGCGAACACCGTGACGTCGCTGGTCGTCTCGACGAGCTGCCCGCTCTGCGTGTGAAACTGTTGTCTTCGTGGGTCGACCCCGCCGGCCGCATCGAGGGGCCAGCCCACCCATCGGTGTCGTACATGAATCTGCACGCCGAGTTCGGTGAGCCGAGCCAGCCATGCTCGAAGCAACGGGGTTGCGCGAAACGCCGTCGGGAAGACCCGGCCGCTGGAACCGACATATGTTGGTTGGCCCAGTGCGGCCGCCCAATCACGTAGCGCCGTGGGCGGAAACTGCCGCACGGAATCCGCGATGAGCGTGGCAGAGCCAAAGCGGGCCACGAACTGGTCGATGGGCTCGGTGTGAGTGAGGTTCAGGCCGCTTCTGCCGGCGAGCAGCAGCTTGCGAC
>JANLPB010000235.1:0-3568 GCA_031366885.1 Ilumatobacteraceae bacterium
AGACGCCTTCGCCGATTTCCAGCACCGACACGTCGAACGTGCCACCGCCGAGGTCGAACACCAACACCTTCTCATCTTCGGCGCCCTTGTCGAGGCCGTAGGCGAGTGCAGCCGCGGTGGGCTCGTTGATGATGCGCAGGACTTCCAGGCCGGCGATCTGGCCGGCTTCCTTGGTGGCGGTGCGCTGGGCATCGTCGAAGTACGCGGGCACGGTGATGACGGCCTGTGTGACGGTGTAGCCCAGGTAGGCCTCGGCGTCGCGCTTGAGCTTCATCAGCGTGCGGGCGCTGATTTCCTGCGGGGTGTAGCGCTTGCCGTCGATGTCGTCGCTCTTCCAGCTCTCGCCCATGTGACGCTTGATGCTGCGGAACGTGCGATCTGGGTTGGTGATGGCCTGGCGCTTCGCGACCTCGCCGACCAGCACTTCACCGGCCTTGCTGAATGCAACGACCGAGGGCGTAGTACGGCCACCTTCGGAGTTGGGGATGACGACCGTTTCGCCAGCCTCAAAGACTGCGACAACGGAGTTGGTGGTGCCCAGGTCGATACCGACTGCCTTGGCCATGGTGATGCTCCTTGATGTTCTGGGGGATGTTGAGCGAACTAGACGCAAGCCTACGAGCGACAGCATTCGACCGACAACTTCTCCAACAGAAAACTTGAGCGTACTTCACTCAAGTTTGCCGGTCGCTGTACAGCGGGGCAACCGGGAGAACTCCCTGATGACAGATCGCCACTGCGGTCGTTGAATAACGCGATGGACAACAACCTCGATGCCTTGAGCGACCACCAAATCTCGCTGCTGCTGCGTGCTGCGGGTTTCAGCGAGAGCGAGATCGCGGCGATGGATCGCGATGCACAGAAGGAAGCGCTTGCGGCCCCATCGAACGGCGCGGCCGCAGACAGGGACGGCGCCAGCACCAACTTCCCGCCAGCACCAGAGGGCGAGGAGGAGGAGTACGCGCTGTTGCGTCATCGCGGCTACACCGACCAACAGATCTCCGATATGAACGACGAGGAGCGCGAGGACGCGATGGGGGAACCCGACCCCGACATGGTCACGGCCGCGCTGATGCGCGAGGGCTACACCGAAGGCGAGATTGCCGTCATGTCGGACGAGCAGAAGATGGAGCTCATCGATCCGAACGACGTGATGATGTACGAGGCACTCAAGGAGGCCGGGTACACCGACGAGCAGATCGACTCGATGAGCACTGATGACATGGCGAACGCGCTGGACAAGCAGACGCTCTTGGAGAACGAGATGCTGGAAAAGGCCGGGTACGAGCCCGACGATCTCGGGCCGAGTGCACGCGAGGACGCCCTGTCGGAGGTTGCCAACAACCCCGACGACTTCATGGTGCTCGGAGCCGTAGAGGAAGACAGCGAGCGCGTGCCTGACGGACGCCCCAACCCCGACGACGAAGACATCGACCCCGAGGAGGAAGACCCTGACGACCCCGAGGACGACGACCTGCTGGAGGACGAGGCCGCGACCGGGGTCGGCGATGAGTCGTACGACGGCACGGACGAGCCGCTGGGCGACCCTCGCTCCGCATCTGGGTTCTCGGACGCCGACAGCCTGGACCCCGGCTGGTCGGAGATCGACCGGTACGAGGTCGAGGAGACCGTGGCGGTGGATGGAATTGGCCGAACAGAAGTCGTCGAAACGCATGGCGGTTCAACCGACGGGACCAGCTCATGGGAGCACGAGGGTGCGAAGGATGTCGGCATCGGCATCGACGGGTTCCATCGCGGCGCTTCCACCACCGATGTCGTGCAGGATTCGTTTGGGCTCACCGCGACCGAGACGAGCAGCGACGTGGGCGTTGGGCCGGCCGGCGCCAACTGGGACTCAGAATCGCATCGGGTGACCCTAGGTGTGGATGGCACGGTGGAGACCGTCGACAAAGAACGTCACGCGGAGGCCGACGCAGACGGCGCCAGCTACGCACGCACTCGCGATCATCTGGTGCTCGACGCCGATGGTTCGATCACCGAGACCGGCGACCGCACCGAAGTGTCCGCTGGCGACGACGGCGTGCACCTCGGCGCAGGCCGCACCAACCTGTTCACCGATGCCGACGGCAACGTCACGGGCACCGACGCCGACTTCGACCTGGAAGCACGCGGCGGTGAGCTGACACTGAACGACGACTTCGACACCAACGCCGATGGTGGGCTCCTTGGTGATCGGGGGGTCAGCCAGCACGTCGACATCGCCCTCGACAGCGACGGCTTCGACACCTCCGGAGACGGTTCGGTGACATTCGCTGGGCGGACAGTCGATGTGGGCCACGACCTCTCCATCGACGTCAGCGGCATCAGCGTGGAGATCGGTGGTGTCGAGCAACGCTTCGAGGCGCCAGCTGACGTGCTGCCCGACATGGCGTTGCCCGACATGGCGTTGCCCGACGTCTCGCTGCCCGACGTCTCGCTGCCCGACGTGGCTCCGGCTGAGGAAGTGGTGGTCGACATCGTCGAGATCATCGAGGACGTGCCACCCCCGCCTGCGCCTTTGGAGGAAGCCGCCGACGCATTCAGCGAGGCTGCCGACGACGCCGGCGAGGCGTTTGGCAGCCTGTTCGGCTGATGACTACCAATCCAGAATGACTTTGCCGCATTCGCCGTGTTGCACGATGTCGAACGCTTCTTCGAAGTCGGTGGCGGGCAGGCGATGCGTCACGATGCCGCTGACATCGAGACCACTTTGCAGCATCGCCGACATCTTGTACCAGGTCTCGAAAATGCGCCTGCCGTAGATGCCCTGGATGTTGAGTCCCTTGAAGATCACGTCGTTGACGTCCAGCGTCATCGGCCCAGCGGGGATGCCGAGCACGGCGATGCGGCCGCCATGGTTCATCGAATCGAGCATCTGATTGAACGCGGCTTCGGCGCCGCTCATCTCCAGGCCAACGTCAAAGCCTTCCGTCATGCCCAGCTCGGCCATCACCGGGCCGAGTTGCTCCTTCGCGACGTTGACCGTACGCGTTGCTCCGTGAGCCGCGGCCATGGCCAAGCGGTACGGGTTGATGTCGGTGACAACGATGTGGCGCGCCCCGATGTGGCGTGCGATCGCCGATGCCAAGACTCCGATGGGACCGGCACCGGTGATCAAGACGTCCTCGCCGACCATGTCGAAGCGCAGCGCTGTGTGAGTGGCGTTGCCGAGCGGGTCGAGCACCGCCGCGACGTCGTCGCTGATGTGCGGCGGAACGACGAACACGTTCTGCGCGGGAATCACGATGTACTCCGCAAAGGCGCCCGGTCGAGTGACGCCGACGCCGGTGTGGTTGTGGCAGAACTCGCGTCGGCCACCCTTGCAGTTGCGGCAATGCCCGCAGGTGACATGGCCTTCGCCGGCGACGCGCTGGCCAACCTGCAGGCCCTTCACGCCCGCGCCGAGCGCGGCGATCTCGCCCATGAACTCGTGACCCACCACCATCGGCACGGGGATCGTCGATTGCGCCCAGGCGTCCCAGTGAAAGATGTGCAGGTCGGTGCCGCAGATGGACGTCTTGCGTACACGGATCAGCACCTCGCCATCGCCGGGCACCGGCTCGGGCAC
>JANLPB010000237.1:0-14059 GCA_031366885.1 Ilumatobacteraceae bacterium
GCTTCGCAAACACGTCCGATGATGCTGACATTGGTGCCGCAAGCGTGGTCGCAACTCCCAAGGGCGCTGCAGTGCACGCAAGTGCAAAACATGCGCTGATGGTGAGGGTGGTTCGCCGGAGGTGCCGACTTCGATGGAGCATGATGCTCTCCTTCGTGCGGCCCGCTGCGCAGATCGTACGAGACGCGAGGCGACGCGTCCAGGCACCCATATGTGCACTTACATGACATAACGATGATTATGGGCGTTAAGGCTGGGCCTGGGCGGGAGTGAGCTCGCGGTCACGTAGCGGGCGGGCTGCTTCGAGCAGACCGTCAACGACAGCACGAAGCTCGCGGACACTCGGCTTGACGCCGGCCTCGACGAGGTCGCGTTCCGCGTCGTTGACGGCGCAAGCCAGCACGTACAACTCGTCGTGCAGCCGATCGAGCTCGACTTTGGCAACGATGAGCTCCGTTTCGCTCAATTTCAACTCGGTGGCGCGCTGCGCGCCGACCCAGTGCCATTGCCGACACGCGTGCGAGCAGAACGTGCGTGGTCGCCCGAGCTTTTGAGGTGGCAGCACGCGGCGGCACCACTTGCACCGCGACCGCTGCTCACTCGGCTCCTCCTCGACTTTCGTCATGACGAAAGTCTAGCTCTCCAACGCTACCGGTCAGTGAGCGCGCCGCCCGCTTGCCAGGCGGCCTCGGCCCGGTCGAGACGCTTGGTGGCGTCGCGGCGCAAACGGTCGGCGACACCAGCGACCAGAACGTTGATCAGCGCGAGCGTGCCGACGTGGCTGTCGAATGGGCCTCCGCCAGCAGCGGCGACGGTCAACGTCCGTTCGGCCAGGCCGGCCAGCGGGGAGAGCAGGCTGTCGGTGAGAGCGACGCACCACACTCCCCTGGCTTTCGCATCGCGGACGGCGGCCACCACCCAGCGGTCGTAACGACGAAGATCAATTGTGACCACCACGTCAGTCGCGCGCAGTTGCGCAACGGTTCGCCGAACGGCCACGTCATTGCCGTCGACCAGCGTGACGTCGTCACGGAGCGCGTGGAGGTCTGCGACCAGTTGTTGCGCCACGCCCAGCGACGCATCGCCGGAGAGCACGAATACCCGAGCGTTGGTGGCTGCAAGGTGTGCGACGACGTCGGCAAGCGCCTGGCCATCGAGCGCTCTCAAAGTGGTGGCAACGTTGTCGATCTCGAGCTGGAGGTGACGGCCTATGGCGTCGGTGGCAGCAGGCTCTCGGATGCGTTCTGCTGCTGGGCGCAACTGGGCGGCGAGCGTGTGTTGCACCGATGCCTGGAGGCCCGTGAAGCCGTCGAAGCCAAGCTTGCCAGCGAGGCGCACTACTGTGGCCGCTCCGGACGCCGCCGCCTCTGCCAACTCGGCGACGGTGCCGAATGCAACGAGCTGCGGTCGCTCCAGAATCACCTCGGCAACCCGTCGCTCTGCCGGCGTCAGCGACGTATTTGCTCGACCAATGCGCTCTGCCACTTCCACGATGTAACACCGTACTTCCTCGCCATGAGTTGACTCGGATGTTCCCATTTCGGATAGGATTGGAATATTCATTCCATCATGTAAAGAGCTGGGCGCACAATGATCACGCTGACCGAACACGCAGTCCCCTCCATCGTCCATTCCCCTACCTGGCCGACTCTCGCCGTGCCGCACGGTCGATTCGGTGACGAAGCGTTCCTCAGCGCAGCCGGCCACGCTGCGCGTCAGATGCCAGCGCTGATCCACGACGCACTCATCGACTTTGCGGATTCCGCCCCTCAGTCTGGCGCACTGGTGTTGCGTGGGCTCCCCGTTGGCGACCTGCCGCTCACGCCCGAGTCACCCACCGCCCGATACGAGAAGGCGTTGGTCAGTGAGTTCACACTGCTCACGGTCGCTCGCCGGCTTGGTCAGCCGGTGGGTTATCTGCCGGAGCACGGGGGCGATCTGATCCAGAACTTGGTGCCGACGAAGTCCAACGCCCACCGTCAGGTCAGCACCTCGTCGAAGGTGCAGTTGATGTTTCACACCGAAGCCGCGTTTCATCCTCACCGCCCGAAGTACCTGTTGCTGCTGTGCCTGCGCGGCGACGAACGCGCCTTCACGACGCTCTCCTCAATCTTCGAAGTGCTGCCCAATCTGGACGACGATGTCGTCGACACCCTCTTCCAGCCTCGGTTTCGTACGGCGGTCGACGAGAGCTATCTCAACGGTCGGTCCAATGTGCTCGGTCCGTCGATGCCCGTTCTGCGCGGGGAACGCACTCGACCCACGATGGTGTTCGATGCTGACCTGATGGTCGGTACCGATGAGGCGGCTGATGAGGCGCTGCGCACACTCTCAGCTGCCGTCGAGGCCCAGCACACGGGGGTCGCGTTGCAGGCCGGTGACATGCTCATCGTGGACAACAACGTGGCGGTGCACGGGCGCTCGCCCTACCAACCGCGGTTCGATGGTTATGACCGCTGGTTGCAACGCTCGATGGTGGTCGCCGACCTCGCCGCAAGCGCTGGCGAACGCGACGGTCGCGTGATCGTCACGCGCTTCGGCGCCTGACCTGGCAAGGTTGCCGTGGGCGGCCGACGCGCCAGATAGGTTGCGCGCGATGAGTTCCCTGTTGGCCCGCTGCTGGCTCTCCCTGTGGCGATTTGAGGCGGTCACGCGCGACGATCCGCTGCCGGCGAAGTGCGTGATGATTGCCGCGCCCCACACCAGCAACTGGGATTTCCCGATGATGCTCGCGCTCTCTAGTGCGAGCGGTGTGCGCGCCTCGTGGCTCGGGAAGCGTTCGCTGTTCAGAGGTCCAATGGGGCCGGTGATGCGATGGTTCGGTGGCGTTGCGGTCGACCGTGACGCGCCGGGCGGCATGGTGGCCTCGCTGGCTGCAGAGTTTGAGCACGTGGATCGCCTTGCGCTGATGGTTCCTGCAGAGGGAACGCGCTCACTTACCGACTACTGGAAGTCCGGCTTCTATCGCATCGCCGAGCAGGCCGACGTACCGATTGTTCTCGCGTTTCTCGACCGGTCCACCGGGAAGGGTGGCTTCGGTCCGGCCATCGCCGTGACTGGCGATGTTCACGCCGACATGGACCGCATACGCGCGTTCTACACGGGGATGACCGGCCTGAAGGCCGGGCGCTTCGGGCCGATCCGTGTGAAAGAGGAAGCGGTCGCGCCCGAATAGTGCACTCGTCACGCTCCGCCCAGCGCCAACCAGTCCGCGCACACTTCGGCGTCGCTGATGATCTTTAGCGCACCTTCATCGACCGGGCGTCCCCAGAGTCGCAACAGCAGGTCGAGAGCACTCCCCCGCAACTCTGCGTGCGGATTCACATCGGGGCCGGCGGGTAGCACCTGACCAGACGCACCATCGACAACCCAGCGCCCGCCCGTATCGGTGGTGGAGGTGGCGAACACCGATGCGGGCGGCGTCCGTCGCTCTCGAGAGAGCATCCGCGGCAGCGTCACCGTCCAGTATTCGTCGATCCCGTCGGCCGCGAATTCCGTGTCGATTGTCGGCGACAGCCCTACTGCGCGCTGGGCATCCCAGCGGTGTACAGACGCCTCCTGCGCTTGGCGGCGTCGCCACAGGCCGGCAACCTTCGGCTCCACTGGAAAAGGGTGCCAAGTGGGCTGCGACGGATCGGTCTCCGTGAGAGTAGAGATCAGCCGCGCTCCCCCGTCGCGAACCCAACCGGCGATCCCCACCAAGTCCGTGGGGGCGGGGTCGCTGGCCGGGTCGAGCTGAGGCGCGCCACCGGTCACGATTGCCGCTCGCGCCCACCGATGCACCACGCCCAGGTGAGTGCCAAGTGCAGGCAGCGTCCACCCTGGACAGCCCGCTATCTCGGCGTCCGGCGAGCCTGCCTCCAGCGCGAGGGCAAAGGCTTCAACATCGGCCGCGAGCAACGACAAGTAGTCCAGGGTCATGGGAGACGACTGTACGCCCGGCAGAATGGCCCGTAATGACGAATTCTCGACCAGTCTCGATGCCGCCCGCCCCCACCAATGCGTTCGCCAGCGACAACGCTGCCGGCGCCCACCCGGCAGTCATGGAGGCGCTGATTGCGGCCAACAGCGGCCATGCGCTGGCGTACGGCGATGACACCTGGACCGCTGAAGCCGAGGGCCGCTTCCGCGACCTGTTCGGCCCCGCCAGCGAAACGTTCTTGGTGTGGAACGGCACCGGCGCCAACGTGATGGCCTTGGCCACCATGGTGCACCCAGCGGAGTGCGTGGTGTGCACGGAGTGGGCGCACATTGCCGTCGACGAGGCCGGTGCGCCCGAACGAGCGTTGGGCGCCAAGTTGCTGACCCTGCCTTCGCCCACTGCAAAGCTGGTACCCGAGCAACTCGAAGGGCTCGCCCACTTCCAAGGCGTGCAGCACCACGCCCAGCCCGGGGTGGTCAGTATTACGCAAAGCACCGAGTTAGGCACCCTGTACTCCCCCGATGAAGTTGCAGCGATCTGCGACACCGCGCACCGCATGGGAATGGTGGTGCACCTGGACGGCGCACGCATTGCGAACGCAACCGCGGCGCTCGGCGGCACGGTGTCCGCGCTGCGCAGTTTTACGCTGGACGCGGGTGTCGACGTGGTCAGTTTTGGCGGCACCAAGGCGGGTTTGGTGGGTGGCGAGGCCGTCGTGTATCTGAATCCGGCGTTCGCCCAACGTGCCAAGTTCGTGCGCAAGATGGTGAACCAGTTGCCGTCCAAGATGCGGTTCGTCGCTGCTCAGTTCAACGCGTTGCTGGACGACGACCTCTGGATCAGCGGTGCCAACCACTCGAACACGATGGCGATGCGACTGTTCGAGGCGACCCGTGACATTCCCGGGGTCGAGTACGACCATGCACCACAGGTCAACAGTTTGTTTGCTGTGCTCCCCCCTGACGCCATCGCGCCCCTGCGTGACTGGTGCTTCTTCTGGGACTGGGATGTCAGCCGCCATCAAGTGCGCTGGATGACCGCCTGGGACACCACCCAGGACGATGTGGACCGGTTCGCGGCGGGCGTTCGCCAACTTCTTTCCTGAAATTCGCGAACAGCTCTTTACGGGAGCGTTTCGATCGCGTATCCTGTGACTACTTGCTCAGTGCAAGTACTTCGCCGGCGTGAATCAGGGGGTTCTATGGCAGCGGTCGAGCTTTTCGTCCAACGAGTCATCACCGACGATCGGTGGATGAACGATGCAGCCTGTAGAGGGCTGACACATCTGTTCTTTCCGCCGCCCGCCGAACGCCCTCAGGCACGAGAACGTCGCGAGAGCACTGCCCGCGATGTGTGCGGCAGTTGCCAGGTGAACACCACATGTCGCTCGTTCGCTCGCTCGAACCACGAGTACGGCTACTGGGGTGGCGAGAGCGAGGACGAGCGACACGCCGCAGGCTTCCGCCTGATTGCGCCGATCGGCGTTCGAGCTCGCAACGTCATCTGAGACGAATCCCGCGGGCGGCTCGCTCCGCGGCTCTACCATGCCGGGCATGGACGGCTCGCTTCCTCATCGCACCGCAATCTCCGCGGCGTGGAGGGGTTACAGCGATCAGCGGATCATCGTCGCTGTCGATGAAGTCAGCGCCAACGTCTCCACCAACCGCGTCTATCGACTGCATCTCGACGATGGCACCACGGTCATTGGCAAGGTCAGTTCTTACGGCTCGTACTTTCTCTTCTACGAAGACCACGACCGCCTCAATCGCTGCGCGACGCTGCTCGAGGGCACCCGCTTCAGCGGCATGCTTGCCGAAGTGTGGCGACGCGAGGACGGCCGCATCTTCACCTGGTACGACCAGAAGATGTGGGCCGTGTTCTACGACGACGTGCCACGCCGAGAGAACTTGCCCCGCATCTTGTCGGTCGACCAGGTCCACAATCTCGGGCGAGAGATAGCGGAGTTCCACCTCGCCTGTACCGATCTGGCGCCGAAGATTCCCGCCGGATCCAAAACCGTGAAAAGCGACGCAATTCACCTGCTCGACTTGTTGGAGAGCCCATTCGCTCCACGCAACTTCGAGCTTCCGCCCGAGTCGATTGGCGTGCTGTGGAAGCACACGCATCGCTTTCTCGAGCGACTGATCGAGGTCGGCTACGACGAGTGGCCCAAGATCCCTGTCCTCATCGATTGGAACCTGGGCAACTTCTCCGTCGCCGCCGACCCGACCGCCCCAAATGGCTCGTTTCGGTTGTTCAGCCGGTGGGACTACGACTGGTTCCGCATCGAACCGCGTGTTCTCGATTTCTACTTCCTCTCTCGCGTCTCCAGCAGCACCGGTGACCGCACACGCTTCACCTACGGTCCACACACGTTGGTCGAGCCGACCTTCTTGGAGTTTCTGCGGTCGTATCGCAGGGTGTTCCCGATGTCGGACGAGGAAGTTATGTTCCTTCCCGAGGCGTATCGCTTCTTCATCCTCAACTACGTCGTGCGCGAGGGTGCGCGCTTCTTTCGCCCCGACTTCTGCACCACGTTCCGTCGCGACGCGGTACGCAGCTACCTGCCCGCGCTCGACACACTCGATACCACCCCCCTACTGTCCACCGCCCGATGACCGACTGGCTGCCAGAGTCGCTACCGACCCACGTGGACGTCGACGGGCTGACGTTCGTCCCTCTGACCCCGTTGCTCGTCGAGCCGGACTACGCCGCGGTGATGCGTGACATACCGATGCTGCGCGCCTGGAGCGGTCAGGACTGGCCCACGGCAACGTTCCCCATCGAGTCGAATCTGGAGGATCTGATTCGCCACAATCGTGAGCAAGCGGAGCGGGTGGCACTCACCTACAGCGTGCTCGTCGAGGCAACCGTGCAGGGCTGCGTGTACGTGCAACCCCTCACCGCTGCGTTGCGCGAACGAAACCTTGCACCCGATCTGGTCGAAGCCGGCACGGACGACGTAGTCGTACGCGGGTGGTTGCATGACCGGCCCGCCGCTGACCTGATCAGGGCGTGCATGGGGTGGTTGGGTCGCGCCCCATTTGAGTTTCCGCGGTTGTGGTGGCAGACCAACTCTCTTTGCCCGGAGCAACTCGACGCGTGTAACGAACTTGGCCTGCTGGAGTCGCGTCGTATCGCGGTCGGCGACCGGATATGGGAGCTCAGGTCATGACGTTCGACGTGTGCGTGGTGGGCAGTGCCAATCTGGATCTGGTCGCCACTGTTGACCGACTGCCTGGGCCCGGTGAGACTGTCCCGGGCGGCACCTTCGCTGAGTTCCCGGGCGGCAAGGGGTTGAATCAGGCGGTCGCCGCCGCCCGCACAGGTGCATCGGTTGCGTTCGTCGGCGCACTCGGGGACGACGCCGCAGGGGCGACACTGCGAACCGTGATGGCCGACGACGGCATCGACTCATCGCACGTCACGACGGCGTCGGTGGCCACCGGGCGGGCGCTCATCGGCGTTGCCGCCACGGGAGAGAACTCGATCATCGTGGTAGCCGGGGCCAATGGCACGGTCAGCGCCATCGACCTGCCGGCCGCGAGGGTGGTGCTGACGCAGTTGGAGGTGCCGGTGCCCGCAGTGCTCCGAGCCCTGACAGCCGGCCGCAACTCAGGAGCAATCACCGTCTTGAACCCAGCCCCGGTGCAGCGGCTGGATCCCAGTGTCTTCGCGCTGTGCGACATCGTGGTTCCCAACGAACACGAGGTGGAGTTGCTCGGTGGCGTCGCACACCTACTGGCGTCGGGCGCCGGAGCCGTCGTCGTCACCATGGGCAGCCGTGGCGCGGTGCTCCACACGCGTGACGCTGTCACCCACATCGAGCCGTTCTCGGTAATGCCCGTCGATACCACCGGTGCGGGCGACACGTTCACCGGTTCATTGTCCGCCCGGCTGGCTGCCGGTGACAACCTGACCACCGCACTTCGGTACGCGTCGGCCGCTGGAGCGCTGTGCACCACGACGCCCGGTGCCGTTCCCTCGATTCCCCGGCGAGCGGCAGTCGAGCGACTGCTCAACGCAGGGTGACCGCCGACCAACCATCCATCTCGTCGGACGTCACGACTTTCAAGGGTGCCAGAGCGTTCAGCACATGGTCATGCGCCGAAGTGAGTATCCCACTGATCACCAGCGCTCCACCCGGCGCAAGAACACGCTGAAGGTCAGCCGCCATCGCAACGAGAGTCGGGGCGAGGATGTTGGCGACTACGAGATCGAAGTCGCCCTCGATATCGGCGAGGTCGGTGGTACTGATCTCGACACGGCTCGCCACCCCGTTTGCGACCGCGTTCGCACGACCGACCGGGACGGCTGCTGGAGCAATGTCGATACCGACTGCACTGCCGGCACCGACGACGCAGGCACCGATGGCGAGCACCCCGGACCCGCACCCCACGTCCAGCACGGTGCACCCAGGTTGAACCAGCCGCCGCACCGCCCGCAGCGACAGGATCGTCGTGGGGTGATCGCCCATGCCGAAGGTGGCGCCGGGCTCGATGCGCAACACGGTTACGCCAGCCGACGGCTCGAACGGTATCCACGCAGGGCACACCACGAAATCCGGAGCTACCCATACCGGCGCCGCGAACTGGCGCCATGTGTCGGCAACAGCCTCGTCCACTTCGACGAATCGAAATGGCCACGGCTGCGGAAGCGAGACATCGCTCTCACCGGCTTCGTCGCCGAGCGAGGTCCACAGTTCAACAGTGCCTTCGTCGCTCGTGCGTTCCTCGATCGCGACGACCCCGAGCCCCCACAACGCGTCACTGACCAGCTCGACCTCGTCCTCGCTGACAGTGACCACCAGTTGGCGCATCAGTCGAGCCGCCGCATGTCCAACTTGTAGCGCGCCGCACGCGCAACATAGGAGGCGACGCCCATGTCGATGTCGCTCTGGCGGGCTCGACCACTTTTGATCACCGCCGGCGTCCCCACTGCCAACGAGCCGCTGGGGACCTCGGTGTCGTTGAGCACTACTGCGTTGGCGGCGACGATGGCACCTGTACGCACCATCACACGATGCAGCACGATGCTGCCGTTCCCGACCAAACAGCCCGACTCGATGGTGCACGCCTCGAGGTGCACCATGTGGCCAATGACGCAATCGTCGCCGACGACGGTGGGGCGCTCGGGCGTGGTGTGCAGCACGCAGTTGTCTTGCACGCTGGTGCGAGCCCCGATGGTGATGTACCCGTCGTCCCCACGCAGTACCGCACCGGGCCAAATGGAACTGAACGGCCCGATGTGGACATCGCCGATGATGACGGCCTCGGGGTGCACGAAGGCATCGGGATGGATGTTGGGAACGAGGTCGCCGAGCGCGTAAATGGGCACGTCGCGAGAGTACCGATCCGTCACGGCGTGAAGCGAAGTGCCATGAAGCAGATACCGTGGACGCCTATGTCCCGCAGGATCGAAATCGAGCTCACTAGCGCGCGCCCAGACGGCACGTGGACGTGGCGAGCCGCAGGTGCCCAGAAACCCAAAGGTGTGCTTGATGGCGCGCTGCTTCCCGAGGGCGCCGGCATCGGCATGATCCTGAAGGCCGACGCCGAAACAGAGATGGACGGCACCAGCATCCTCTCCGTCAGCCAGGGCAAGGCGAAGGCCGAGAAGGCCGGCGTGCTCGAAATGATCAGCAGCGACAAGCCGTTCGAAGCAGTGATCGAGACGAAAGCTCGTCGCGACCGCGGCGACCGTCCAGCCGGCGACCGCGACCGCGGCGATCGTCCGCGTCGCGATAATGACCGCCCAGGTGGCCCCCGCCGCGACCGCCCCGCAGGTGGTCCCGGTGGCGACCGTGAGCGCGGCCCGCGCCCAGCCGGCGACCGCCCAGGTGGCCCTCGCCCAGACCGTGGCCCTCGTCCCGGCGGCGACCGCCCACAGGGGCGTCCTCGCTTCGAGGCACCACCCGAACTGCCGCAGCGCCCCAAGGCGAAGCGCCTCAAGCCGGGCCGCAAGCACCGCAGCGCGGTGTTGGCAGAGCTGCCCGAGGCGCAGCGTGCAGTTGCCGAACGAGTGCTGCAAGGCGGCGTCCCCGCCGTTCGTCAGGCCGTCAGCGAACAAAACGCCCGCTTGAAGTCCGAAGGCAAAGAGGAAATTCCGGCCGCCGGCCTGTTGGCCATCGCCGAGCAACTGCAGCCCAAACTGCGCGTGGCCGAATGGCTCGACCGTGCCGATGCTGCGCTCGCCGACCTCGAGGATCTCGACTTGCGCGACCTGCGCAGCGTTGTTGCGTCCGGTGAAGACCCGATCGTTGCTCGTGACGAAACCACTCGCGAGATCTCGGCCAAGCTGAAGGAAGCTCTTGTCGCCAAGCAGGACAAGGAACTCAGCCTGTGGTTCGGCGACATCGATGCTGCGATGGGCGTGGGCCGCGTCGTGCGTGCCCTGAAGCTCTCCTCGCAGCCGCCGAAGGCAGGCGTTCGTTTCCCGACCGATTTGGCTGGCAAGTTGGCTGCTGCGACCACCGGCAACCTCACCGCCGAGGCGATGCCCGACCGCTGGGTGGCCGTGCTCGAGGCGGTCGCCTTCAGCCCCATTCGTGCACTGGTTCAGCCCACCGAGAAGCCGACGCAGGTGAACGACGAATTGCTGGCCACGGTCAAGCGCGTTGGTCCGCTGTTACCGCAGATCGCCGCGCTGTTCGGTATCGATGTCGACGCCAAGGCCCAGCCCAAGCCGCTGCGTCCGACGCGTCCCGGCGCCCCTGTCAAGAAGGCAGCACCCAAGCCGCCGACTCCCCCGGCGGCCAAGAAGTCCGCACCCAAGCCACCGGCTGAGGCCGCACCGACCAGCGATGACGTTGCTGAGGCACCCGCTGAGGTCAAATCGGTAGTCGAGGCTCCGGTCGAGGTCGCTGAGGCTCCGGTCGACGAGGCCTGATCGCCGGTTCGGCGCTGACGGCGTCGCACACCTACAGTCGGACCCATGTCCGACATTGTGAAGTACGAAGTCCATGGTCGAATCGCGCTCATCACGCTGAACCGTCCCGAGGCACGCAACGCCGTCAACGGCGACGTGGCGCAGGGCGTGGAGGCAGCGATCGACCAGATGGAGGCCGACGCGGACATCTGGGTCGGCATCATCACCGCCAACACCGAGGGCCAGGAGCGCCCGGTCTTCTGCGCGGGCGCCGACCTGAAGGCCATCAACTCTGGCAACGCTGCTGGTCTCAACACCAAGCGCGGCGGTTTTGCGGGCTTCGCGTACCGCGACCGCACCAAGCCGGTGATCGTCGCCGTCGACGGTCTGGCAACTGCCGGTGGCTGCGAGATCGTGCTGGCCGCCGACCTGGTAGTCGCCACTACCCGGAGCGCCTTCGGCCTCGCCGAAGTGAAGCGCAACCTCATCGCCGGGGCGGGCGGCCTGTTCCGCCTACCCCGCGCCATCGGCCAGGCAGCCGCGATGGAGGCCATCCTCACCGGTGAGCCGATCCCTGCCGCCCGGGCCTATGAGCTGGGCCTCATCAGCCGACTGGTCGAGCCGGGCAAGGCCGTAGAAGAAGCGATGGCACTCGCTGGCAAGATCACCGAGTCCGCTCCCCTGGCCGTGTGGGCCAGCCGCAAGGTCGTGCTCGCGTCGGCGTACAGCGACGACGAGACCTTGAAGCGGATGACCAACGAGGAGTTCGCCAAGGTGATGGGCTCAGAGGACACCAAGGAAGGCCTCACCGCCTTCATCGAAAAGCGCGCCCCAAATTGGCAGGGCAAGTAGACGTTTACAGCGCGGTCGAAACGGTGATTTTGCGGGCTTTGATGCCGGCTCGCTCGTAGAGGTTTTTGGTCTGTCGGTCGCCGGGCAGTGCGGTGCCTTCCAGCACTGTGCAGCCCTGCGACCGCGCGGCCTCGATCGCCGCTTCCAGCAGCCAGTCGCCGAACCCCACCTCGCGTGCCTCGGGGTGCACGAAGACCTGCATCACCTCGGCGGCTGTGCGCGCCACGTGCATCTGTAGGTAACCGACTACGACCTCATCGATTGTGGCCACCCACACGTACTGGCCAGCAGCGTGCGCGAGCGTTGCCCAGTCCCCCACTGCTGGCCGCTCGGCCAGGTGCGCTGGCCCACCACGCTGCTCCACAAGGACAGTGCGAGCCTCGGTCTCCAATGTGGCCACCTGCGACGCGTCCGTATCGGCGAAGGCACGCACTGCCTGGTCCATCAGCCGACGCCGAGCAGTTGGTCGAGCTTGGCCAAGATCGTGCGCCGACCGCGATGGCCGACCTCGTATTCGCGAATGGCGCGGAGTTCGTCGGCCGGCAGCCGACCGAGCAACTGCACCACCTGCGTGGCGGCGAGATGCTGGTAGTCATCGAACGGCGGCGACATCGGTTGGGCAACGGGCGCAGCACGTTCGACGACGACGGGCACTTTGCCCACCGCCGGCGCTTTGGCGCCCGCAAGCCGCTTCTCCACGTCACGACGGCCATAAGTGACCGCCATCTCGCCGACCCAGCGTGCCACCTGTACCCGCTCCGAGACCCGTGTGCGGCCGCTGGCGACGAAGGTGTCCAGACCAGCCCGGAGGTGCAGCGCGACCCCTACAGGGGCATACACAGTGAGGTCGAGCACCTTCTCGATGAGGGGGCGCTCGTCATTCATCAGATGCTCAGCTGAAGATGGGGCATTCGTCGTCGCCGATGGGACACAACGGTGCGCCCTGGCGAACGAGTAGGAAGCAGGTGGGGCAGAGTTGCTCGTCGGCACGCTTGGGCTGCAAGCGATCGGCGGCCTCGCCCTTCTCCTCGGGTTCGTCGTCCTCGTTCTCGTCCTCGTCGTCGGCCGCCACCAGACGGTCCTTCAAAATGGTGTCGAGATCGGCCTCTACATCGTCAGGAGCGATGATGTCGTCGTCTTCGTCCTCGTCCTCGCCGGCAGGCACGGACCGACGGACTGGCCCACTGGTGTCGTCGTCCTCCTCCTCTTCATCGTCGGCGGCAACGAAGTCGTCGTCGAGCGCCACGAACTCGTCTTCTTCGAGCGCGTCTTCTTCGAGCGCGTCTTCGTCGAGTTCAGCCGGGTCGATGTCGGCCTCTTCTTCGACTTCCTCAAACTCTTCGTCCGGTTCGGTTGGGATCTCTTCGTCGTCAGCCATGTTCGGTTCCTTGTCGTTACCAGCGCGTACTCAGTGCTTTACCCCGTGCGAGGCCGGGGATACTACGGGCAGCGCCAGCGGAGGTTACTCGCGGTCCTTGTGACAGCCGTCACTTTTGGCCGAGCGGGCCCTGATTCGGCCGGTTTATGACTGGCTACGACGTGCTTCGGCGCGTCGCTCAGCCGCCAGACGCTCCAGCTCGGGTGCCTCAGTGGTCATGTGGGTCATCGCCGCGGCCACGGTGCGATGACCGGCCTGCTCGGCGATGAGACGGTGCATTTCAAGGGCAATACGCCGATACGAGGGATGGCCCTGAGGAGACGACCGCAGCTCCAGCATGTGGATGGCTTCGCGCGCGTTGAACTGCATGGAGTACCGCATGCGATAGGCCATGCTGACGGCGTACTGCGCTTGCTGTGGGAACTCTTCCTTCAGCGCGTCGTACAGCGAGGCGGATCGTGCCATCGCATCATCGAAGATGTCGGTCATACCCGCTTGGTCGACCAGTTCTGGGCGCACATAGCCATGATTCGGTGTCAGCGACTGCCACTCGATGGTGAGCATGCGATGTCGTTGGAGATCGCGAAATGCGCCGTAATCGCTGAGCACGTCGAACCGGTAATCGACTCGCTCGAAGGCACGGCCGGGCTTGTGGCGGCGGTTCTCACGATCACCGATGTACGCCTGCAGCAGGGCAAGGCGCTCGGTGGGACCCAGCAGCTTGACGCGCTCGGCGAGCTGACTTTCGGGGAGGTGGGTGAGCGGGTAACAAATGGCGGCGAGCAGCTTGTCCTCGGCGTCAGGGTCGAAGTCGACCAACTGAACTGCCGCAACCTGCT
Source organism: Ilumatobacteraceae bacterium (assembly GCA_031366885.1). GTDB lineage: Bacteria > Actinomycetota > Acidimicrobiia > Acidimicrobiales > Ilumatobacteraceae > UBA668. The sequence continues at coordinate 13,859 of JANLPB010000237.1, forward strand.
CGACTGGTGTGTCACTGAAGAGCGACTCCACCAGCGCCGACGTATGTTCCCGGGTACCTGACAGGTACTGGCTCCAACGCCCGCCCCGGTCGGCCAGGTCCACTCGCTTGAGAAAGCTGGGGATGACCTTGCGAAGTTCGTGCAGCATGAGATCTGCGTAATGACGTGCCTCGGGCAGCGGGTGCGAGCGCATGCGGATCA
>JANLPB010000255.1:0-10828 GCA_031366885.1 Ilumatobacteraceae bacterium
CTGCTGGTGGCGTTGAAGGAAGTTCGCGGCAGCCACCGCGTCACGTCGCAGACCCCGGAGGAGAGCTTCGCTGCGTTGGAGAAGTACGGCCAAGATCTCACGCAGCGCGCACGCGACGGCAAGATTGATCCGGTCATTGGGCGCGACGACGAGATTCGTCGGGTCATCCAGGTGCTATCGCGGCGCACGAAGAACAACCCGGTCCTCATCGGCGAGCCCGGCGTCGGCAAGACCGCCATCGTCGAGGGCCTCGCCCGCCGCATCGCCGACGGCGACGTGCCTGAGGGATTGAAGAACAAGCGGCTGATCAGCCTCGACATCGGCTCCATGCTGGCCGGCGCCAAATATCGCGGCGAGTTCGAAGAGCGGCTGAAGGCGGTCCTCAAGGAGATCACCGACGCGGCCGGCGAGGTCATCACGTTCGTCGACGAGATCCACACCATCGTCGGTGCAGGCGGAGCCGAGGGCGCGATGGACGCGGGCAACATGATCAAGCCCATGCTGGCTCGGGGCGAGCTGCGTATGGTCGGCGCCACCACGCTCGACGAGTACCGCAAGTACGTCGAGAAAGATCCCGCGCTCGAGCGACGCTTCCAGCAGGTCTACGTGGGCGAGCCCACGGTGGAAGACACCATCGGCATTCTGCGCGGCCTCAAAGAGCGCTACGAAGTGCACCACGGCGTGCGCATCCAAGACAGCGCGCTGGTGTCGGCCGCGGTGTTGTCCAACCGTTACCTCACCAACCGCTTCCTACCCGACAAGGCCATCGACCTGATGGACGAAGCTGCGTCGAAATTGCGCATCGAAATCGACTCGCTGCCCACCGAGATCGACGTGGTCCAGCGGCGCATCTTCCAGTTGGAGATCGAGGAAGTCGCCCTCCAGAAGGAGACGGACGCTCGCTCCAAGGAACGCTTGGAGACCATCGTCGACGAGCTGGCCACGCTCAACGTGCAGATGCACGAGATGAAGGCGCACTGGGAAAACGAGAAGCAGGCCATCGACGCGATCCGTTCGCTGAAGGAAGAGCTCGAGCAGCTGCGTACGCAGGTCGAGCGCGAGACCGACCTGTCGGTGGCCGCTGAGATTCGCTATGGGCGCATTCCCGAGCTCGAGCGCCGCATCACCGAAGCCACCGAGCACCTCGACGAGCTGCAGGTCGGCAATCGCATGCTGAAGGAAGAGGTCGATGCGGAAGACATCGCCGAGGTCGTCAGCAAGTGGACAGGCGTGCAGGTCAGTCGGCTGCTCGAAGGCGAGATGACCAAGCTCATCCACCTCGAGGACCAGTTGCACCAGCGGGTCATCGGGCAGGACGACGCGGTCACCGCGGTCGCGAATGCCATCCGCCGTTCACGCGCCGGATTGTCCGATCCCAACCGTCCCATTGGTTCCTTCATGTTCCTCGGGCCCACCGGCGTGGGCAAGACCGAGCTGGCGCGGGCAGTCGCCGAGTACCTGTTCGACGACGAGAAGTCGATGGTGCGCATCGACATGGGCGAGTACATGGAGAAGTTCTCCGTCACCCGCCTCATCGGTGCGCCCCCCGGCTATGTCGGCTACGACGAGGGCGGGCAGCTCACCGAGGCAGTGCGCCGCCGGCCGTACAGCGTGATCCTGCTCGACGAAATCGAGAAGGCGCACCCCGATGTGTTCAACGTGCTGCTGCAGGTGCTCGACGATGGGCGGCTCACCGACGGGCAGGGCCGCACGGTCGACTTCACCAACGTCGTGCTCATCATGACATCGAACCTGCCAGGCGACCCGCTGGGCTTCTTCAAGCCCGAGTTCATCAACCGCGTCGACGACATCATCCGCTTCCGGGCGCTGACGCGGGACGACCTGTTGCGGATCGTGTCGATTCAGGTGGAACGCCTACGCACGCGCATGGCCGACCGTCGCATCACCCTGGTCGTCACCGAAGCCGCGCTGGCGTGGATTGCCCACGAGGGCTACGACCCGTCGTTCGGTGCCCGCCCGCTGAAGCGTGTGATCCAACGCGAGATCGCCGACCCCGCCTCGCTGTTGATTCTCAGCGGCACCGCGATGGAAGGCAGCACCGTCACCGTCGACGTGGCCACCACCGACGACCACTCCCAGCTCGCTCTGACCACGAGCTGAGAGCCCGAGTTCAGCACCGGTAGCCGCGCTTACCATGAAAACGGAAGTGACACTTTTGATTTTCATGGTGTGCTTCGTCGCAACCATCGAATAGTGAGCTGCGGCACGCAGATCCGAGTGGCTGCCACTACCTTCTCCGCATGGGAGATCAGCGGGTTGCGCGGTGGTTCTTTGGGGTCACGTCGGCGCTGGTGACGTTCGGCATTCTCTTGCAGCTGCAGGTGGCCGCGACCAATGACAGCGGCTACTTCGAGGCCGTGCCGGCACGCATTGTCAATGTGCTCTCCTACTTCACGGTGCAATCGAACATCCTCGTGGCACTCACCACGGGATTACTTGCGGTTCAGCTGAACCGCACGCAGACGTGGTTTCGGGTGCTGCGCCTCTCCGCGCTGATCGGCATCACCATTACCGGCATCGTCTTTCACCTCGCACTGAAGGGGCTGACGGAGCTCACCGGGCCAGCGGTGACCGCTGACTGGATTCTGCACACCGCATCACCGATCCTCTGCGTGATCGGCTGGGTCATCTTCGGACCGCGCGGTTGGGTCACCAGCCGCATCGTCAAACTCAGCGTGCTTTTCCCTGTCCTCTGGTTGGCGTACACCTTGGTTCGTGGCGCCCTGGTCGAGGATCGCACCGGCCGCAACTTCTACCCGTACCCGTTCCTTGACGTCGTCGAGCATGGTTACGCGCGGGTAGCGGTCAGCGTCCTGCTCGTCGCAATCCTGTTCTTCGTGCTTGCGCTCGGGGCACTCGCGGCTGACAAACGGCTCCACGGCGCACGTGCCGACTGACCCGAAAAAGAAATCCTGAGAAAAACGAACGAAAACGCCGCGTGGTGCGTCTATAAGGCATGACCCACGTGCGCGGGAGGCGCCACCTTCGGTTGAGGCTCGCCGCGTTCATGCTGCCGCTGGCGTTCACCGCGTCGGGTTGCAAGGGTGGTTTGACCGACTCGCCAACGACAGTTCCGCCGCCAACGCCCACGGCCGAAGTCATCATCACCACCGGTCGCCCTCTGCGGCGACGGGGTGGTCGGCTGCGCGTGGCACGCAGCCGTCGTGGGCACTCGCATCTCACTGACCGCCAGGCACTGCGACTCTCTCCGACGGTCCGCAAGGCACTGGGAGAACACTGGCGCGCACAAGGCGAGATGGAACATGCATCGGTCGTCGCATTTCACGATCTCGCCCGTCGCTTGACCGCAGTCGGTGCTCCAACTGCGCTGACCGAGCGCGCCACGCGCGCGGCCAACCAAGAGGCAGATCACACTCAGCGTTGCTTCGATCTCGCCGGTCGGTATCTCGGTCAGAACCTGCTGCCTGGCCGGCTGCTGCGGCCGCTTCGGCTGCCACGCTCTCGGGAAACCGAGCTGCGACATCTTGCAGTGGAGGCGCTACGCGACGGCGTGCTCAACGAGGGCTATGCGGCATGGCTGGCCGCGGGCCAAGCCGAACGTGCAACCGACCCGCGCGTGCGCGACACCCTGCTGGTCATCGCTCGCGACGAGGCAGACCACGCCGACCTATCGAAGGCGGTACTGACCTGGTGTCTCAGTCAGGGCGAAGCAGAAGTTGCGGCCGCCGTGGTCGCCGCTGCGGCCCATCTCCCCACGCGCCTCACCCCTTCCGTCGTCCCCACCGGCATCGACGCGGAAGCGCTTGGCGATCACGGCCTTTTCAATCCAGACGGCCCTCGCGAGGGCAACGGCGCTGGTTTCGCCGCGATGCTGGCGGCGACCCGCGCGATGGTGCCCGCGCCGACTTCCTTCAGTCGCCAACCGCCGACCGCGGTACAGGCGCCGGCGCAAGCCTCCTAACTGTTACGGAATCTGCGAACGGCCAGCGGAGCGAGCACCGCGGTGAGGGCCAGCGACCACGCGATCGAGCCCCAGACATAGTCCATTGGCTCAGTGCCCAACATCAGCGCACGCACGCCGCGCACGGTGATACTCAGCGGTTGCCGCTCTGCCCACCACCGCAACCAGTCGGGCATCGTGGCCGTGGGCACGAACGCGTTCGAGGCGAAGGTCAGCGGAGCCAGGATGGGGAAGGCCGCGGCTTGCGCCGCTTCACCGTTGGCCACCGAGAGGCCGATCAGTGCAAAGAGCCAACAGATCGAAAACCCGAACAACACCATCAGCGCAACTCCGCCGGCGACCTTGAACGCATTCGTATGCGTGTTGAAGCCGACAAGAAATCCAACGAACAACATCATCGTGACGATGACGACGTTGCGGGTGGTGTCGGCCAGCACTCGCCCACCGAGCACCGCCGAGCGGCTCATCGGCAGCGACTTCAGCCGCTCGAGCAAGCCCTTGTTCTTGTCCTCCGCCAAGCCGACGGCGGTGTTGATGGCCCCGAACGTGACCGTCTGCACGAAGATGCCCGGCATCAGATAGTCGACGTATGGCAAACCGGCTGCGCCGCTGGGGATCGCCCCGCCGAACACATAGCGGAACATGAAGACGAAGATCAGAGGCTGCACCAACGCGAAGACCAGCAGCGACGGAACGCGCCGCAACACCGTGAGGTTGCGCCACACCATCGCGCTCGTGTCGCGCGCGGCCCAGAGAAGGCCGCCACCGGCGTTAACAGAGATCGTGGATGATGTCGGCTGCGCGGCTGGCGTGCTCATGAGTTGACCCCGCCGCTGCCGGTGAGTGTGAGAAAGACGTCGTCGAGGGTGGGCTCGCGCAGCGCAACGTGCACGGGCCTGATGTCTGCCGCCGACAGTTGGTTCAGCGCATCGCGCAACGTGGCAGCGCCGTCGGCCATCACGAGGCGGACCACCGTTCCGGCCGCCGTGGTACCGCCCAGGAGAGCAGCTGCGTTGGTGGCGATCGCAGCGTCGGCGAGCTCGAATTCGATGACTGTGTCACCGAGGCGGGCCTTCAATTGCGATGCCGTTCCCTCCGCCGCGATCAGGCCCTTGTCGATCACGACGATGTTGTCGGCAAGCCGGTCGGCCTCCTCGAGGTACTGCGTGGTGAGCAGGACCGTCGTTCCGTCCGAGACCAGCGTCTCGATTACCGCCCAGAGATCGAGCCGGCTGGCCGGGTCGAGCCCCGTGGTGGGCTCGTCGAGGAACAACACCGGCGGGTGCGTCACCAGCGCGGCGCCGAGGTCGAGGCGTCGACGCATGCCGCCCGAATACGTGCGCACCGGCCGGTCGGCGGCCTCGGTGAGGTTGAACTGATCCAGCAACTCGAAGGCCCGTTGACGCGCCGCGGCCTTGCCGATGTGGGTGAGGCGGCCGACGAGGACCAGGTTCTCGCGGCCGGTCAGGTTCTCGTCGACTGCGGCGTACTGCCCCGCCAGACCGATGTTGCGCCGCACCGCTTGCTGCTCCGCCACGACATCGAACCCGTTCACAAAACCCCTGCCGCTCGTGGGTTTCAGGACGGTCGTGAGCATGCGGACCATGGTGGTCTTGCCGGCACCATTGGCACCCAGCAAACCAAGCACCGTGCCGCGGGGAACGGCCAGCGAGATGTTGTCAACGGCGACCACATCATCGAACGTCTTGCACAGCTTGTCCGCCACGATTGCTGACTCGGCCATGGTCGCCACCTTACGATGCCCGAATGTGCCGGGCGTCAGGCTGGGCGGGCCGTGCTACCGCGCGGCGAGAAACGCGTGCTGGCCGCGCTCGAAGCGGCGCATCGTGACCATTTGCGTCGCACCGAGCAGCAACGCGACCGTGGCGATGACCGCCAGCCCTGGCAACCAGGCGCCTGCAACACACAGAGCAGCAGCGACCGGAATGCACAGCACCCGCTCGGGGGCCATCCGCTTCATGATCCTGAATTGGAACGAGAGGATGCCACCGACGAAGAACAGCACGGAGAGAGCCAGCAGCCAACGATCGTCGACCGTGAGATGCCCATCTGGATGTGGAATCAGATGTTTGACCACCACCGCGTAGAGCACGAGGCCGAACACGATCGGAAAGTGGATGAACGTGAACAGGTCGCGTGCGAGCACCCCGCGTGCGGGGCCGTGGGCCCGGTGCAGTGTGTGCTCGGCAACGATCGGGATGAACGCGAAGTACATCCACCAGAAGGTGCACGCAACGCCGACGGCAACCGCGATGGCAACCGCGGTGATTCGGCTGAGGCCGACTTCGGTGGCGCTTGCGCCCGCCGCGACCAATACTTCGCCGAGCGAGATGATGATGAACAACGAGTGCCGCTCTGCGAAGTGCGCCGGGTTGATCACCCACTCACCACTCGCGCCGCGCAGCCCGCCCAGCACGAAGATCAACCCGGCCGCTACCCAGATGATGACGCGAACGTTGTCGTGGGCGAAGCCGCCGATCATCACTGCGACGGGTGCAATGCTCGCAACGCTGGCGTATCGGATGAAGGCCGGGCGCGCGACGGGATCGGCCAACGCGACCGCACCCTGCATGCCGAACACGATCAGCTGCACACAGAGATACGTCACACCGAACCAGATGCCGGTCGAATGAAACGCCTCGGGGATGCTGATGGTCATGATCAAGGTGACCGGAATGCAGGCGAGTACGAGCACTCGCGTGCGAGCCCGGCGCTGGAGGTCGATAGCGCTCCCCGCCCATGTGAACTGCGACCATTGCCACCACACCAGGAGTGCGATCAGGAAACCCTTGGCGGTGCCAGTGCCGGTTGGGTGGTGACTGATCAGCGAGGCGATCTGCGTGATCGCGAAGACGAAGACGAGGTCCAGGAACAGTTCGAGGTTCGTGGCATGGCGCTCGGCTTCCTCAGGAGTCTCAGCGTTCACGTCACTCACAGAGTGCCTCGTTGCTTCGCTGCGTTCGCATGTGCTGGAAACCCTTCATGTTCGCTCATCGCCAGAATTGTCGGTGTCATCCGCTGCAGGGCGTCGGCATCGGCCCGTGCGATGGCAGTGCGCTTCAGGAAGGTGTCGGCGGTGATGCCGCTACTGACATGCGCGAAGCCGCCAGTAGGCAGGCTGGCGGGACAACCGATCACGAAGTTGCCGGCGCTGAACAGTGTGTGCTGGCCGATGAGGATCTCGCCGGCGTTGACCAATTGGAGGAGGAGTTCGGCTTCAGCGTCCGCGGCCACCGCTACCTGGAGATGTTCGGGCGCCCATCGGTTGGCCACATCCGCGGCCTCGCCCAGGTCGCCGACGAACACGCATCCGCCGTTGACGCCGAGTGCGGCGCGGGCTGCTTCCGATCGTGCGTCGGGAAGCGTTGCCAGTTGCCGCTCGAGTTCCAATTCGATCGCATCGGCCAGCGCAACCGACGTGGTGATCAAGACGACCGCACTGTCAGTGCCGTGCTCGGCCTCGTTCAACAGATCCGCAGCGGCCAGGCGCGGGTCGGCACTGTCGTCGGCGATCACCATGCTCTCGGTGGGCCCGAGGATCATCATCGTGGCCACGCCGTAGCGCTGCATTTCCACCTGCGCGCACGCGACCGGCGGGCTGCCCGGGCCGACGATCTTGCGCACTTTGGGAATCGTCTCGGTGCCGAACCCCAGGGCTGCGACGCCAGCGGGACCGTTGACGCGGAACACCTCGGTGATGCCCAGCTTGCGACAGACCACCAGCACGGCGGGGTCGACGCGACCACTGCCGTCGGGCATCGGAGGTACGACGAGAGCAAGTGTGGGCACGCCGGCAACGGTGGCGGGCACGGCGAGTTGGTAGGCCACGCTGGGGTAGCTGGCCTTGCCGCTGGGAACGAAGAGCCCGGCGCTGGTGATCGGCGTGATCTTCTCGCCGACAGTCAGCCCCGGCTCGCTCTCGAAGCTCCAGTCTTCGGCACGGGCCATCAGCTGTTCGTTGAACGCGCGCAGGTGCGTAATTGCGTCGTCGATCGCGGCATCAACATCCGCGCCAACCGTCGCTTCGGCGAGTTCGTCGGGTGTCGCCTTCAACTGGTGCGGCTCCAGCGTCACCCGGTCGAAGTCGCGCAGCGCACGACACACCGCCTCGTCGCCATTGGCGCGCACATCGTCAATGATGCGCCCGATCGACATCTTCAGGTCGGCGTCGAAGATGGCCGTCAGACCGCGATCGCACAGAGCCGTTCGTTCGGCATCGCTCATTCGCGCCCAGGTCATCCGTCGCATCACCGGCATGACCGATGACGCTACCGGCCCACCTCCCTCCGTCACAGCCGCCGCACGAAGGCTGCTCGTCGGCGTAGCGTTCGTGAGATGGCCGCCGAAGCACGCCCTCGCTTCCTGCGAGCAATCAGCGTCAGCGACAGGGCGCCCTCGTCCGGCTACCCGTACGACATTCCAGCCGTCGCCTCCTTGGGCGACCTCACTCTCGGCCCGGTCACCGTGTTCGTCGGGGAGAACGGGTCGGGCAAGTCGACACTCATCGAGGCCATTGCAGTCACCGCCGGCCTCAACGCTGAGGGTGGAAGCCGGCATCTGCAGTTTCAGACGATGGACACTCACAGCGAACTGGGGACCTTCCTGGAACCGCTGTGGGCCTCGCGACCGCAGTGGGGGTGGTTCTTGCGCGCTGAGACGTTCTACGGCATGGCCACCCATGTCGCACAGGACGACCCGAACTACGGCATCACCCACATGTTCCCCGATCTTCATTCACGCTCGCATGGCGAGTCGTTCATCACGCTGATCGAACACCGCTTCGGTGGCCCCGGTCTGTACCTGATGGATGAGCCCGAATCTGCGTTGTCGTTCCAAGGCCAACTTGGGCTGCTGCGGTTCATTCATGATGGTCTTCAGGAGGGTGCGCAGTTCGTGATCGCCACCCACTCACCGCTGCTGATGCGTATGCCGGGCGCGTTGATCTACGAGTTGGACGATGGCGGCATTCATTCCTGTGACTACGACGACCTCAACGTCGTTGGTTTGTGGCGTCGTTTCCTCGAATCACCCGAGCGCATTCTTGAAGTTCTGTTATCCAACGACGAGTGAGGGTGGCGAGTACCGGCGACTACGGCGTGGGCCGTTTGAGGAACCATGGGTCGGCTTGTTCGAGCTGGGCTGCCAGCTGCAGCAGCATCAAGTCGTCACCCGCCTTCGCCATGAAATGCGAGCCGACGGGCAGACCGGCTTCCGTCCACCACAGCGGCACCGACATCGCCGGCTGACCGGTGCCGTTGGCCAGCGCGGTGAACGGCGAGTATGGCAGCACATGGTTCAGGCGGTAGTCGAGGAAGTCGGTCCACCCGTCGGCCCGGTCGCTCGCCATCCGGCCGATCTTCGCTGGAGGCTCGGCGAGCGTCGCTGTCAGCAGCACGTCGTAGTCACCCATCCAATGCGCCATCTGCCTGCCCATGGCGTGGACGACGTCGATGGCCTCGAGGTAGTCGGCGCCCGATACGATCGCCGCCAAGTCGAGTGCCAGCCGAGTGACACGTTCCAGGTCGTCGTCGGCGAGTTGGCGACTAAGTGCGGTCAACCTCGACCGCACGGTCAGCTGGGTGCCGCACGCCACGATATTGGCCCACGCATGGGCAAAGCGACGGATATCGAGGGTTGGGTCGGCCGGGACAAGGTGATGACCCAACGATTCGCACAACGCGGCCGCGTGTTCCACTGCCGCAACGCAATCCGGATGAATCGCGTCGCCCGTGAACGAACGCGTGCTGACGGCGATGCGAAGTGGCCGGGGAGCGCGGGTGATCGCGTCCATGAACGTGCCACCGAGCGGAGGCGCGTAGTACGGCGCACCGACGTCGGGGCCAGCCGTCGCGTCGAGCAACGCGGCCGTGTCGCGCACGGAACGGGTGAGGTATCCCTCGATCGCCATGCCGGCCCAACCCTCACCGGCGGCCGGGCCATCTGGCAGCAATGCACGCGTTGGCTTGACGCCGAACAGGCCGCACGACGACGCGGGGATGCGCACCGATCCACCGCCGTCGCTGCCGTGCGCCATCGGCACCACGCCAGCAGCGACCGCTGCTGCGGACCCGCCGCTCGAACCGCCCGCGACATGGTCGCTGTTCCACGGGTTGCGCGTCGGCCGTCCGTAGACCTTCGCCTCCGTGGTCGCGCCGACGCCGAACTCAGGAGCGGTGGCGCGCGCAAACGTTCCCAAGCCGGTCGCCCGAAGGCGCTCGAACAGCTCGCTGTCATAGTCGTATCGGTAGCCCTCGAACAGTCGCGAACCCATCGACGTCGGGAAGTCGATGGCCTCGCCGCCCAGGTCCTTCAGCAGAAACGGCACACCCGTGAACGGTCCCTCCGGCAGTCCTGCGGCAATTGCGGCACGAGCCACACCTTCTTGCACGTGGACCACCGCAGCAATGGCCTCGTCCGTCGCCGCTACGGCCCCGAGGGCGACATCCAACAACTCGACGGCAGTCACCTCACCGGCCCGCACCAGGGCCGCCAACCCCAGCCCGTCGAACCCCACGTACTCGTCAAACCGCATGCTTCGAGCGTACGTGTCGCGCCCCTGACCGGATCACACCGTGGTCAAGCCGCGACACGAACGCAAGAAACGGGGGGCGACGAGCGCGAGCGGTAGGCTCCCGACACGTTCCCTTCACTCGCAGGAGCGTGTGCCATGCCCGTCACAGTTGTCGTTGGTGCCCAATGGGGCGACGAAGGCAAGGCCAAGGTCATCGACCTGTTGGCCGCCGAGCACACCCACGTCGTTCGATATCAGGGTGGCCACAACGCCGGGCACACGGTGGTCGTCGGCAGCGAGCGTTACGCGCTGCAACTGATCCCCAGTGGCGTGCTCTACCCGCACATCATCCC
>JANLPB010000326.1:0-3131 GCA_031366885.1 Ilumatobacteraceae bacterium
GTCTTGCCGGCACCATTCGGTCCCAGCAGACCCGTGATGCCGCTGTCGATCGACAACGACACATTGTCAACCGCGACCGTGCGCCCGTACCGCTTGCTGACGCCCTCGAGCATCACTCCTGCGGCAGTCGTCGTCGAACCATCCATCGTCATCCTTCCTCCCTGATTGCACACAATTGATCGAACCTTCGCAACCTCGCAGAAACGACCGCGGCACCAGCCACCATCAGCACGGCTGCGCCGGTTTGGCCGGACGAGTGGAAGATGAGCGACCGTGTCAGAAAGTCACCCACCGTGTCGCGTTCCAGAAGAACAATGACCGCCACCAGCCAGCCGACCACAGCGACAAGACCTGCTCGTTCCGGCGACATCCAGGTCGACAACGCGAGCGTGACCGACACCAATGCGCCCGCCGGAAGCACCCAGCCGAAAGGAGCCAAGCCGTCGCCCGGACCCAGGACAGTGGCGAGAAGCAGCAACGGCAATGTCGTCGCGATGACTGCCAACGTGCGGAGCATTGTCAGCCGGAATGTGCTCATGGGAGCGGCGAGCGCAACCTCATACGTCGGATCGAGCGCAGGGCCATACGCGGTGGCGACGCCTGCAACCGGCAACAAGGGAGCGACCACTAGCAAGGGCCACAAATCTCCCCCTTCGATGCTCGCAGCGGTGAGTGCCAACGCAGCGACCAACACCACCGCCGCAAACCAGGCAGCTCGTAGCGCCGGCGTCGTCGCCAACAGCTTCGCAACATCCTCCCGAATCCCGAGAGCGGCCAGCAGACGCTCCATCACGGACCGCGAGGGGCGGTCCACCTGCTCGAGAATGGCGCTCCACATCGCGGACTGGGTCTGCGTCGAGCCATCGCCGAGAGCCACGGTCGCCAGTTGGGCGCGGCACAGGCCGCACGACATGAGGTGCGCCTCGATCGCCGCCGCGGTGGCGGGTGTGACCTCCATGTCGCGGTATCCGATCATCAGGCCTTCATCGATATGCGTCGCTGTCACGCCAATGCTCCTCGAAGTTGGATGCGGGCTCGCATCATTCGTGTCTTCACCGTTCCGGCGGGGATGCCAAGTAGCTGCGCGGCCTCACGTGTCGTCAGGCCGTCGAGGACAGTCGCTTGCACCACGGCGCGGAGTTCGACTGGCAGCTGATCGATTGCGCCAGCCAGATCACCGTGTGCAACACCAAAGAGCACCACGTCCTCCGCGGTGATCAGCGTCGCGACGTCCGACGTTCGGTTGGACACCGGCGACCAACGCGAGCGATGCCGCAGCACCCCGATCAGCCGCCGAATGGCAATTCCCCAGATCCATGCAGCGGGCTCACCGGTCCCGCTCCATCTGCTCGCTCCGCGCCAGACCGCGACGAACGTGTCCTGCACCGCTTCCGCAACCACATCTGCATCCGAACAACGGTGCCGAAGGCGGAGGGCCAGCCAGGGCTGATGGCGCACGTAGAGCTGTTGCAACGCAGCCCTGTCACCGTCTGCGATCGCAACAACAAGTTGCGCATCGCTCCAGGACTCCAGGCCAACCGTCATGTCACACCAGTCGCGGGGACCACCCCGAACGGTTCACACAATCGCGTCGATGTCGCTGATCAGCGCCGCTAAACCAACCACCGCGATCGTCAGCCAGATGGCCCGCACCGCGAACGTGACGCCAACGGGCGCAACCTGTGGCAGCGCCTGGCGAATGCCGTACGACGCAAGCAGCAGCAGAATCGCAAAGGGCACCAGGAAAAGCGTTGGTGGGAAGCAGGCCAGCAGCACGACGGGAAGCACCCATCGGACCCGCCCGCGAGCGGTCCACGAATCCGGTGACGCCACGGAGTCGACAGCAACGCCGATCAGCGCCCCGAACAACGCGGGGAGTGCGATGAACACTCCAATGGCCAGCCACGTTGGCTTCAGCAGCGTGAAGTCGACACCGTCCGCGTGGATCAGCATTGAGCCGACCACTGCTCCCGACGCCGCGGCCGTCGTGAATCGACGGAACCACCTGGGCCCGATCAACCATGGCGCCACCAACCGATACGCAGCGGCGCCAAGAATGCCAACGCCGGCACCAAGCAGCAACAGGTTGTAGGTTCCCGAAAGCGTGACCTGGCCGATTTTGAAGTCGTCGTCACTCTGCACGCCCACTACCTCGTCCGGGGATGTGAGACGCAACAGCAGCATGACCAGCCGGCTGCCGGCCCCGATCACAAGGGCGCCGGTCGCCACCCCGGCCACGATCAATACTCGAAGTCGCTCCCCAACGTCGGCAACGGCGGAGGCCGTGTGGCCCCCGCCGTCGCGAGGAGTACTCCGCACCAGTGGCGGAGTGCTCATTGAATTAGAACTGCACGGGCAGGCACGCCCACCGCGGTCCGGCAGAGCCGGGAGGTGGCGGAGTTCCTGTGCTGGTTTGATCGCGGTGAATCACGACTGCACCCGCCCCGCCCTCAGGGATCACGAAGTGAACGGTGGCTTCGGCCCAGCCGGTGCCGTTCTCCTGAACCACGAAGTCCAGCCAGACTTCGTTCGCTGCGGTGGCAGGCGGGGCGCCGTTTCTGTAGTGCCCTAATGCAGCCGCCCCATCGCCAGTCACGCACGAACCGATGTGGACGTGGGCTCCGAGGGTGGTTCCTGCCGCGGCGTGGTCGAGGGCTTGGACCTTCAGCACGACCGTCGTCCACCCGTCGGATTCGTACGCGACGACCTGAGCCGTCGCGTGATCGGTGGGCTGATCGGTCGTCAGCTGGAGGTCACGTAACTCTCCAGCACCGCGTGCTCTCACCGTCGAAGCGCTCGCTGGAGTAGTTGCCTGCAACGTCAGAGCGACGATCGCCGCGGCGACCATCATGATCTTCTTGTTCATTGTGTCTCCCTTGTCTCGTGTTGACCCGCTTGTCGCTCTCTGCCCGTCAAACGGTTCACCGTCTCGATAGAAAGACAGACGAGCGTCGTGAACGCGCGGGTGACGCCTTTCCGATGAGACGGCAATTTCCTGTCCCGAATCTCTCGCTACCAGCTGACGACAGGTGTTACCTTCGCCCTGCCGGACCACGGCGCAGCACACGCGGAGGACGAACGGGATGAAGAAGGCTCTAGGAACTGCAATCTGCGCCCTCGCGCTCACGGCG
>JANLPB010000384.1:0-13971 GCA_031366885.1 Ilumatobacteraceae bacterium
ACTTCCCCGTGTGATCGCTATCGCGAACCAGAAGGGCGGTGTGGGCAAAACAACGACCACCGTCAACCTCGGCGCATGTTTGGCTGAACTGGGATATCGGACTCTCATTGTCGACCTCGATCCGCAGGGCAACGCGTCCACTGGGTTGGGGATCGACAATCGTGGGCTAGAGACGTCCATGTACCACGTCATCATGCATGACGTGCCGTTGGAAAACTGTGTCGAACCATCGTCGGTGAAGAACCTCTTCGTGGCGCCGGCCAGCCTCGACTTGGCGGGCGCTGAAATAGAGTTGGTACCGGCGTTCAGTCGCGAAAATCGACTGCGTCGTGCCATCGCCGATGTGCTTGACGACTATGACTTTGTGCTGATCGACTGTCCCCCGTCGCTCGGCCTGCTGACCGTCAACGGCCTCAACGCTGCCTCTGAGGTTCTGGTCCCTATCCAATGCGAGTACTACGCACTGGAAGGCCTGGGTCAACTCCTGCGCAACGTCGATCTCGTCAAGCGCAATCTGAACCCCCAGTTGGAAGTCAGCACGATTGTCTGCGTGATGTACGACGCTCGCACCAAGCTTGCCGAACAAGTCGTCAAAGAGGTACGGGAACACTTTGGCGACAAGGTCTGTCGCACCGTTGTGCCACGCACTGTTCGCCTGTCGGAGGCACCGTCCTTCGGACAACCAATCATTCAATTCGATCCAACCTCACGCGGCGCCACGGCGTACCGCAGTGTTGCCAAGGAGGTCAGCGGTGGCCCGTCTCAGCGGACTCGGTAAGGGGCTCGGTTCGCTGATCCCGGCAGATGCCACATCGGTCGAGGTGGGCGATCAGCCCCGGTTGGAGGAACTGCCGATTGGCAGCATTGTGCCCAACCCTCACCAACCGCGTGTGCATTTCGACGAGGAGTCGCTGTCGGAGCTGGCTGCGTCCGTGCGGGAGATCGGTGTCCTGCAACCGGTGCTGGTGCGGCCAGGGGAGCAGGAGGGAACGTTTGAGTTGGTTGCCGGCGAGCGTCGCTGGCGAGCAGCTCGACGAGCTGGCCTCGCGGTCATTCCCGCCATCGTGCGCACCACCGACGATCTCGGTTCTGTTGAGAGAGCGCTGGTCGAGAACCTTCATCGCCAGGATCTCACGGCGCTGGAAGAAGCATCGGCGTATCAACAGTTGGTCGAAGACTTCTCACTGACGCATGAGCAGGTGGCTTCTCGCGTCGGAAAGAGTCGGTCGGCCGTGACGAACACGTTGCGCCTACTGTCGCTGCCGCCGGCCATCCAGGCGCTACTGGCAGACGGTCGACTGTCCGCTGGCCACGCCAAGGCGTTGCTCGGCAGCCCGGACCGAGCCTTCCAAGAGCAGTTGGCGCGCAGGGCGGCGACCGAGAGCTGGTCGGTACGAATGCTGGAGGAGGCCGTTCGCGACCGCGGGGGGAACAGCGAACCGGTTGCTGACGCACCAGACTCGGCGGACAAAGTGGGCGACGGCGCTGGACTGACGCGTGCAACGCGCCTTCGTCCGCCCGGTCTTTTGGAGCTGGAAGAGTTGCTCGCTGACTACTTGTCCACACGCGTGAGCGTGACGATGGGCTCTGGTAAAGGCAAGGTGGTTGTCGAGTTCGCAGATCTTGAGGATCTGGAGCGCATTTATCACCAGATGACCACTAAGAGTGACGCTCAGTAGCAAAGAAGCACGTTTGGTGAAGTTACCGGCCGGAACCTTCCCATGAGGGTTACGCACACCCGTGGACAACCTTGTGGATAAAGGCTTACGCTGTGCGTAAGATCCAGAGGTCGAGGGCTCGTAATACGCCAGTTGCCAGGAGCGCCGTGGCATCGGTAGCTCGCCGCACCGGACCGACAGTGACCAGCACGGCTGGCATTCTCGTCTCGCGCAGGACGGGCAGACGCATACCACTTGCAGCCGGCTCGAGGCCAAGGACTGCGTGGAATTCGTCAGCGATGAGCTCGGCGAGCGCTCGCCCCCCGACCGACTCGAACGATGGCACTTGGTAGTAGTGCACGATGGCCGCCTGCTCGGATGTGGCTTGGAAGCCCAGGTAGACGTGCGCCCCGAAATGGTTGGCGGCGGTGGCCTGGGCGACGGCGTCGGGTTCGTCGAGCGGCATCACCGTCGCACCGCTGTGGCGAAGCTCACGCGCCAGCGTTCGGGTCAGACCGCTCAGACCACCGAACTGACCAACGACGATCCGACACGTCGCAACTGAGTCGAACCCGGTGCGCAATCGTTCACGCTCGCGCACCGCCCCTACTCCGGGACCGGTTCCGGTTTGACCGCTCACGCGCTCGATGAGGCGGATGGTCTCGGGGCCATAGACGCCGTCGGTCCGCACCCCACAGTTCTCCTGAAAATCGACAAGAGCGCGAGAGGTCCTTGGACCGAAGATTCCGTCAACGCGGCCACAATCAAAACCCAGACGCGCCAAACGGGATTGCAGTTCAGCAACATCGTCGCCACGAAGGTTGGGCGACGTCAACAGCAGCTGGCGATCACCGGTTTTCCATGATGCTTCGACCAGCGCCAACCATGTGGTCTCGTCGCAAATGCCGCTGGCGAGTAAGCCGCGAGCCTGCTGGAAGCCGCGGGTGGCGTGCTCGGTTGCAGCACAAAAAACACCCGCCTCGGTGCCTGTGGCGGGTTGGAACCCGGTGGCACCGAGGCGGCGCTGAAGATCGCGAACTGCCTCGCCGCGCTGACCAGGTATCAGCGGGAAGTAGGCAGAAATTCGTTGAGCTCCTGGAGGAGTTGGCCCTTGCCCTTGGCACCCACGAGGCGCTTTTGCACTTCGCCCTGGTTGAAGACCAGCAGCGTGGGGATGCTCATGACGTTGAAGCGCATGGCAATGTCGGGGTTTTCGTCGACATTGAGCTTGGCAATGGTGATGCCAGGGTTCTCGGTTGCGATTTCACCGAGAATTGGGGCGATCATCTTGCACGGGCCACACCACTCGGCCCAGAAGTCGACGAGAATCGGCTTGTCGCTGGAGGCGACCGTCTCATCGAACGTAGAAGTGGTAAGGGTGACGATGCCATCGGCCATGGCTGGTCCTTTCGCTGGGAAGTGTGATGCTACCGCCATGCAACCGACGCGAACGGCCGGCCATTCCGGCTTGGTCACGCGTGTGACGAGTGACCGACTGCTTCCAGCCAACGCTCTGTGTCGATGGCAGCGATACAGCCTGAGCCAGCCGCGGTGATGGCCTGACGGTAGGTGTGGTCCTGCACGTCGCCGCACGCGAAGACTCCCTCGACATCGGTGTACGACGACCCCGGCCGGGTGATGAGGTAGCCGTTGTCCTCCATCGCGAGGACACCTTTGAACAGGTCGGTGTTCGGACGATGACCAATGGCGACGAACAGGCCGGTGACGGGCAAGGTGGTGACCTCGCCGGTGACGACGTTGCGCACGATTGCGCCTTCGAGCTTGTGTTCGCCGACGAGGTCGTCGACAACAGTGTTCCAACGCAGTTCGATCTTCGGGTTGCTGAATGCCCGTTCCTGCATGATCTTGCTGGCACGCAGCTCATCACGGCGCACGATGAGTATGACCTTGGAAGCGAACTTGGTGAGGAAGCTGGCTTCCTCGACGGCGCTGTCGCCGCCGCCGACGACGGCGATCTCCTGACCACGAAAGAAGAAGCCATCGCAGGTAGCGCATGTCGAGAGCCCATGGCCGAGCAGGCGTGACTCGGACTCGAGGCCCAGCATCAGGCTCTGTGCACCGGTGGAGACGATGATGGCGTCGGCCGTGTAGAGCTGCTCGCGTACCCACACGCGAAACGGGCGCTCGGTGAAATCGACGGCGGTGACCTTCTCGGTGAGGAACTGGGCGCCGAACCGGGCTGCCTGTTCACGCATACGCAGCATCAGGTCCGGGCCCATGATGCCCTCCGGGAACCCAGGAAAGTTTTCGACCTCGGTGGTCAGCATCAATTGGCCGCCTGGTTGGTCGCTCGTGCTACTGGGCTCGCCCTCGATGACCAGCGGTGCCAGGTTGGCTCGCGCCGAGTAAATAGCAGCGGTCAGGCCCGCTGGACCCGACCCGATGATCAGTACTGGATGGTGGCTCATCCCGGTTCCTTGGCGTAGCGGGCGCGGAGAGCGAAGAAGCCGGCGATCATCAAAATCGTTCCGAGCAGCATGTACGAGATCCAGACCGCACGGCCATGACTGACGAAGAACGCGAGACCCTCGCGCAGTACGCCGAGCAGCAGAATGACAACCAACGGGAGTGCGACGACAGCGGCGATGAGTGCAAGCACCCCGAACACGACGCCCCTCGATGCTTTGACGGCATTATCGGTGACCACGGTACGGACCTTGCCGACCACGCGCTCGACAGTGTCGGCGAGGTCGGGGGCCCAGTTTGGATCGGTGAAAGGGTTACCCGGCATGAGCTGGAGCCTATCCGGCGCTTTACCAGAGGCTGAGCGCCAGCGACACGATTGCTCCGTGATAGGTGACCATCACGGCCACAGCCATCCACGAGCGTTCGCGCACGAAGGCTCGCCAGCCGAGGAGCGAGTCGCTGATGACAAACAGGGTCGCGCCCGCAATGACCCACCCACGGCCGGTCGCCCAGCCGCACACCGTCATTGCCGAGATGACGACGAGGTAGGCAACGACCGGGACTCGAAGCGCCGGATCCTGTGTGATCGCGCCTCGGACGATTCGCTGGCCAGCGGTCGCGGCGAGCGCCGCCATCAACACGAGCGCGACGGCGCCGAGCGCAATGTGCCCCATGCCGTACTTCGCAAACAACACGATGAAGACGACATGCCCGATCAGAAAGGACGCCAGACCGAGCACGAAGTTGTCGACGGCCGGCATCAGGGCGATGTCGCCCCAGAGACAAAAGACCAATGCGATCACGGCTGTGGCGACGCGGCCAGTCGGTGATTCGTTGGCGAGAGCGAGGCCGATCACCAACATGGTGGTCAGCGGCTTGGCCCAGGCCTCGATGCGCTCAGAGTCTTTGTACCGGGACCACCAGTTGGCAAGCGCGCTCAGCGCAGTGGAAATCAGCAGGGCGGTCTGCATACCGTTTAGGGCCCGACTGAGGCGAGCACTGTGCAATCGTCCGTAATGGCAGAGGTCACGCCGGTGACCGTATCGCGAGCGGCAATGGCGAATGTGCCCTGATATTGGATATCAGCCAGGAAGATTTGCTGGTCGGTCAGACAGTCGAGTGCCGGGCGTGCCAGCGACGCTGTGCGGAACGTATCGCTCGGCATCGTCGCGGCGCCGGCAGCGGTTGTCTCGCTGGCGGCGGCAGTTGATTCGGGTGCTCCGACACCGGGGGCGTAGGTGTCTGCCGCTGCGGTGTTGTCCAGCGCGAGCAATTGCTGAGGAGTCTCGATGATCAATGCGGCCTGTGCGCCGCCTCCGATCGAGCCGATGGTCACAGACGGCGCGGTCGAATCGGCGGCGGCCTGTGCGCTGGTAGCGGCATCGGCGGCTTCAATTTTTGCGTTCGAATCGACATTGGCGCTCGAGCTTTTCGAGTCCTGTCCGCTGAACGTCTTGACGGCCACGCCGACGATGCCCACCAGCAACAATGCCGCCGCGACCGACATCAACGGGCTGGCCCAACGTCGCCGGTGCGACAGCGGAATGATCGCTGCTGTGGGTGCGTCGGTGAGCGCTTGGTCGTTGGTGAGCGTGGCGTCGAACTCCGCGAACGCAGCGGCGAACGCGGCACCGCGCGCACCGGAGGTGGCCCTAGGGGTGTCGGCAAGGTTGGTCCGAAGAGTGCCGAACGACTCGACGAGGGCCAGCAGCTCTGCCGATGACTCGACCTGAACGCGCTCGGCCGAAGTCGCAACACCGTCGAGGTATGCGCTGGCCAGCTCGTGCTGCTGCGAATTCAGTTCGTCGTTCGCTTGGTCGGTCATGTCGTGTCGTTGTTGTTCGTGTCGTCGTTCGCTGAGGGCGCAGTGGTTGGACGGTCCGACGCATTGCCCCGGTTCCCGTTCGCTCGTGAAATTGTCGTCGCGAGCAATCCGCGCCCGCGGGCAATGCGGCTTTTCACCGTTCCGACCGGCACCTCGAGGATCGAGGCAATCTCGGCGTAATCGAGGTCGGCGACGTCGCGAAGGACCACCGCGAGACGAAAGTCTTCAGGCACGGTCTCGAGCGCAGCATCGATGAGGTAGCGATCGCCGAGGTGTTCGATCCGTTCGACCGCGGTCGGGTCGGCACGCTCGATGAGGTCGTGGTTGTGGTCTGCATCGCGGCCGTTGACCATCGGGCGGCGCCTGCGTCGACGGAGTTCGTCGAGGCTGGCGTTGGTTGCAATTCGATATGCCCACGTTCCGAACGAGGCGCGACCATCGAAACGATCGAGTCCGCGGACCATTGCGATCATCGCCTCTTGCGTCGCGTCGGCCGCGTCGGCGGCGTTACCCGTGATGCGCCAGCACACCGCATACACACGGTCGTAGTGACGGCGGAACAGTTGGTCGAGCGCAGTTCGGTCGCCGCTCTGTGCTGCGCGGACGAGCGCAGCATCGTCGAGCGGCACGGCCATGGAGAACACTGTAGTGGTCGTCACCGCTCGGTCATGGCGACCCACCGGACGGCTCAGCCGATGCTGAGTTCCTTGATGACGCCGCGGTATGGATTCTCCGTGCAGGCCGGGTCCTTGCCCAGTTCGACGAACGAGACCAGCACGTAGCGTGCGGGCGCTGGCAGCTCGACGGAGAGCGTGGTCGCTTCCACGCCGTCGAATGAGCCGATAGGTGTGCCCCAACTTGAGAAGCTGGTGGGCTGTTCGCCATCGGGAGCGCTGAAGACCTTCACCTGATACGGGGCGCTCCCGAGCGCGATGGTGAATGTGCCGGCAATTGCGACACCCAGGTCCGCGACAAGACCGACGCCCGGCTTTCCGCCGAGGAACTTGGAGGAGTAGCACACGGTTGCCCAGGCGGTGCTGAGGTCGCCGTCGATGGCGTTGCCCGCGAACTCGTCGCGCTCGACTTGGTCGCCGTCGGGGTCGAACGTGTGCACCCCCACGATGGATGCCGTCGGCCCGGAGACGGGGGAGGCAGTTGTGTCGGGGCCAATCGTGGACGCGACATTGAAGCCCGACGAGTCGTCGTTGCTCATGGTGACCCACAGCACAAGCCCGACCACGAGCGCGACCAGCAGCAGACCACCGACGACGACGGTAGAGGGAGTGCTCTTTTGCTCGAACTTGCGGTTGGGTTGCTGCCGTGGCCGCAAGGTGGAGGCGGGAGTACGGTCCGCACGCACTGGCGCGCCCACAGCGCGGCCCGCGCGAACGGGTTGGTAGCCACCCACGGGCGTGGGGTTGCGGGTCGCCGACACGGGGCGCGGGTCTGTTCGTGGGGCTGTCGGTGAGCGTTGGGTCGGGGTCTGGCCGGTGCCGGAACGCGCAGTGCGCGTTGGGGTGCCCCCCTGCGACAGATCGCGACCGGTGGCATCAGTTGCGTCGTTCTTCGGTTGACCCGCGATTCGCTGCAGTTCGGCGCGGACTTCGGCACCGGTTGCGTAGCGATCATCCGGCTTGCGGCTGAGCAGCCGGTGAATGAGTGGCGCCAAGCCATAGGGCAGGGTCGGCCGAAGGCGGGTGAGGTCGGTGGGGTCGCGGTTGAGCCGAGCGAGGGCCGTGTCGGCGTCGGTCTCACCGAGAAACGGCACGCGCCCGGCCAAGCATTCGTAAAGCACCAGACCTAACGAATAGAGATCGGCGCGACCGTCGAGCTTGCGGCCACGAACCTGCTCGGGGGAGAGGTACTTGGCGGTGCCCATCATCACGTTGGGGCTGGTCAGATCGTCGTCAGAACCGCCGAGCCCTTTCGCAATGCCGAAGTCGGTGAGCAACACACGACCGTCGGGAGTGATCATGATGTTCCCCGGTTTGACATCGCGATGCACCAAATGGGCTTGGTGTGCGTAGTCGAGCGCCGATGCCATGCACGCACCGATGTGCATGGTGAGATCTGGGCTGAGGCGCTTTTGTTCATCGAGAAGTTGCCGCAGCGTCTTGCCGTTGACGAGTTGCATCACGACGGCCTGACGCTTCTCGCCGCCGATGGTGTCGTCGACGGCATCGTACACCGCCACGATGTTGGGATGGCTGAGCTGTGCGACCGCGATGGCCTCGCGACGGAATCGCTCGGCAACAACAGGGTCGGCGGCGAGCGCCGGCTTGAGCAGTTTGACCGCGACCTGCCGGGTCAGGGAGAGGTCGGTCCCGAGCCAGACCTCCGCCATGCCTCCTTGCGCGAGGCGACGCTCCAGCCGATAGCGCTGAACGAGGATGGCGGGGGGCAGCGAGCCGATGGTCGCGCCAGTTTTACTGTCAGACATGTCCGCCTGTGGACGATAGTGGCGCACGCCCTCAGTTACCGGGCATTGCGTCACTGACTGCGGGCTCAGCGGCGACGCAATATGCAATTCCGATGGTGCCGCGGCCGGTGTGACTGCCAACGACCGGACCGATGTCGCCGACAACGATTTCTCCGGGGTAGTGCGCACGGAGTTGCTCGACGAACGCGTCGACGTCACTGCAGTCCGCGTTGAGCACCATCAGGTTCTCGACAGGACCAGCCTTGGCAAGTGTGTCCACGAGGAACGCCAAGGCCTTGGTTCGGGTGCGCTGTTTGCCGCCCTCCTCGACCTTGCCGTCGCGTACTTCGATGATTGGCTTGATCGACAGCACAGAGGCGAGCATTGCCTTTGCGCCACCGATGCGGCCGCCCTTCTTCAAGTTCTCCAGTGTGTCCAGCGCGCCCCAGACTTTTGTCCGAGTGGCAAGGTCTTGGGCACGGTCGACGACCTGTTGGTGACTGGCTCCGGTGGCCGCCAGGCGAGCGCAGTCCATGACAATTGCACCTAGGCCCAGCGTGCACTGCTGGCTGTCGACAACGGTCACGGGGATCGTGTCGGCGACACCTCTGGCCGCAAGTTCCGCGGACTGCATGGTGGCGCTGAGTGAGGCGCTGAGACTGATGGTGACCACGCTGGTGGCGCCGGCCTCGGCGAGCTTGCGATAGGCGGTCTCGAAGTGTCCAGGTGCCGGCGCCGCTGTTTCGGGAAGGGCAGGCGACGCCGCGCACTTTGCCCAAAATTCTGCCGGGGTCAGGTCGGCGCGGTCGACGTATTCTTGCCCGTCGATGCGGATGGTCAGGGGAACGATCTCGATGGCGAGTTCTGTGGCGACGTGCTGGGGCAGGTCGCACGCAGAGTCGGTGACGATTCGGACGCGATTGGTGCTCACGAGGGCGGAAGGGTACTCGTTGCGGCGTCGGGTGAGAGTTCTGACTCGTCCGCGTCTGCCGGTGCACTCTCAGCACTGCTCACCGGATGTCGTCCAGCGGCAACGGCGCTTGCCCGGTTTCGACGGCTTTGACGCACGTGGCGAACCCACCACGTGAGCACGACGAGGAGGAACGCGCCGGTGACGAGGTTGCCGAGTCCGCTGAGCGCTGTGACGCTCGCGTTCAATGGAACTGGCTGCGCGAGTATGTCGCCCGACGGGGTGAGGACGGTCAGCGTCGCGGGAACATTGCCATGTGTTCGCGCCTCAATCTTTATGGCGACCAGTGTCGAGGATTGTGGGGGGACGACCACAGTGACGTCGTCGTCGGGGAACGTCAACTTCGACGAACTCATGTGAACCCGCACGGTGAGCGGCACGTCGCCGTGGTTGTAGAGCCGGAACGGGACGGTAGTGGTGCGGCCGGTCAGCGTGATCGGAAAGCTTGTAGGCAACTCCACGGCCGAGCGGATCTCGGACAATTCGACACGAATTGCTGCCGCCTGGGAGGCGACTTGCTCGTCGGTGAGTGCGCTCGTCGGCATCGTTGCGATGGTCTGCTGCCAGCGCTGGAGGCGGGGGTCGGCGGCCGGCAACATGCTGCCCGTGGTGAGCGTCTCCTGGGTCAATGCTGAGACAGTGTCGATTCTCCCGTCGAGAGTGCCGGGCACGCTGTTGGAGAGGCCGACCACCACTTCGCCGCGACCTGCGAGCACCAGGTGATCGGTGCGTACTCCGAGTTCGGCGAGTGATACCGGCGTCAGCGACGGCGTGACGGCCAACAACGAGGCGACTGCCCGAAAGGTGTCCACGTTGGGGAGCGCGAGATCGGTGGTGCCGAGGGTGACGGCGCGTCTGCTTGGGTCACCGATCGAGTTTCCGTTGGAGTCCTTCTTGAGGTCGATGATCTCCTGGCGGTACGCCAACAGATTCGCAACTGTGAAGATGCCCGTCAGCGTCGGTGTCGTAGTCGGCAGCTCCAGCTGCGAGTCCAGGTCTCGATCGACCAGAGCGGCATCAACCGTGACGCCGGGCGCTACTTCCATCTGCACCAACTGGGTTGAGTCGGTGTAGCCGCCGGTGGAGTTCGGCAGCGTGTCGAAGTTTTCGGCGGTGGTGACAATCAAGCGCGTGCCGAGGTCGCGCAGGAGCGAGCCGCCGGCGGCGGTGAGCGGGCTGTTCATGAACGCCACGGTTCCCGAGGGCAGGCTGGACATGAAACCGGTCAGGTCATCCTCGCCGTCGCGTAACCACTGGGTGTAGCGGTCCTGTTGGTTGGCCGCGGCGGCCAGTGATGGATCCAGCGGATATCGGGGTGCGGAGAGGGTCTCGTTACGTGCCAGGTCTGCGGCGAGTCGCTGCGCCACTGCTGCTCCTGCGTCGCCGTACGTTCCAATGGCAAGCAAAAGCGCGGGTGGTACCCGAACCCCCACCGAGATCGTGGACGCCTCCAGGATGTCAGCGAGCTTCGTGAGCTCGGCCAACACCCCGTCATCGATGACCACGTAGTTTGCGTCATCGAGCACCACCGGGGAAGTGATCGACATTGCGAACGCGATCGGCAACGGCACTTCGGCACTCTCGTCGGCCGCGGGCAGGCGGTGAATGAGCGTGACGAGTTCGGCGACGAGTGCCTCGCCATCGCGAATTTCCAACACGACCGGGTACAGGCCCGGCTTGGGCAACTGGAGTGCCGGCGCGGTGCGAGTGTCGGTCTCGAGGACGACGGTGGCGAGCAGCTGATCCGCCGCTGGCCGGGCAAGGGAAACGATCGGTAGATCCACGCTGTCGATGCTGCGCGGAAGCTCACCGTGTTGGGCTTTGGTGACATCCGCGCGAGTGGTGACGGCTCGCCGGGCGGTGACCCTCAGCGTCGCGTTCGGTAGCGCTGCGAGGTCGATGGACGCGGGGACCGAGATGACGAACTCCACTGTCCCGTCAGCGGGGACGCTGAACGGTGTTTGGGTCACGAGACCGAGCTGGCTGGCGAACGCAGCAGCGTGGACTGCGGGCGAGATGACGAGCGCTGTCGTCGCGCACAAGAGCGCGGTCATTGCTCGCAGATATCGGCCTGCAGACACTGACACGGGTGTCCACCGGGTCATGCAAGCGACCGTTCGTACAGACGCAGGTGCTCAGGCAGTTGTTGAAAGCCCAGTTGTTCGTAGAGCGCGAGTGCGGCCAGATTGTCGGTCGGCGTGTTGACCAGTACGCGTTGCACGCGCCATCTCGCCAACCACTGCAACGAGTCGACGACGAGCGCATGGCCCAGACCTGCGCGTTGATGCGACGGTGCCACAGCGAGCCGCTGCAGGAAACCCTGCTGGGCGTCGCGTCCGGTGATGGCGTACGCGGCGAGCGGCGAGCCCGCCCCGCGGGCCCGATGGCGCGGTGTTGCTGTGCAGACCGCTGCCACGGCCTGCGGCTCGAGCGCCCAATCGCGTGTGAAGGCGGCGACGTCGATATCGCTGGCCTGAGCCTGTTGCGCGACCGAGAGCCGCGATGTGGCGGAGCGTTGGCCGGTGGCGCCTGAGGGACGAGAGTGGTGACGTGCGAACTGCCGTGGGTCGGTGTTCTCCAGCAGCACCAGTTCCTGAATGGGGCGGAACCCTGCGCTTTCCATTCGTAGGCCGGCTGCACCGGCAAGTGCCGTGGTGCGCACCGCGGTGTACCCGAGCTCAGCGAGGTGTTCTGCCCACACCTGGAGGTCGGCAATCGTCGGCAGTCGTTGCTGGTGGTAGAGCACGAGCTGTGCCGTCTGGGGCTGAAACGACCAGTGTTGGACGCGGCAGGAAATCTCTTTGCCCCGCAGCAGCAACGACGACGACCCTGCGCTACGCGTTCCACCCGCATCGTGACGCCGTGTACTGCTGGATGGCTGACTACTCACCTCCGCGACGGTAGCGGCTGGTTGGCTCCCCGTAACTTCGCCGCCGCAAGGCGGGCGATAGCGTCGACGGGCGTGTCCGTGCTTTTCGCCACCCACGCTGCCTACCTCGATCACCTCGCTGGGCCGCGTCACCCCGAACGCCCCGAGCGACTGCAAGCTGTGCTGGATGGTGTTCAAGTGGCGGGACTCAACGACGCCATCGTGGCGCTCGATCCGCAGGCGGCGACTCGCCCTGATCTCGAACGGGTGCATCCGGCTGCCTATCTGGACCGTATCGAAGGGATCTGCTCGGCCGGCGGCGGCCGGCTCGACGCCGACACGTACGCAAGCGCCGGTTCATGGGCGGCCGCCGCGCTTGCCGCCGGCGCAGGACTCACCGCAGTGCGGGCGCTGCAGGCTGGGCACGGTGACGCCGCCTTCTGCGCCGTGCGTCCCCCTGGGCACCACGCCACCCGCGACGAATCGATGGGCTTTTGCTTCGTCAACAACGTTGCCGTGGTCGCCGCGGCGCTGGCTGACCAGGGTGAACGCGTGATGATTTTCGACTACGACGCACATCACGGCAACGGCACTCAGGCCGTCTTCTATCACGACCCACGCGTCTTGTTCGTGAGCCTGCATCAGTGGCCGCTTTACCCGGGGACCGGCCGTCACACGGAGGTCGGCGAAGGCGCAGCTCGGGGCATGACCGTCAACATTCCGCTGCCCCCTGGTGCCACCGGCGATGTGTACTTGGCTGCCTTCGATCAGCTCGTTGCACCAATCGCCGACCGGTTCGCTCCCACCTGGATCCTGCTGTCGGCGGGCTTTGACGCTCACCGAAACGACCCCATCACCGAGCTTGCGCTTGCCGCGGGCGACTACGCACCGTTGACGCGTCGAGTGTTGTCGCTGGTGCCCGCGGGGCGCCGGCTGGTCATGCTCGAGGGCGGTTACGACCTCGATGCCCTCACGTTGTCGTCGGCGACCGTGCTGCGAGAGATGGCGGGCACGACGGGCGCCCCACTCGAGATGTCGACCACGGGTGGGCCGGGGCTTGGTGCCGTGCGCGAGGCGTACGACTTTTGGGATCGCGAAGGGCTGCTGTGATCCCGGAGCGGTTTGCGCCGGTGTTTGCCGAGTTGGCGCCGCTGAGTGACAGATTTCGAGCCGCAGGTTTTCGGCTGTACCTCGTTGGTGGCACCGTTCGGGATCTGTTGGCGGGCGATGGTGCTGCGGGCGGCGAGTTGTTCGACTTCGACGCCACCACTGATGCTCGACCCGATGACATCAAGCGACTGCTACGGGGCTGGGCCGATGCGGTCTGGACTCAAGGCGAACGGTTCGGCACGATCGGCGCCAAGAAGCACGGCCCGCACGGGGACCGAATCTACGAAATCACGACGCACCGGGCCGAGGCGTATCACGACGACTCCCGCAAGCCCGACGTTGAGTTCAGCGATGAGATCAACGCCGATCTCTCCCGACGCGACTTCACCATCAACGCGATGGCGCTTGAGCTGACGGCAGATTCGCCGACACTCGTCGACCCCTTCGGCGGTGCCGTCGACCTTTTGACGCGCACTCTGCGTACGCCGTTGGCGCCCGAGGAGAGTTTCAGTGACGACCCGCTGCGAATGCTGCGCGCCGCCCGGTTCATCGCCCGGCTACAGGCCACACCTGTGCCCGAATTGGTCGCGGCGGTGACGTCAATGAAGGAACGGTTGGCCATCGTCTCGGCGGAGCGAATCAGGGATGAACTGGACAAGCTGATCACGCTGCCGCATCCCACCGCTGGGCTGT
>JANLPB010000014.1:0-6156 GCA_031366885.1 Ilumatobacteraceae bacterium
GCCGCGCGAGCCGGTCAGCAAGCGTCCGCGTCGCCAAGCCAGCTGAGTTCGGTTCCTTGATGGCGCACATCTGATGAGCTACGCAGACGCTCTCGCGTACCTGGATACGCACTCCAACTACGACACCACCGGCCGCATCACTTCGCCGACGCTCGAGCGCATGGTCACGCTCATGGCCGCGATGGGCGACCCGCAACTGACCTACCCGGTCATCCACGTCACTGGCACTAACGGCAAAGGTTCCACCACACAGATGATCACGCGCCTGTTGATGGCGCACGGCCTCTCTGTCGGCACATACACCAGCCCGCATCTGGAGCGCATCAACGAACGCATCAGCCGTAACTGCGAGCCCATCAGCGACGAAGATTTCGCCGAGCAGGTGGCGGCCGTGGCCGACCTGGAAGGCATCACCGGCGTTCACCCCAGTTACTTCGAGGCTGTCACCGCGGCGGCCTTTCGTTGGTTCGCCGACGTCGCAATTGACGTCGCAGTCATCGAAGTCGGACTGTTGGGCAAGTGGGACGCAACCAACGTGTGCCAGTCGCAAGTTGCTGTCGTCACCAACATCGGTGTCGACCACACCGAGTACGCCGGCCCGACGAAACTGCACATCGCCACCGAGAAAGCTGGCATCGTCAAGCCCGGCAGTGCAGTGGTCATCGGGGAAACGGATCACGAACTCGCGCAAGCGTTTGTGAAGGCCGGGGGAGCCTCCAACTTCCTGCGTGGCACCGACTTCGATGTGCTCGAAAACCAGCTCGCGCTCGGCGGTCGAATGCTCGACCTGCGTACGCCGACGATGGTCTACCCCGACATCTTCCTGCCGCTCCATGGCCGCCACCAGGGTGACAACGCTGTGGTCGCACTGACGGCGGTTGAAGCGTTTTTCGCCACGCCCGTGCCGGGTGAGCTGGTCACCGAAGGCTTCGCCGAGGTCGTCATGCCCGGCCGCTTCGAAGTGCTCGGCCACCAGCCACTGGTGATCATCGACGGCGCACACAACCCCGCCGGTGCCGACACGTGCGCCGGAGTTTTCTTCGATGACTTCGACCCCGCAGGCAGTCGCATTCTCGTTGTCGGTTGCCTGCAGGGCCGCGACCCGCGCGAGATGCTCTCCGCGCTGCGCGCCGACGAGTTCGACGTCGTGCTCACCTGCACCGCGCCTTCGTCGCGCGGAATGCCCGCCAGCGAGCTGACCGTCGCCGCGCGAGCGATGGGCTGCGACCAAGTGTTGGAGCAGGCAACGGTGGAGCAAGCAATCGATCGCGCACTGGCGCTCGCCGAAAGCGACGACGCCATCCTGATCACCGGCTCGCTCTACATTGTCGGCGGCGCCCGCCCCTACCTCCGCAAAGTCCTCTAACCCGAGTGCCACGCCGCCAGTGCGAGTGCCAGCCCGCCATCCGAGTGAGTACTCGCACCCCGGGGTGCGAGTCCCCACTCGGATGCCGATTCCGCGCTGGCGATGGCCGCTCCGTAAAGCGGCAGAAGGTCGGTAGTGTTGTGGGCCATGTCTGATCGCACTCTCGTTCTCCTGAAGCCCGACGCCGTCCGCCGCAAGCTCGCCGGGCAGATCATCTCCCGCATCGAGTCGAAGGATCTGACGATCGTCGCGATGGATCTGCGCCACCTCGACGCCGATACGCTGGCCCGTCACTACGAGGATCACGTCGGCAAAGGGTTCTACGCCGATCTCGTCGAGTTCATGAGCAGCGGCCCGGTTGTGGCACTGGTCGTCGAGGGGCCCGAGGACACGTGGGAAGTGATGCGAACCCTGATGGGCGCCACCAACTCGCGCAAGGCAGCAGGCGGCACCATCCGTGGCGACCTCAGCTCGTCGTTCACCGAAAACCTCGTCCACGGCAGCGATTCCTTGGCTTCGGCCGAGCGTGAGATCGCCATTTTCTTCCCGAATCTGTAACAAACCGCACACCCGCTAGACTGACGCAATCGTGTCGGCAAGCGACCCGTCGGCGAACTGAAGGAGGATGGTGATGGCGAGAAACAATCCGCTCGCGCTCGGTCGTGATCTCGCCATCGACCTCGGCACGGCGAACACGCTGATCTATGCCCGCGGCCAGGGCGTGGTGCTCAACGAGCCGTCGGTGGTCGCCATCGATATCACCGATGGCCGCCCCGTTGCCGTTGGCATCGAGGCCAAGCGCATGATGGGCCGCACCCCCGGTCGCATCAAGACAATTCGCCCCTTGAAAGATGGCGTCATCGCCGACTTCGAGGTGTGCGAGAAGATGCTGCGCTTCTTCATCCAGAAGGTGCACGCCAGTCGCTGGAGCAAGCCGCGCATGATCATCTGCGTACCCTCCGGCATCACCGGCGTCGAGCAGCGCGCCGTGCAAGACGCGGCCGAGTACGCAGGCGCGCGTAAGCCCGTCCACATCATCGAGGAACCGATGGCTGCGGCGATTGGTGCTGACATGCCGGTGCACGAGCCCAGTGGCAACATGATCGTCGACATCGGTGGTGGCACCACCGAAGTGGCAGTCATTTCGCTCGGCGGCATCGTGACGGCGCAGTCAGTGCGCGTTGCCGGTGACGAACTCGACGACGCAGTGATGCAGTGGGTCAAGAAGGAATTCTCGCTGGCAATTGGCGACCGTACGGCCGAGGAAATCAAGATCCATATGGGCTCGGCGTGGCCGTTGGATGAGGAACTCACCGCCGACATCCGCGGCCGGGACCTCATCAGCGGTCTCCCACGCACCATTCCAATGACCACTGAGCAGGTGCGCGAAGCCCTTGCCGAGCCGGTTTCTGCCATCGTTGACGCCGTGAAGACCACGCTCGATCGCACACCGCCCGAACTCGCCGCCGACATCATGGAGCAAGGCATCATGATCACCGGTGGCGGCGCCCTTCTCGCCGGACTTGATCGTCGCCTCTCCCACGAGACCGGCATGCCGATCAACATCGCGCACAATCCGCTGTTCAGTGTCGTCATCGGCTCGGGGCGCGCGCTGGAGAACATCGATGCAATGCGGGGGTTGATGTCGCTCGGTGGCGACGACTAGTCGCTCGGAGGCCATCGTATGTTTTCCGCTTTGAGTCGTCGTCGAGTTGTCGCGCTGGTCGTACTGACCTGCCTGCTGTTCATCACCCTCGACAAGCACGGCAACCCCGTGATCGACAGAGTTCGTAGTGCGCTGGCAACGGTGCTGCAACCCATCGATACTGCCACGCGTGCAATCACGCTGCCGATCGAGCGTGTCTGGTACGGCATCACCAACTACGACGATGTCGAGCGCGAGAACCAGGCGTTGCGCGATCAGATCGAACATCAAAAGGGCAATGACGTCGAAGCCCGCTCCGCGATCTTGGAGTATCGGCTGCTCCTCAAACTGGAGCAGCTTGCGTCCAAATTCAACTCGCCCACGGTCGCAGCACAGGTGATCGGTGATTCGCCCGGCAACTTCCAAAACACCGTCGAGATCAACGTTGGCTCAACCGATGGGATCAGCGTGGGGATGCCGGTGACCAACGGCGCAGGCCTCGTCGGCCGCATCACGCGGGTCTATTCGACGCACAGTCTGGTCAAGCTGATCACCGATCCGGCCTACTCGGTGCCCGCCCAGGTGTTGTCGTCGGCCGACGACGAAGGCATACAGGGTCCACTCCAGGAGATTCCGGGCGGCGGTGTGGTGACTTCATCCACGTCGTCGACAACCACGTCCACCACCGTCGCCGTCACCACTACCACGGCGTTGCCGGGTGACGCCGTGGCTCCCACCACAACGCCACCCGCAACCACTTCCACCACTGTGCTCGAGGTCATCCGTGAGACCGGGCTCTTGGAAGGTCAAGGCGGTAACAAGCCGCTGCTCCTGCGTTTTGTTGACAACAGCTCGTCGATAGCGAATGTCAAGGTTGGTGCAATTGTCGACACTGCTGGCGGCACGAAGGGTCTTGCCCCTCAGGGCATACCGATCGGTGTCATCACCCGCATCGTGGAGCAGACCGGCAACAGCAGTTCGCTTGTTGAAGTGACGCCCAATGCAGACCTGCGGCAGCTCAACTTCGTCGTGGTGGTGCTGTACAAGTCCGAGACGGTCGGTCCCTGACTAGTGCGTGGGTTTGTCGTTGCACCCCTGATCCGCTTGGTGCCCGTCGGGTTGGTGGCACTGTCGATTCAACGAGTGGTGTTCGCCAACCACCCACTCCACGACGTGCAAATTCAGCTGGTGCTGGCGCTCGTGGTGGCTGCCGGGGCGGGCGGTGGAATGGATCGCGGTGCCGTTGCCGGCTTCGTGCTGGGCATGATGGCCGACGCCAGCGGCGACACCCCGCTGGGCGTGCTCGCCCTCGCGTACGGGGTGGGCGGTATGACGGCCGGATATTTGCACCGGTTCACCCCGGACCCGCAATGGTGGCTGGCCGTACTCTTCGCAACGATGGGTGCGGCTGTCGGGGAAGCCGCGATTCCTGTGGTGAAAACCTTGACAGGCGAGCAGGGATGGATCAATGCCAACTTGCTGGTGACCGTACCGATCGTCGCCGTTGCAGCCGGATTGCTGTGCCCGCTACTGATGCCGACAGGGCGTTGGATGATGGGCGTCAAGCGCAAGAAGTGGAAAGCAATCACCGAATGATCTACCGCATCGTCCTTCATCGAATCAGCCGCGCGCGGCCACAAGCAGCGCCATCCGGACAAGAATGTCGCCATGGCCGTTGATAAACGCACCGCCCGCCTCGGTGTTCTGGCCACCGTCTCGCTCATCCTCATTGGCCTACTTGGCGCTCGCCTGTGGTTCCTTCAGGGCGTCCAGAGCGAGGCCTACCAGGCCAAGGTCACCGCCGCCAAGACCGCCACGGTGTACATCCCTCCGGAGCGCGGTCGAATCTTCGACGCCAAGGGTCGGGTGCTGGCTGACAACAAGCGAATTCTGACAGTGACAGTCGACTGGAACGTGGTCAAGAAGACCAAGAATCGTCGCGAGCTGTTCGAGCGTCTGTCCGGCCCATTGGACACGCCCGTCGACGACCTCATGCGTCGTTATGACCCGTGCTATCTCGAAGCGACGAACTGCAAGAAGGCGCAGCAGTTCGACCGGCTGCTGCCGCTGCCGTTGAAGGAGGACGTTGACGAGGACACAGTCGCGTTCATCAAAGAACGCAGCGAGGACTACCCGGGTGTCGATGTCGTGGTGCAGTACAAGCGTGTATACCTCTATGCGCCCTTGGCCTCGCATGTCGTGGGCTACATGGGTGCGATCACGAAGGAAAACATCGACATCTATCTTGCGCAGGGCTACAAGCGCAATGAGCGGGTCGGTCAATTCGGTGTGGAGCTCAGCCTGGAACGAGAGCTGCACGGCCGCTGGGGTAAACAGGTGTTCGAGGTCGACGCCTCGGGCAGCATTGTGCGCGAACTCACCGACCAACGAGTCGAGCCGGTTGCCGGATTCGACGTGCAGCTGTCCATCGACCTCGATTACCAGCAGTTCGCCGAGCAAGCCTTGGAGACCGAACTGCGTTCGCGCCGCGATCTGCCGTTTCAGCCCGACGGTGACCACGCGCCGCGAAATCCGCTCGACCCGCTGACGAAATTCGACACGCGCGTGTTCTTTAAAACGCTGCCAGATGGCACCAAGGACTATTACCCCGAGTACGTCAATCACAAGGCGCCGGCCGGTTCGGTGGTCGTGCTCGACAATCGCAACGGTCAAGTGGTCGCGATGGCCAGCTATCCAACGTTCGACAACCGCTGGATGGAAGCCGGGATCACCGGTACCAAATACAAGGCGCTGTTCCCCAGCGAGAACCCTGATGGCACCAAGATCGACCCTGACCAATCGATTCTCGTCAACCGTGCGGTGCAGGGCAACTACAACCTCGGCTCCACGATCAAACCGTTCGTTGCCTGGTCGGCGATGCACGCTGGTCTGATCACGGCCTCCGATCAGTACCTCGACGAGGGTACGTACACGCTGAGCGAGATTCCGCCGCAGGACTGTCAGAACAACGGTGGCAACTACAAGTGCGTGTTCAAGAACGCCACCTGCGGCAACGGGAAGCCATGCGAGTACGGGCCAGTCAATGTCCAGAGTGCCTTGGCCGTCTCCAGCGACTCGTTCTTCTACCGATTGGGCGAGCTGTTCTATTACGCGAGCAAGCGGCAACCAGCGGGCGACCCGAACC
>JANLPB010000133.1:0-28435 GCA_031366885.1 Ilumatobacteraceae bacterium
CGACCGCATGGAGGAAGCAGGGTTCCTGCGCAGAAAGCACACGCCCCAGCCCGACGACCGGCGCGCGGTGACCGTGTCGCTCACGGCCGACGGGCGCGCCGAGTGGCGCGACGCGAACATCACCTACCGTCGGCTGGTGCAGGAACACTTTGCCAAGAAGCTCACCGAGACCGACATCACTGCCCTGCAGCGCATCTCGTCGAAGCTCACCTAGAGCGCAACGGTCTCCTGCCGCCCGTGCAGGACATTCAGCACTGTGCCGTTCATCCTCAGCGCATCGTCGCTTTCGTAACGTTCGCGCAGCTCGTCGAATCGGGCATCGGGGTCGACCGTCAGAGCCGCGATCTCGTCGAACAACTGCAGCTGGGCCGCGCTCGGCGGCTCGCCTGACTCCCAACCCTCTCCCCACACATCCCACGGCAACATCTCGACCTTGTTCAGAGCGGCAAAGTCCAGTCGCAAGTTGCCCGCGATCCAGTGAGCGGCTATCGAGCTGACGGGCGAGGGCAAGTACAGCCGCCGAATCACGCTCGTGTATCGCTTCGGACTGCTCCGTCGACAGGTCGGCGCCGTACAGCTCCTTGGCGAACAAGTCGTACACGAGCAGGCCTTGCACGGTTGCGACAGTTTCGCGAACGTTGCCCGAACTGACATCGCCGCCGTCGAGAGTGGTGAACCGGCCGGGCGTGGCGTAGTAGTCGAGCGACTCCCGGCTCATCGTCAGTCAGCCCCCGCTGATTGAAGACGGGTGGCGAAGAAGGCGAGGATCTCGTCGCGGGCCGCGATGGTTGGCTGACCGACCTCGTCGATGAGTTCCGTCGTGACCACGCTGTGCGGCACGCCAGTCCATCCGCCCGCGGCCGCTGCCGAGTCGGGCAACGTGCGAGCCAGAAGCCGATCGCCCAGCGCTCGGTCGAAGGCTTCGAAGCGTTCGGCCCTGCAGTACGTGTCGCCGGCGAAGCGATACGCCAGCACCGTCAGGTTCTCGTCGTCCAGCCGATGCCGAATGGTGACCATCTCGGAGTCGATGATGCCGGTGCTTGCGTGATCGTCAAACGGCATCGACGGTTGCGACATCACCGGAGCCAGCATCGACGGTTCCAGCATCATACCGAGCGCGAAGTTTCCGGTGAAACACATGCCGATCGCACCGACGCCTGGTCCTCCGCACTCGGAATGCGCGTGCGCGGACAGCTGTCGCAGCCACGTCACCATCGGGCTCGGCCGACCCTCGGCGAACGAGGTGAACTCGCGCCGCACGCAGGGCAACACGAACGACTGATTTGCGATCTCCATCGTCGGCACGGCACCGTCCGGGCCGAACAGGCTGGGCATCCACACGGTGAAGCCAGCGTCACGGACCCAGCGCGCAAAGCGGGCCACATACGGCGAGATGCACGGCATCTCGGTCATCACGATGACTGCCGGGCCACTGCCGGCGACATAGACCAACTTCGTCGCATCGTCGTCAGTCCCGAAGGTCAGTGTTCGCCTCTCGAAGTCATCGAGCGGGTCCAGCTGATCTAGTGCATGCTTCATACGTCGACTCCCCAGCAGTCAAGTTGCCAAGAGTCTCCCTCGTGGGTGGGCGTCAGCGCAATCGGTGCGTCGACCCGCCGGCCGCAAAGAATTCAAAGAACTGATTGACAAGAGAACATACGTTCTGTACGTAAGCATTACGTAAGCCGTTGGTATCCGTTCGTACGAGTTCACCTCTTTCAGACGGGCATCGTCCGAAAGCGAACGGCTGCATCGCTCGTCGGATGAAAGCATGAATGACCTGCTTGCACGGTTGTACGTGGGCGCGCGCGTCAGCACCAATCATCGCTGGCGTTCCTCTCCGGATCGGCGATCGGTAGTGGCACCTGGCCGAGGGCCCGGCGGGCCGATGCTTGCTGGCCGTCGTACTCGTAGTGCACCGTCACCGACTGGAAGCCTTTGAACTGTTGGGCGTTGACTGCGTCGAGGTAGGCGCGACGATCAGCGTCGGTGAGGTCAACGTTGTCGGTGAACGGCGTCAACAGCGCCCGGGGGTACAACCGTTTGGTGAGCACCACATTGACTTCCGATCCGATCACGAGGCCGACGGCAGCGAGGAAGATCCATGCCAACAAGCCGAGTACGAGCGCGAACACTCCGTACGTGGAGTCCGAGTCCTTGACGACGTTGCCGACGAAGGCCGCGCCGAAGAACTGAAGAAGTTGCCAGATGACGGCTGCAACGATCGCTCCGGTCACGACGTCGCGACGGCGCACCTGGTCGGGGCGGAATATTCTGAACGTCAGCACGAACACGGCCGCATTGACCAATATCGACACGACAATTGCGCCGAGGGTGCTCCACGCTCCGACGTCGGCGCCGAACGCCGTGGCGTTTGAGCCCGCGCCCGACAGGATCGTCGTCGCCACGATGGCAGACCCGACGAGGGGAATGAGGCGCAGGCTTCGCAGTCGTGACCGGATTGGGTTCGGTCGTCGGTTGCGGGGAACCGACCAGGTGACATTCATTGCGTTTTGGATCGCCTGGGCGACACCGAGGGCGCCGTACACCGCAACAAGACCGCCGACGATGATCGCACCAAGGCTGCCCTGCAAACCCTGCGGTTCCGCGAGCTTGTCACCGATCACCGGGAACTGACTGAGCGTGGAGTCGAGGATTCGTTGCTGCAGCGCAGGGTGGCCGTCGAGAACGAACCCGAGCACCGAGGTGAGGAGTAGCAGAAGCGGGAACAGCGACAGGAAGCCGTAGTACGTGATGAGGGCAGCGAGGTACGGCCCTTGGTCCTCGCCGAACTTGTAGATCACCCCGATCGGGAATCCCACGACCGGGTGCCGACGTTGGAAGGCGTCGACTCGATCCGTGAATGACACGTCGCACCCCCTCCCTGAACGGCTACCACCGACGCACTGTTCCCCACGACGAGAAGCCGCAAACCCGGGCTCATCTCCGATTGCGTGACGACACGTTCGCGCGGGCAGACTCTGCGCCAGTTCTCAGCCGCAAGGAGCCAGTAATGCCCACCCCCGAAACCACCGCCGTCATCGTCGATGCCGTTCGCACCCCGCTCGGTCGGCGCAACGGCAAGCTGAAGGATTGGCATCCAGTCGATCTCGCTGCCGAGACGCTCAAGGCGCTGCAGGAACGCACCGGTATCGACCCGGGCTTGGTCGACGACGTGATCATGGGCTGCGTCATGCAGGTCGGCGAACAAGCGGTCAACATCGCTCGCAACGCAGTGCTCGCCGCGGGTTGGCCCGAGCACGTGCCGGGAACCACCATCGACCGTCAGTGCGGCAGCAGCCAGCAGGCCGCCCACTTCGCCGCGCAGGGCGTCATCGCCGGCGCCTACGACATCGTGGTCGCCGCGGGCGTGGAAGTCATGACGCGGGTTCCGATGGGCTCCTCCATGGCTGACGGCAAATTCGGCTTTCCGTTCGGCCCGAAGGTAGGCGCCCGCTACGCGCCCGAGGGCGGGCTCGTGCCGCAGGGCATTTCCGCAGAGATGATTGCCGACAAGTGGGGTCTCACGCGCGAGGACCTCGACGCGTTTGGAGCGCGCTCAC
The DNA here is from genome assembly GCA_031366885.1 of Ilumatobacteraceae bacterium. Classification (GTDB taxonomy): domain Bacteria; phylum Actinomycetota; class Acidimicrobiia; order Acidimicrobiales; family Ilumatobacteraceae; genus UBA668. The sequence continues at coordinate 3,564 of JANLPB010000133.1, forward strand.
AGGAGTTGGCCCGGCGCGCCACCGACGAAGGCCGCTTTGCTCGTGAGATCTTGCCGCTACTCGGCTCCGATGGCGCACTGATGTCTGTCGACGAAGGGCTGCGCGATACCACCCTCGAGTCCCTGGCCAAGCTCAAGCCCGCCTTTCGCCCAGAAGAGGAGGGTGGCCGGGTCACGGCCGGCAACTCGTCGCAAATCACCGATGGCGCGTCGGCTTTGTTGATCATGAGCGAGGCGAAGGCCACACAGTTGGGCCTCACACCGCGCGCCCGTTTCGTCAACTTCAGCCTGGCCGGCGACAACCCGCGCATGATGCTGACCGCTCCCATCCCCGCCACCCACAAGGTGCTGGCCCGCGCCGGGCTGACCATCGACGATATGGATCTCACTGAGATCAACGAAGCATTCGCCTGTGTCGTGCTTGCGTGGGAGAAAGAACTGCACCCCAACATGGCCACGGTCAACGTCAACGGGGGTGCCATCGCACTCGGCCACCCTCTGGGCGCCTCTGGGGCGCGTTTGATGACGACGCTGCTGTGCGAGCTCGAACGAACCGGGGGCCGTTACGGACTGCAGACCATGTGCGAGGGTGGCGGCATGGCGAACGCGACGATCATCGAACGGCTCGGCTGACCGGCCCAGCTGAACGGCCAGCGCGACCGTTCACGCAACCGTTCACGTCAAGAAGAGCTTCAGATAGCCTGCAGGCATGCCGGCGCTGTCAACCATCATCTGGGTGCTCGTCGGTCTCGGCGGTGGCTATGTCCTGTGGAAAAGTGGCGTCGGAATGCTGCGCAGTTTCACCACGCCGATGCCAGCTCCACCACCGCCCGGCGAGATGCGGCGCATCAACGTGAGGTACCGCTGCACGGTCTGTGGGCTGGAGTTGAAGATGATGTTGGCACCTGACGAAGACCCACCACCGCCACGCCATTGCCTGGAGGACATGGTGATCGTCGCGCCACTCTTCGAGTGATGTTACGCACAGCCTGTGGATAACCCTGTGACGTAATTACAGCCGTGTCACTCATCACAGCGAGCACGTCACAGCGAGGTCAGCCAGGAGCTACTTCCACTTGGTGGCGGTGAACAACCCGGCAAGCATGAAGCACAGGCCGACCAGCACCGGGGTGTTGGTGTTGTTGAACGACGGAATCAGGTAGCGCGAGAGAATTGCCAACACACCAAGGCCGATGAACACGGCCATCATGATGGGGACCCATTTCGGGCTCTCGTAGAACTCCTTCGGAGTCGGCGGCGTGTAGCGCGACGACTGCCCGATAGAGCTCTCGTGATGGGCCGCCTCTTTGGCCATCGAGGTGACCTGGCCGGGCTTGGTGCCCTTTGGCGTTACACGGCCGGTTGTTCTGCGTTTCGGAGGAGCCACGGCGGGAGAGTCTAGGCCCAACACATTCGACAATGGCCGGTCTCAACGGGCAGGCTGTACTCGTGCCGCGCATTCTCGTGATCGACAGCTACGACAGCTTCGTCTACAACCTCGTCCAGTACCTCGGCGAACTCGGTGCCGAACCGATCGTGGTGCGCAACGATCAACTGACTGTCGACGAGGCCTTGGAATTGGCACCCGATGCGGTGCTGCTCTCCCCCGGGCCCGGGCGGCCGGAAGACGCTGGCATCATCTGCGAGGCAATCCCGATCTTTGGTAGCGCCGGTATCCCGGTGCTTGGCGTGTGCCTCGGCCATCAAGCAATCGGCCACGTGTTCGGCGGCAAGGTTGTGCGGGCGCCGAACCTGATGCACGGCAAGACGTCGCCGATCCACCATGAGGGGGTCGGGGTCTTCGAGGGGCTTGCGTCGCCGCTGACGGCCACCCGGTATCACAGCCTGGTCATCGACCCAGCCACGATGCCGGAGTGCCTCGAGGTCACCGCAACATGCGACGACATCGTGATGGGAGTCCGCCACCGCGAGCTGCCCATTGAAGGCGTGCAATTCCACCCGGAGAGCATTCTCACCGGCGCCGGTCACGATCTGCTGCGCAACTTTCTACGCCGCACGTAGCGAGCGCGTCGCTCGACTGGTGCGGCACACCGCGATCAGGGCGCGAGGGTCGTGGAAGTAGTGGTCGTGGTGGACGTCGTACTCGTGGTCGTCGTGGGCGCAATGGTGGTGGTAGTAGGAGCGATCGTGGTGGTCGTCGTCGCGACGACCACCGCCTTGCCAACCTTCAACTTGACCACTGTTCCTGGCGGTACATCGGTTCCCGAGGCGATGCTCTGGGTGATGACCTTGCCGTCCTTCGGATCACCGGCGGGCACGTTCTGGTACGTCACGTCGACACCCAAGCCGAGGCCCGTCAGCTGCGAGCGGGCCTGCGCCTCGGTGCGTCCCTCGACCGGGGGCACCTTGACGGGCGCTGCACCGCTGGACACGAACAACGTGACTGGGCTGCCCTTGGTAAGGAGCGCGCCCAGCGCAGGATCGGTGCGGATGGCCGTGCCCGCAGCAACCGCATCACTGGCTTCCTGAGTGACCGAAACCACGAGGCCGGCTGTCGTCAAACTCGTGACAGCATCCGCTTGGGAGAGGCCGCTAATCGGTGGCACCGCAACCTGATTCGCCCCGGCAGAGATCACCAGAGTGATCACGTCGCCCTGGCGGACTTGCGCACCGCTCGCAGGGTCGGTGCGGATGATCTTGCCGATCTCGACACTCGGGTTGTCCTCGGTGACGCTGGTGGTGTTGAGCACCAGACCCTTGCTGTTCAGATAGTCGATTGCTTCCTGCTGCGTCTTGCCTGCAAGATCGTCGAGAGCAAATGGTGTTCGGACCGGCACATAGAACACAGTGACGGCCTGCCCGCGTTGTACGACCGTGTTGAACACCGGGTCGGTACGCGTGATGGTGCCTTCCGGCCAATCAGCTGGTGGCGCCGGGTCGATCTGAGCTGGATTGAGCTGCAGGCCCTTGTCCGTCAGCACAGCACTGCCCTCCTCCAGCACAGCCCCGGTGACGTCTGGCATCGCGAACTCGCTGGCCGGCTTGTCCTTCGACAACGCGTTGAACAGCACGATGCCGCCGACGACAAGCGCGATCAGTGCGAGGAAACCAATCACGGCGTACATGCCACCGCGACCGTCGGGCTGCTGGGGCTGTTGCACCATGGCCGAGGTGCGAGGGACCGCGCCGGTGCCCGCGGTGCCGGGCATGGCGGTGGTGCGCGGCAACCCCACTGTGGCCGCCGCTGCCGCTGAACGCGGCATGGCCGCGGTGGCAGTTGCCGCGCCCATTGCAGTGGCGAGCGCCTGCACCGGCTCGCCATTGCGGAAACGGCGAAGATCGTCGCGCACGGCCTCAGCGGTTGGGTAACGGATCTCGGGTTTCTTGGCGAGCAGCTTGGCGACAATGGCTTCGAATGGCTTGGGTACGTCGGCCACCAGCTGGTTCAGTGGCTGAGGCTGCTCGTGAACCTGCTTGTACGCAATGCTGACCGGGTTCTCGCCGCTGAACGGGGGCCGACCGGCAACCATCTCATAGAGCACGATGCCCAACGAGTACAGATCGCTGCGCGGGTCGGGGTTTGCGCCTTGCGCCTGCTCGGGCGAGAAGTACGTGGCCGTACCCATCACGGAGCCGGCCTGCGTGAGGTTGCTCTCGGTGGGCGCATTCATCGCTCGCGCAATGCCGAAGTCCGCCACCTTCACCTGGCCGTTGGCGCCGATCAGAATGTTGGCCGGCTTGATATCGCGGTGCACCACACCGTTGCGGTGGGCAAACCCGAGCGCGGCGGCGATTTCACTACCGATCTCCGCTGCCTGCTGGCTGTTGACGTGGCCGTTGGCGCGAAGAATGTCGGCGAGCGTGCGGCCCTGCACGTACTCCATTGCCATGAAGTAGGTGTTGGCGTACTGGCCCCAGTCGTACACGCCGACGATGTTGGGGTGGTTCAGGTTGGCAGCGCTTTGCGCCTCGCGCCGGAAGCGCTCGACGAAGTTTGGGTCGACAGCGAACTCGGGGAACAAGACCTTGATGGCCACCGGGCGGTCGAGCAACAGGTCACGCGCAAGAAACACGTCGGCCATGCCGCCGCGACCGATGCGCTGCTGAAGTTCATAGCGGTCGTTGAGGACGGTCCGCTCGTTGTTGCTGCTCACTGCGCTGCTTTCTGGCTGAAATTGCCCCGCGAGGATACCGAGCGCCGTTGCGGAAGGGCATTCATGTCACAGACCCGACGCGAACAGGTAGTCGAACACTTGCTTCGCGATGGGGCCGGCAAGCTTGCCGCCGGTACCTGCGCTGATCTGATCGGTGGTGCCCTTGATGACCACCGACACCGCATAGCGCGGTGCTTCTGCCGGCGCGAAACCGATGATCCAGGCGTGTGACCGCTGCGGCTCGCCGTCGATGTAGTTGAGCTGGGCGGTGCCGGTCTTGGCGGCAGCTTGGATGCCGTTGGCCAGCTGCATCGGCTTGCCGGTGCCGTTGTTCACGACGCCGACCATCAGCTCGGTGAGCGTTGCCGCGGTCGCCGCCGAGATGGGTTGCTTCCACACTTGGTCGGTGGGTGTCCGGCTGATCACCGTGCCGTCGTGCTTCAGGGTGGCCGCGATGACATGCGGGGTCATCATCCGGCCGCCGTTGGCGACGGTGGCGGCGACCATGCACATGTGCAGCGGCACCATCAGATCATTGCCTTGCCCGAACCCGCCGATGGCCAGGAGGGGCAACTGGTTGTCGAAGAAGGCCGCGTCGCAGGGCAGCACATTGCCGCAGAAACTGCTGGCGACCGCTCCCGGCAGGTCGATCGGCAGCTTCTCGCCGATGCCCCACGTCCGCACACCGTCGGTCATTCGCTGAGGACCAAGCTCGATGGCCATTTGCGCGAACGGGATGTTGCAGCTGCGGTAGAAGACTTCGGCCATTGCACCGCCACACGCCTTGCCGCCGTAGTTCTGAATCGGGTCGTTGGTTTGTGGGGGCACGAACTCGGTCTCGCTCGGCCAAGAGCGGTCCATGCTGGTCACACCGTTCTCCAGCGCGATGCCGGTGGTGACCACCTTGAATGCCGACCCCGGCATGTAGTTCTCCTGGTAGGCGTTGGCCAGCAGCGGTTTGCCCGGATAGTTGTTCAGGAAATCGAGCGCGCTCTCTGCCGCTGTGGTGTCGTGCACGGCGATGTAGTTGGCGTCGAACCGAGGCAGGCTGACCATCGCCAGCACTTCACCGGTGCGAACGTCCATCACGACAACGGAGCCCTGCGCATCCTCCGTCGCACCGTTGGCCTTTTGCGCAGCGTTGAAATCGTCGATCGCCTTGGCGGCGACCTCCTGAACATCCTTTCGCATCGTCAGCTGCACGCTGCCGGTGTTGTCCGCTCCACCAAAGACGCTGTCCACCTTCTGCACCGTGGTGTCGCCCATCAACACGTCGTTCTGCGTCTTCTCCAGCTGGGTGCTCCCGAAGCTATAGGTGTAGTAGCCGGTGACGTTGCTGAACATCATTCCGTACGGGTACTCGCGCTGGTACTTGTACGAGTCGGTGGATGGCACACTGCGGGCGACTACCACGCCATCCGCAGTCACGATCGCGCCACGCGGGCGGTTGAAGTCGCGGATCGTCTGACGGTTGTTCTGCGGCGCGGCGTTCAGCTCATCCTTCTTGCCCACCTGCACGACGTTGAGGGCTACGAACAAGGCGAGGTACAACACCAGCAGGCCGCCGGCCAGTTTTCGAATCTGCTTGTTCATGCCCCGACCAACTTGCGTTCGGTCCGACGCAATCGCCGAGCCTCGAGCCGTTCGGAGAAGGTGAGTTCGTCGGGAGTTTCACCGCGGCGACGCGCACCGGAGTCGCTGATGCGAAGCAAAAGCGCGAGCAGGATGTAGTTCGACAGCAGACTGCTCCCGCCGTAGCTCACGAACGGAAGTGTGATGCCCGTGAGCGGCACCAGCCGCAGCACACCACCGATGATGATGAATGCCTGCATGGTGATGATGGTCGTGAGACCGGTGGCCAACAGCTTCTCGAACGGACGGTCCGCCCTCATGGCCACTCGCAGCCCTGCGCCCAGCAACAGCAGGAACGCAATGATGATCGCGGTGGCACCGATCAGGCCCATCTCTTCGCCGATGGCAGCGAACACGTAGTCGGTGCTGGCGGCCGGAATCTTGGACGGGTTACCGAGACCCAAGCCGGTGCCGGCGGTACCGCCATTGGCAAACGCAAACATGGCCTGCGCAGGTTGATAGCCCTTGCCCTCGTACTGGCTCCACGGGTCCAGCCAGATGTCGACGCGTGTCTGCACGACGTCGAACAATCGCCATGCGATGTACGCGGCGCCCGAGAACAGCACCAGCCCGAGTACGAGGTAGATCACCCGCTCAGTCGCCACCCACATCATCACGGTGAACAGCGTGAAGAACAGCAGGGCAGAACCCAGGTCTTTCTCGGCGACCATGACCGCGACAGCAAACGCCCACGCACACGTCACCGGCAGCACGTAGCGCAGCTCCGGAATTCGGATGAAACCGAAGCGGCGCGTGCCGGCAGCGATGAGTTCACGATTGTCGGCGAGGTAGGCAGCGAAGAAAAGCGCGAGGGCAATCTTGGCGAACTCGCCTGGCTGGATATTGATCGGCCCCAGGTTGATCCAAATGCGGGCGCCACCGACGCTGCGCCCCAGCCCAGGAACGAGCGGGGCGATGAGGAGGCCGGCGCCGACGACCAGGAACGTCCACTTGTAACGGGCCAGGTCGGGTGGGCGCTGGATGATCAGCAGCGTCACGACGAAGGCGACGATGGCAATGAACGACCAGGTCGTTTGCAGTGTGGCGCGCCGCTCGCTGAGGCGAGCGATCATCACGTAACCGATGCCGTGCAGCAGCACTGCCAGCGGCAGCAGCGTCCCGTCGGCACCGCGCGCCAGCACGCGCGTCGCAATGTGCGCGGCAATGAGCATGCCCAGAAGCGCCACGAGGAACGGCACCAGGGTGGCCGGCATCGTCGCGTTCTTGCCCAGCGACGCGAGCACGAACGCGACCGCGGAGATGCCGGCAGCCATTACGACGAGGCCCAGTTCGCTGTTTCGGCGGGCAGCAGCGACGGGCGACAGCTGGCTCATTGCATCACCCGCCCGAGGTCGCAGGCGTAGTCGACGCAACCGTCGCGACCGGCGCGGTGGTGGCGATGCCGCCGGTCGTGGTGGTTGTCGATTGCGGCGTCGTTGAACTGGTGCTGGTGGTGACGATGGTCGTGGTGGGCGAGGGCTCGTTGTCTGCGTTGTGCCGAACAACCAGGACGAACACGATGGTGAGCATTGCGATGATGCCCATAGCAACGCCGAACAGCAAGGTTCCAAGGCCCGGCCGGCGACGAGCGGTGCCGGCAACGATGGGAACCGCCGTTGTGGGAGCTTCCCCGACGGCCATCGCCGCCGCCGTTCCGGCCTCGGCATCGATCAACCCAGCGTGCTGGCGGCCGTCCCATTCCAGATCGGCGTCAAGTGCCACCGCGTCAGGCGCGGGTTCAGCGCCGTCGAGCACATCGACGACCACCACCGTGACGTTGTCGCGGCCGCCGTGCTCGTTGGCCGCGGCGACCAGCGCATCGGCAGCAGCCTGCGGCGTGGTGTGCGCAACGAGCAGCTCGAGAATCTCTTCATCGTCGACCTCGTCGACCAAACCGTCGCTGCACAGGACATAACGGTCGCCTTGCACGAACGGCAACACCCACGTATCCACGCGAACGGTCGGCTCGATGCCCAGCGCACGGGTCACGATGTTGCGTCGCGGATGGCTGCGGGCCTCGACTTCGGTGATGTGCCCGGTGGAGACAAGTTCCTGCACGTAGCTGTGGTCGATGGTGACACGTCGCAGACGGCCGGCACGCATCACATAGGTGCGGCTGTCACCAACATTGACCAGCGCCAGACGCGTCGGACCGTTGTCGTCGACGAGCACCACCATCGCTGTCAGCGTGGTGCCCATTCCACGTTGCGCCGCGTTGCCATGAGCACCGTGGAAGATGGCAGCGTTGGCCTCCACCACAGCGGCCACCGCGACATCGACCGACTCGGCTCCCGAACCAAGACGGTCACGAATGGTGCCGGCGGCAATGGCGCTGGCGACCTCGCCGGCCGCGTGGCCGCCCATCCCGTCGGCCACGCCGTAGACCATCGGCAACGCAACGAATGCGTCTTCGTTCTCGGTACGCACTCGACCGGTGTCGGTGGCCGCGCCCCATGCGAGCGCTGGCGTTGCGTGAAGATCCGTCATGCGAGCCTCACTGCGCCTCGAAGATCGTGCTACCGATCTGCAGGCGGTCGCCGACCGCAAGTTGCACCGGAGCCGACAGCCGGCCACCGTTCACGTGGGTGCCGTTGGTGCTTCCCAGATCTTCCACCCACACACTGCCGTCGTGAGGGAAGACACGCGTATGCAGCTGCGACGCGAACGTATCGTCGGGAATACCGATCGAGCATGGCGGAGCTCGGCCAAGTGTCAGCTCGCTTTTGATCGGGTACGAGGACCCCTTGCGGACCTTGGGCTCAAGAACGACAAGGCGGCTTGGCACCCCTCGCTTTGCACGGCTCTTCCTCGATGCCACAGGAGCGGGCGCGGCTGGCCGGCCCGTCTGCGCGGTGGGGTCGTTGGTCTCCGAGCGAGGACTGACGGGCAACTGCTGCACGCCGAGACGCGGCCCGCGTACTTCGCTCCATACCGCCCACAACACTCGAGCGAAGAACAGGTAGAGCAACGCAAGAAGCGCGTAGTTCAAGATATTGAGCTGAGCCTCGCTCACGAAGCCTCGAACCGCAGGTGCGTACTTCCCACGCTGACGATGTCGCCATCGGCAAGTGAGCGCTCGCCTTGGATGCGGGTGCCGTTCACCTTCGTGCCGTTGGTGCTGCCCAGGTCGGCCAGCACGAACGCTGAGCCGGCGGGGCGAACTTCGGCGTGGGCGCGGCTGACATTGGTGTCGTTGACAGGGATGGTGCTGGTGGGCAGGCGGCCGATGGTGATGACCGTGGTGCCGAGCGTGATGCGTTCGCCGCTGGGCAGAACGAGTGAGCCTGCACCGACACCTCCACCGGACTCCTTCATACGGCTGGTGGTGGAGAAGCGGCCGGGTTTCAGGCTGTTGTCGACCACGAGCTCCACGGTCACGGGGCCCATGAAGTGATATCCCTCGGCGCGGGCGTACTCGCGGGCGGTCTCGCACAGCTCGGTGTTCAGTGCTTCGTCGATGTCGGCGAACGCCGCGTGGTCGCGGGCGCTCAGGCGAATGGAAAACACGTTGGGCACGATGCGGCGGCCCTTCACATCCACACTGCGGTGATCGTCCATGTCGCGCAAGACGCGACGACCTAATTCGACAGGACGAATGCTGGAACGGGAGCCGCGGGAAAACACGCCCTCGACCATACGCTCCAAACTGTGCTCGAACGACTGCAAACCCATATCGGGTGCCAGGCTACTCGCTGGGTCTGTTGTCGTCCCTGCGCCCAACTGCGCGCGACCATGGGCGTATGAACGGCTTCGACAGCCGCCCGCGTCTTGCGCCGGCCCCGTCACGGTGGCAGCTGCCCTCCCCCGACGACGCCGACCCACACGGCCTCGTTGGCGTCGGCGCCGACCTCGAGCCGGGAACCCTGCTGGCCGCGTATCGAGGTGGTTTGTTCCCGATGCCGATGCGCAAAAAACTTGTCGGATGGTGGTCGCCCGACCCTCGCGGCGTTCTTCCGCTTGACGGACTCATCGTGTCGCGCTCGCTGCGCCAGAGCTGTCGACGGTTCGATATTCGTGTTGATACGGCGTTCACTGAGGTGATGCGGCGCTGCGGCGACCCGCGGCGAACGCACGGCTGGATCAACGAGCAATTCATCGTCGCGTACACCCGGCTGCACGAGATGGGCTGGGCACACAGCATCGAAACCTGGCGCGACGGTGAGCTCGTGGGCGGCCTCTACGGCTTGTTGATCGGCCGATTTTTCGCCGGTGAATCGATGTTCCATTCGGTCACCGATGCCTCGAAAGTTGCGGTGGTCGCAACGGTCGAGCAGCTCCGCGCAACCGGGGCCGAGCTCTTCGATGTGCAGTGGAGCACCAGCCACCTCGCGTCGCTGGGTGTCATCGAACTTCCGCGACAGGAGTACTTGCGACGTCTCTCCGCCGCCGCGAACGTGTCGACAAATTCGGTTTGATCGCGCGCGGCGTCCGGGGGCGAAACCCCCGGACGTCGGCTTCCCGTCGATGGCCTCAGGGTTCCCGCTCCGGTCCTGACACCACGTCGGCTTGGTCGCGCGCAGCTGGTGCTACGCGCGACTCCGCAGGATCTATCGGCGCTCGTAGCTGGCGCCTTGAGCGCGACAACGGTCACAATGGGCGTATGAGCGACGCCAGCACTCACACTCCCAAGGCCGAGCCGGTCAGGCGGGATTCAGCGTGGTTGATGCGCACCTACTCTGGCCACTCCTCCGCAGCCGCCTCCAACGAGCTGTATCGCACCAACCTGGCCAAAGGCCAGACCGGGCTCTCCATCGCGTTCGATCTGCCGACGCAAACCGGTTACGACCCGGACCACGTTCTTGCGCGCGGTGAGGTCGGCAAGGTCGGTGTGCCGGTAGTCCACCTGGGCCACATGCGCACGCTGTTGGACAGCATCCCGCCCGGCCAGATGAACACGTCGATGACCATCAACGCGACGGCAGCGTGGCTGCTGGCGCTGTACGTCGCGAACGGTCAGGAACAAGGAGTGGAGCCCAGCGAACTGCGCGGCACCACGCAGAACGACATTGTCAAGGAGTACCTGTCGCGCGGCACGTACATCTTTCCGCCCGAGCCGTCGCGCCGCCTGATTGTCGACATGGTCGCCTGGTGCGCGCAGCACTCACCGAAGTGGAACGCGATGAACGTCTGCAGCTATCACCTGCAAGAAGCGGGCGCCACGCCCGTGCAGGAGATCGCGTTCTCCCTTGCGACCGCCATCGATGTTCTCGACGCCGTGCAGGCCTCGGGGCAGGTCGCGACAGAACAATTCGCACAGGTCTTCGGCGCGATTTCATTCTTTGTCAATGCCGGAATTCGCTTTGTCGAGGAGATCTGCAAACTACGCGCATTCACCGAACTGTGGGATCGCATTGGCCTTGAGCGCTACGGCGTCACCGACGACAAGGCCCGCCGCTTCCGATACGGCGTTCAGGTCAACAGCCTCGGGCTGACGGAAGCTCAGCCCGAGAACAACATCCAGCGCATTGTCCTGGAGATGCTGGCAGTAACGATGTCGAAGCGGGCGCGGGCGCGCAGCGTGCAGCTGCCCGCGTGGAACGAAGCGCTCGGTCTTCCGCGCCCGTGGGACCAGCAGTGGTCGCTGCGCATGCAGCAGGTGCTCGCCTTCGAGACCGACCTGTTGGAGTACGACGACCTGTTCGATGGCTCGGTGGTCATCGAGGCCCGCACCGCAGCGTTGCGCGACGAGGCATGGGCCGAACTTCAAGATGTGCTGTCCCTCGGCGGTGCGTTCGCCGCGGTCGACGAGTTGAAGGGTCGCCTGGTGCGATCGATGGCCGAGCGCACCCGCCGCATCGAGGCGGGCGAGCAGGTCGTGGTGGGCGTCAACAAGTTCACCGAAACCGAGCCCTCCCCACTCGATACCCCGGGCAACATTCTCACCGTCGATCCCGCTATCGAGCAGCAGTTGGTGGCCGAACTGGCGCAGTGGCGCTCGGCACGTGATCAGTCCGTTGTCGATGCTGCTCTGGGGGCGCTCCACGACGCCGCCCGCGACGGGTCGAACATCATGGAGCCATCCATCGCCCTGGCGAAGGCGGGCGGCACCACCGGCGAATGGTCGGCCGTTCTGCGCAACGTCTTCGGCGAGTTCCGTGCGCCGACAGGCGTGAACGCCGCTGTTGGTCGGCGAGTCGGCGAGCTGGCCGCTGTCGCCGAGTTCGTGAAGCAAATGGTCGGCGGGCCACCGCGCTTTCTCGTCGCCAAACCCGGGCTCGATGGCCACAGCAATGGTGCCGAGCAGATAGCCGTGGCCGCCCGCGACTCCGGAATGGAGGTCGTCTACAGCGGCATTCGGATGACACCCGAACAGATCGTTGCATCGGCGGTGGAGGAGGACCCAGACGTCATCGGGCTTTCGATTCTTTCCGGTTCGCACCTCTCGCTGGTGCCCACCATCATCGACATGCTGCGCGCTGAGGGCGTCGATGCGCCGGTCGTCGTCGGTGGCATCATCCCCGAATCTGACCGTCAGCGACTGGCCCAGGCCGGGGTCAGCGCCGTGTACACCCCGAAGGACTTTCAAATGGCACGCATCATGGACGACGTCGCGCACCTCGCCGTCGCCCACCGCACCCCTGCCTAAGCCGTTCACAATCGCACCTGTCGCGGCCCCACCGGATCACACCGATGTCACGATGTGACACGTGCGTTTGTGAACGTTGCGTTCAGACGAGCGCGGGAACTTGGCTTTCGATCCACGTCTGTAGCTGCGGAGTGCTCTCCAGACTGGTGATGAGGGCGTAACGCGGCTGCGACCCGTTGTGTACGACGACATGCCAGAGGCGTTGTGTGTCGACGATGAAGCGTGCCCCCGCGGTGAGCGGGACACGTCGCTCGGTGCCAGGGACCGGCAGATTGTCGCCGTCGAGATCCATCAGCAACATGTAGCTGTCCGGGTTGTCGGTGAGCTCGAGCCAGGTGCGCACCACCCAACCCTCGTCATCTGGGTTGAACCTGTTGTTGTCGTCGCGGTGAAAACTCTTGAACGCCTGCTCGTGATCTTGAGGCTCGAGCTTGATGACGCGGACACGGCCGAAGTTGGCACCGATGCCGGCAACGTAGCGCTGCAGGGCGGGCGCCAGCGCCGCGTTCGATGTCCACAGCGCGTCTTTGTCGGTCTTGCCCTTGTCCCAAAAGCCACGACAGTCCAGCTCGCCGTCTGCCGAGGCCAGCGGCGCGAAATTGGTGTCGCCCCCGCTCTTCCAGTTGAGATATTCCAGGCGCTCCCACTCCTGCGCCGGTACCTGCTGGTCGAACGCGGACAGCGCGACGAAGCCATCGGCCGCTAGTGCCGGGCAGATGTAGTGAGTGGTGCGGACCGGAATCTCCACACTCCAGTGCTCTTTCGTCGGCCAGAAGCTCATGGACAAAGTGTAACCACGAGGGTTCGAACGAGCCCGTCAGCCACTAGGGCCGTTCGTCAGTTTCCGTCAGCCAGTTGTGGTCGTCGTCGTGGTGGCGACTGTGGTGGCGACTGCGACCGGCGGCGGGATTTTCAACTTCTGGCCGGCTTCGATGTGGTCGGGGTTGGTGATGCCGTTGGCCAGCATCAGCGCGTCGATCGTGACTCCGAATTGTTCGGCGATCTTTCCCAGCCCGTCCCCTGACTTCACTTCATAGACCTGCAGCATCGTCGTCGTGGTGACGAACAGCGTGGTGGTTGTCGTGGTGGTGGCGATGGGAGGAAGGGTCTCGGACGTGGCCGCGTTGTCGCCGCAGGCAACGACGACGATCGGCAGCAGGACCGCCGCTGCCGACATCAACCCAAGCCGAGCCCGTTTCACGCGGGCGAGCCTAGGCCAGTTCGGCGATGTTTACCTCGGCGCCCTACTCTGCCGAGATGACCGAATGGGCGAACCACGGGGTGCAGTTCCCAGGAGCCCAGGCGCCGGCACGCGAATACGACCTCGACATTGGCGGCGTTCGCATCGCGGTACATGAGTGGGGCGACGAAACCTCAGACCCGTTGTTCCTCGTCCATGGCGGCTTCGACTTCGCACGCACGTACGACGAGTTCGCGCCGCGGCTCGCTGCGACCGGGCGGAGAGTAATTGCGTGGGACCAGCGCGGTCATGGCGACAGCGAACACGCCGCGTTGTACGGGTGGGACGCCGACATTCGCGATGCAATCGGCGTGATGAGTCGCATCACCAACAGGCCTGCGCCCGTGATCGGGCACAGCAAGGGCGGTGCGTTGATGATCCAACTGGCCGACGCGCAACCGTTCCGATTCAGTCACCTCGTCAACCTGGACGGCCTCCCCTCGAAGCGGCCGATGAGCGACCTGGCAGACCACGAACGCAGCCGGATGATGGCCGGCGACATCGCTGGTTGGTTGGACCACCGGCGCACCACCTCAACCGCAATGCGCAAGTCCGGGACACTGGAGGAGCTTGCACAGCGCCGGGCCCGCATGAACCCGCGCCTCCCCATGGAATGGCTGCGCTACCTGGTGACGGTTGGCGGACGCGAAGACGCCGACGGCTGGCGCTGGAAGCTGGATGCCTCGATGCGAATGGGCGGCTTTGGGCCATGGCGCCCGGAGTGGACCGCAACTCGGATTCCTGGCTTGGGCATGCCATTCCTCGGTGTGCTGGCCGGGCAGCAAGAGCCGATGGGCTGGGGCACGTTGCCGAATCAGATTCACACGCACCTCCCGCCAGGCGGACGCTTGGAAGTGCTACACGACAATGGCCACTTCGTGCACATCGAGGCGCCGGCGGTCGTCGCCGAGATGGTCATCGAATTTCTGGAGCGTGGCTGAGTGAGTACCACCTTTCTCACCCACAACAAGATCCAGCTCGCATTGCACGAGCTACGCGCAGGGGACGGCCAGCCGCTACTGCTGCTCCATGGGTTGGGCGAGCAGACGCCGTCGGTCGCCCCGTCGTGGGCTTCATCGTGGGTCGGTCCGGTCTGCGGGCTGGACTTCACCGGTCACGGCGCCACCACAGTGCCGATGGGTGGCGGCTATTCAGCGGAGACGATGCTGGCCGATACCGATATCGCGCTCGCCCATCTCGGGCCGTCCACCGTCGTCGGGCGCGGCTTGGGAGCGTATGTCGCGCTGATGATCGCCGGTGCACGGCCGCAGCTGGTCCGCGGTGCTGTGTTGTGCGACGGCCCAGGCCTCTGGGGTGGCGCCACTGGGCCCACCTCGTCGAGCTTTCACTCGGTTGATCCGCCGTACTCGGCACCGGACCCGAACGCGCTGATCGACCTTTCCCGCGACCTTCGCCCGCCGGACTACGCCAGCCTGTTCGTTCGTCTCGCCCTGGAGCACAGCGGCCTGGCCGAGCCGATTGCCGTCTGCGCAGTCGTGCGTCCGCCGTGGTTGGCAGCGGTGGCCGGCGAAGTCGGCGTCGCCACCTGCACCGTCGCCGAAGCCCTCGCTCTCTACCAGCCATAAACCGTCAGTCGGCTGCCTGCGCGGCTCGTCAGACGGTGCGCTGGCTGACGTAGGCGGCCAACGCGACCAACTCGTCGCGGGCTGCGGACTCGATGGGGGCAACTTCGATGGCGGTGACCGCCTGCACAGTGAGCCGGGCGATGGTGTGTTCCAGATCGTTCAACGCGCCGGTGTCGACGATGACCTGCTGCACACGTTCCACGTCGGCATCGGTCAGGTCAATGCAGCCAACCATTGCCAGCACCTCGGCCTGGGCACGCGACGCGGTCTCGACCGCACGGGCCATCAGCGGCGTGGGTTTCCCTTCACGAAGGTCACCGCCCACCGGTTTGCCCGTCACTGCCGCGTCACCGAACGCACCCATCACGTCGTCGCGCATTTGGAATGCATCACCCAACGGCAGTCCGTAGGCGCTCAAGGCAGGCAGCAGTTCGTCGGCTCGTTGCGGCGCTGCCATCACTGCGCCCAAGTGCAGCGGGCGCTCAATGGTGTACTTGCCGCTCTTGTAGCGGCATATCTGCTCGGCCTTGTGGCGGCGGCGCTCGTTGCGCACGCTGCCGATGATGTCCAGCACCTGCCCAACGTTGAGTTCGATGCGCAATTCGTTCCAGATGGCCCAGGCCTCGCGACCGGCGTCGGCCATCAGCATGTCGCCGTACACGAACGCCAGATCGCCGACAAGAATGGCGACCCCCTCACCAAACCTGCGGGCCTCGCCGGCCCAGCCGTTGTCGCGATGGTGCTGGGCGAACACCGTGTGCGTGGTCGGGTTGCCGCGGCGGCTGGCCGCGTCGTCCATCACGTCGTCGTGAAAGAGCGCGAAGGCGTGCATCAGCTCGAAGGCGGCACCCGCATCGGCCACCAGCGCATCGGCCGGGTCGCCACCGGCGGCGACGTAACCCCAGTGGCAAAATGCGGGCCGCAACCGCTTGCCACCAACCAGGACCAGTCGGCCGATCTCTGCCATCGGCTCGGCAAGGTCCGCGTCGAACGCCGCCCATCGGGCGTGCTCGGGCTCCAAGAATTCACGTAACCGCTGTTCAACGCGGGCAGCGATGATGGAGAGAGAAGGCGGTGCTGCCGGCGACGTCACGGGTGGCAGGTTACGTCCCCCGGCTAGAAGAAGGTGCCGCACCGCGGAAGGGGCTTGCTGGCAAACAGCAGGTCGCCGTCGGCGAGCGCGCCAGCGCGTTGCTGGCGAACGACCCCTCCAACCCACAGGTCGTGCCATGCGGTGCCGCCCATGTATGCGGCGGAAACTCCATTGATGGTGGTCACCAGATCGGCCTGCTCTGCGGTCACCGTCGTGCGTTCGGCGCCAGCAGACGAGACTTCCCAGGTGCCGCAGTTGGCCGGGAAGACGGGATCGGAGATTGCGACTGTGACGGTCACACGCGCGGCGTTATAGGTGCGAGCGGTCAGCGCCACGTCAACGTCGAGAAGGCGCAGCCATTGCTCATCTTCGCGCAGCCTGGAGAGGTAGTGCCGTTGATCGCGCAGCCCAAAGCGGACCGCGTCGTCCAACGGTCGCTCGCTTGCGTGCACGACATCGATGAGGTCGAGATCGAGGATGAACTTCCACAACGCCAACTCGACTGCGGGGGTGGCGCCCCACAGATCCTCCACGGTGCACTTGCCTTTGCCGTGCTCGGCCGACGAGTCGAGCCACTCCAGCGAATACTGCGCCCAGCCATCGTCGACGCCGTCGAGATCGGTGTGCACGATGACGTACGCGGCCTTCGCCGTACCGAGCGCACCTTCCAAACACCGCTCGTGCATCCACATCGGGCGACCGATGGTGCCCGGTCGGTCGAACCCGACCCGCTCGTGGAGCTCGGCAATCGTGGCCAGTGTGTCGGCCCGATCGAGAATGCGAATGCTGCCCTCGGCCACGGGCACCACGACGCGCGCGCCGCCACGCCGGTCGATATCGATGTCCCACGTTTCGCCGGCGACGGCGAATCCGAAGCGCCCATAGATCACGGCCTCGCTCGCGCGCAGGCTGGCCAGCGCCATGCCCGCATCAGCTGAGTCGCGCAGCAATTGGTGCATCGCCGTGGTGAGCACGCCCCGACGGGTGTGCGTTTGACGTACGCCAACGCGCGTGACGCCCGCGGTGGCCAGCCGAGCGCCGCCCGGCACGGCCGTCACCAACGGGAAGGCACCCGCATGGCCGACGCATTGCGTGCCATCCCACGCCGAGACGGAAAGGCAATCGGACCACGCGACTGCTACGTGCGGCTTGGCCCACTCGTCGTCGGACGCGGGCGGAAAGAGCAACGCTGCGCGGAACACGTCGGCGGCGGCGCGCCATTCGTCGGGCTGCGTGCGCCGGAACTCAATGCTCATGACATCAATCTTTCATTGCGGCCGACTGGTGCTCCGACGAATTTCATTGGAGCCTCGCAGGCTGCTACTCGTCGGTGCCCAGTTCGGCGACGACCTGCTCGATCTGCAGACGCGCGTTACCGATGCGGTCGCGGCAGAAGCCGATGAGTTCGGAGGCTCGCTTGACCTGCGCCGCCAACACGTCGACGTCGACGTCTGTCCGCTCGAGTTCGGCAAGGATGGTCTCGAGTTCGGCAAGCGCCTCCGCATAACCCTGCGCGGCTTGCTGACCTTGCGTTGGGGGTTGACTCACGAGTTGGTCTCCTCCACACGACTGCGTGCCGTGCCGTTAGCGAATGTGGTGATGATCTGGTCGCCAGGCTGCACCTGGGCGGCATCGCGCACCGCGCGCCCGTCGGCAGTACGGGTGATGCTCCAGCCACGGGCCATCGTGTGTACCGGGTCGAGCAAGCGGACGCGTTCTTCGACGGCGTCAAGGTGGCGCAACTCGGGGTCGAGGCGCTGCGGGGTACGCCGCAGAGCGGTGGCCGCGACCGCGAGACGCGTGTCGGCGCGCTCCACCACCCGGCTGGCACCGATGCCCACGCGCCGGGCGCGTTGTGAGAGGCGCTCGTCGGCACGACCGACCGCTGCCACAACACGGAGGCGAATGCCGTTGGCCAGCTCGGCCACGTCGGTGGCGGCGGCCGTGACGCCACGCTCGACCTTGCGCTCGATTGCCATCCACAGCTGCTCGGTTCGCTGCTGAAATGCGATCACGTGCTCAACCAGCGCCGCCGCGCAGGCAGTCGGAGTTTTGAGTGCGGTGTGCGCGACCTCGTCGGCAACGCTGCGGTCAATCTCGTGTCCCAACCCGGTGAACACGGGGACTGGCGACAGCGCGATGGCAGTGGCGATGGCCTCGTGGTCGAAAGTGGCTAGCTCGCTGCGGCTGCCGCCACCACGAATGACGACGAGGGCGTCGAGGTCACGAGAACGGGCGAGCGTGCGAACGGCAGCGGTGAC
The DNA here is from genome assembly GCA_031366885.1 of Ilumatobacteraceae bacterium. Lineage (GTDB taxonomy): Bacteria > Actinomycetota > Acidimicrobiia > Acidimicrobiales > Ilumatobacteraceae > UBA668. Next base: position 22,076 of record JANLPB010000133.1, read on the forward strand.
CTCGGTGACCGCCCATTCGCCCTGCACCCGCACATCGATCACCCGCAGTTGGAAGGCGAGCCCGCTGCGCTCGATCTCGTGCACGAAATCGGCCCAGGCCGCGCTGGCCGTACTGGTCACCACACCGACGCGCATCGGGGCGGGCGGAACCTTGCGGCCACGGTTGCGGTCGTACAGGCCGGTGGCCACCAGGCGTCGAACGACGTCGTCGCGTTGCAAAGCCAGTTCGCCCAGCGTGAAACGCGGGTCGATACCGCTCATCTTCAGACCCAGCTGGCCCGACGGAGCGAAGAAGTCGAGATGGCCGAAGATGCGCACCTTGAGACCGTCGGCCAGCCGCAAGCGGTTCTTCATCAGCAGTGGCTTCAGCCGCGCCTGGGCTGGAGCGAAGAACTGCACGTTGATGGCGGCCTTGCCATCCTCCGAGTCCTCCACGAGTCGAAAGTAGGCGTGCGGCCCGCGAACGCTCCACCCTTGGATCTCCCCGCGGACCCAGACCCCATCGGTGAACGAGCGGCGCATGGCCCCATTGATGGCGTCGGCCAGCTCGCCGACGGAGTACGTGGGAACGCCACCGCCGTCGTTCTCCACCTCCAGGTCGAAGCCCGGTTGGCTGTACTGCGGGTGGCCAGCGCGAGACATCGCGGCAGAGGTTACGCGCCCAGCTCGCGAACATTGTCGAAGTCGGGTTCCTCCAGCTCGCCGAACAGCTCACCGTCGATGGGCAACAGCTGCTTCTTGCGCAGGTCTTCGATGGAATTCAAGGGGCGCTCGAGCGCCCGCCGACGGGTGGTGGCCAGCTCCTCGAACGAGCGATTGACCGTTTCGAACTGTCGACGAACCCGGTCGACCTGTTCGGTGTACTTCGACCACTGCTGGTCGAACCTGCCCAGCAGCCCGAGGATTTCTTTGCTGGTCTGCTCGATCATGAAGTTGTCGAACGCCTGGCGAATGACGCCGAGGAAGGCGAACAGTGTGAGCGGCGAGCAGATGACGACGTGCTGCGCCATCGCTTCCTCCACCAAACCGGTGTCGGACTCGTGGATGAACGCCGCCAGGCTCTCGTTGGGGACGAACAGCAGCACGTTGTCGACCGTGGGCCGGTCGTCGGCCTGGGCGTACTCGCGCTTTGCCAGTTCTTTCACACGGGCACGGACGTCTCGCACGAAGGTGGCGCGGTGCGCCGAACGCTCGGCCTCGGTGCCAGCCTCCAAGAACTTCAGGTACGACGCCATGGGGAACTTGACGTCCATGAAGAGCACGTGCCCTTTTGGCAGGACGAACGTGAAGTCAGGAATACCGGTGCCATCGCCCGCCACGGCCGTGCGCTTGAAGTAGTTGACCTTCTCCTGCATGCCCGCCATGCGCAACACGTCTTCGGCCATGCGCTCGCCCCACTGACCTCGGGCGTTGGATGAGGCCAACGCCTCGCGCAAGCTGCTGGTGGTACCGGCGAGCGACTGCGTAATCTCGGTGTGCACCTGCAGGCTGCGGTCGACCTGGCCGAACCGCTCACTGGTGGACTCGCCCAGCTGCTGCACCAATTGCGACAGCCGACCAAGGTCGGCATGCACGCCTGCCTGCACTTCGCCGAGCTTGGCGTCGATGAGCTCTTGACGACCTGCCAGTGACGCATCGGACGCCTGAGTGTGGGCGCCGAGTTGCTCGCGGGTGAACATGACTGCCTGCTCGACCGCCGCCTGCACTGCCATGTCACGCTCGCGAGATGCCCGCTCGTTGGCCTGGGCCACCGCGGCCGCCACGGCCTGCTGCACCATGTGCTGGGGCACCTCCATGACCACCGGCTGCGCCTGCTGTGCAGCCGAGAGGGGCGCAACGCGACGGTTGGCCAGCAGCCACGCGATGGCGGCGGCTGCACCAACGAGGAGGGCAACGAGTACGACTTCCATACCCCTCATCATGGCCAGAGGGTGTGACATGGTTCGCGGATGACCGAAAACCCCAGGTCAGCGGGCCATCATCGCCGCTGCGCCCTCAGCGCCCTGATCCGAGTGGCACGCCGCCGGTGCGAGTGGCATCCGCCCATCCGAGTGGGTACTCGCATCCCGGGGTGCGAGTGCTCACTCGCATGGCGGCGTGGCACTCGGACTGGCGGCGTGGCACTCGCACCGGCGGCGTGGCACTCGGACCTTGGAGCTAGACGGTGGCCGCGGTTTCGCCGGCGCGGACTTGGGCGGCGTAGACGCCGTCGAGCGCGAGCAGCTCGTCGTGTGTGCCCTGCTCCACGATGCGGCCGCCTTCCAACACCACGATGCGGTCGGCGTCACGAATGGTGGAGAGGCGGTGAGCGATCACCAGCGCCGTGCGCCCACGGAGGGCTTCTTCCAACGCCGCCTGCACATGCGCCTCGTTCTCGTTGTCGAGGTGGCTAGTGGCCTCGTCGAGGATCATTACCGCCGGATTCTTCAGCAGCAGACGAGCGATCGCCAGCCGCTGCTTCTCGCCACCGCTGAGGCGATAACCGCGCTCGCCAACGATGGTCTCGTAGCCATCGGGCAGCAAAGAAATGGTGTCGTGAATCCGCGCCCCACGGCACGCCGCGTCGAGTTCTGCATCGGTTGCATCGGGCTTCGCATACCGAAGGTTGGCGCCGATCGACTCGTGAAACAGATGCGGGTCCTGGCTGACCACGCCGATGGCCTCACGCAACGAGTGCTGCGTGAGATCGCGCACGTCGTGCCCGTCAACTGTCAACACGCCGCCGGTGACGTCGTACAGCCGTGGCACCAGGCCCGACATCGTGGTCTTGCCGGAGCCCGATGCGCCCACCAAGGCAACCGTCTCGCCCGGCTCAATCACCAGCGACACGCCTTGCAGCACGTCGTAGTCGGGGTCCGACGCAACGAAGGCGGACGGAGCCTCCAGCGACTTCACGGTCACGTCGGCGGCGGCGGGATAACGGAACCACACATCGCTGAACTCGACGCGTCCCCGAGGTGCGACGAGGTCGATGGCACCCGGGCGATCCGTGATCGGCTCGGGCGCGTCCAGCACTTCGAAGACACGCTCGAAGCTGACCATGGCGGTCATCAGATCGACGCGCGCATTGGTGAGACCGGTGAGCGGCTGGTACACCCGCGTGACCAGTGCGGCCAGCAACACCAGGTCGCCAATATTGATGTTGCCGCTGACGACCAAATGCGCGCCAACGCCATAGATGGCCGCGGCACCCAGCGCGCCCACCAAGCCCAGCGCAACGAAGAAAACTCGACCCAACATGGCGGCCCGGATGCCCGTGTCGCGCACTCGCACAGCGCGACTGGCGAACAACGAGACTTCATCATTTTGGCGACCGAACAGCTTCACCAGCAGGGCGCCCGCCACGTTGAACCGCTCGGCCATTTGCGAGTTCATCTCGGCGTTCGTCGACATGTTCTCTCGTGAGATCACCTGGAGGCGCGCCCCCACTCGCTTCGCCGGAATGATGAAAATGGGCAGCACCACCAACGCCAGCAGCGTGAGCCGCCATTCAACGGCGGCCATCGCAATCAGAGTGGTCGCGAGCACGACCACATTGCTGACCACGCTGCCCAGCGTGCTGGTCACCGCCGTTTGCGCGCCGACCACGTCGTTGTTCAGGCGGCTGGTGAGCGCGCCAGTTTGAGTACGAGTGAAAAACGCAATCGGCATCCGCTGCACCTTCGCGAACAATGCCACGCGCAGGTCGTAGATCAGACCTTCGCCAATATGCGCGCTACACCACCGCTGCACAATCGCGAGTCCCGCACTCACCAGTGCAGCAAGAACAACGACCAATGCCAACAACGTGATCTGCGAGCGATCCTTGTTGGGGATCGCGTCGTCGATAATGCTGCGGAACGCGAAGGCGGGGATCAGCTCGACCAGCGCGGAGACCACGATGGCGGTCAAGAACAGGACAATCGTTCGTCGGTATGGCCTGGCGAACTGCCATGCGCGACGCAGGGAATTGCGCTGCAGCTTCTTGCCTTTCACCGCGTCGGAGTCACCCGGCATCAACATGTGTGGTCCCATACGCATGGCACCGAGGATACGGACGAGGCCGACCACTTCTACGATGTCGCCCATGCCCCGCCGACATGCCTTCGTTCTCGCATGCTGGGTGGTCGGGGCCACACTCACGGCGTGCGGCGACGGCATCAACGAAGGCGCCAATGAGGGCCGCGGCACCCGCGGCACCATCGACGGCGTGACGCTGCACAGCGCCGACACAGTCGTGCCCGAGACGACCCTCGCCGGTTCCGACACCAGCCAGACCGACGGCACCAGCCAGACCGACGGCACTGATGCTGCGGCGACACCCGTTGACGCGGCCGCCATCCAGTGGATCGAGGTGGACGCTGGCATCGACGAGGGGTCCCTGGTCGTGCCGCGCAACTACGCCGACCCGACCGGCGCCACATTCACGCTGCACGTCATGCGGCACCGCGCCCTCGACGCCACGAAGCGAATTGGGTCGCTGTTGGTCAATCCGGGTGGCCCCGGTTACGCCGGCAGCGGTCTCGCCGAAAACGCCGGCGCGATCTATGGCAACGAGCTGCTGGATCGTTTCGACATCATCGGCTGGGACCCGCGTGGTACCGGGCTCAGCCAACCCGCCGTTGACTGCATCGACGATTACGACAAGTACTTCGGGCTGGACTCGTCGCCCGACACGCCCGCCGAGCGCCGACAGCTCGTCGACATCGGCACTGATTTCGGAGACCAGTGCATGCGTAAGAACAGCAACGTCCTTCCGTTCATCAGCACCGAGAATTCCGCTCGCGACATCGACTCCATTCGGCGGGCCTTGGGCGAGGAACGCATCTCGTATTTCGGCTTCAGCTACGGCAGCGAACTCGGTGCTACCTGGGCGACGATCTTCCCCGACACAGTCCGCGCCGCGGTCCTCGATGGAGCGGTCGATCCGACGGTGGGGTATCTGCAGCAGAATCTTCAGCAGGCAGCCGGCTTCGAAGCCACCTTCGCGACCTTCCTGGCGAATTGCAGCGCCACGCCGACGTGCGCGTTCAATAATGGCGGTCACGCCGAGGACGCGTACGACGCGCTGGCCGAAGCGATCGATGCCAACCCGATCACGGTGGACCCTGACCGCACCGATGTGACGCAGGGGGTACTCACGACTGCGGTGTCGGACGCCATGTACGACCAGAGCTACTGGCCGCTACTGGAGACCGCCCTCTCCGACCTGCAGTCTGGAAACGGACAGGGAGTTCTCGACCTGTACGACGACTACTACGGCTACTACGGCGACGGATGGGACGACTCGCTGGAGGCGTACTTCGCGATCGGCTGCCTCGACGACCCCGGCAGCACCGGCCCTGACGACCTGTACTCGCACGAGGCCGAGTTCGCCGCCGCGGCACCGCGCCTGGGCCGCGCGTGGATGGCCGAGCTGACCTTCTGCTCGGTGTGGCCCGTGCCCGCGGCGCCCGCCGTCACCATCACCGGCGATAGCGCAGGCCCAATCGTCGTCGTCGGCACCACCGGCGACCCGGCGACGCCGCTGCAGAGCACGCGCAACATGGCCGCGGCCCTGGAGGACGGGCACCTGGTTGTCGTCACGGCTGACCAACACACGGGCTACGGCGTCAACCAATGCGTCAACGACGCCGTCGAGAACTACCTCATCGATCCAACCGTCGCGCTCGACACCGAGATCACCTGCGGCTGACCACCTGCGGCTGACGGCGCGCCGACCGGACCACGCCGTAGCCTGCCTGCCCATGCGTCGCACCCTGATCACCTTCGTCGCGTCGCTTTGGTTGCTGGCCGCATGCGCCAATGGCAGCGACGTGTCGTCGACCAACGCGTCGACGAAGTCATCAACGGACGCGTCCGGCGCGTCGAACGGGTCGAGCAGCGACGCCTTCGAGTGGCAGGACTTCGGCGCCGACGGCACCGTGCAGACCGGCCACCTGGAGGTGCCGATCGATTACGCACACCCGTCAGGCGGCACCTTCGATCTCTACGTCGCTCGCCATCTGGCCGACCCTGCGAAGCGGATCGGCAGCCTGCTGGTCAATCCCGGCGGCCCCGGCTTCGGGGGCAGCGACTGGGCGCTCTATGCCGATCAGGTGTACGGCCAGGACCTGCTGGACCAGTTCGACATCGTCGGCTGGGACCCACGTGGCACCGGTCTCACCACGCCGGCCATCGACTGCACCGATGACTACGACCATTTCTACGCGAGCCTGGATGTCACCCCCGACGATGCAGGCGAGCGCGCACAGATCGTCGACACGGCAAAGGAGTTCGCACAGGACTGCGCCACCAAGAACGCCGACATCATCGACTTCGTCGGCACCAACAACTCGGCGCGCGACATGGACGCCATTCGCGCTGCGCTCGGCGAGTCAA
>JANLPB010000017.1:0-3668 GCA_031366885.1 Ilumatobacteraceae bacterium
CGACGCCCGGCGCGGCGGCGAAGGCGGGCAGCAGCCACCACCCAAACGGCCCCGTGAAGAGCAGTACCAGGAAGACAACCGCCATTGGCAACAGCCCTCGACCGCGAAGCGCCCGCCGGACAGAAGACTTCTCGGCCGACCGCTCGACCTCGTGAGTGATCGAGACACCGACGGCGAGTGCGACCACCATCACAGGGATGGTCTCGATGGCTCCAGCGGCGAGCGCCACCGCCAGGCCCGACAAGCCCTGACGATCGCCGGTACCGATGACGTCGCCAAGGAACGTGTTGCTCATGATGAACGGCTGCACGATCGCACCGACGATGCCGCCAACCAGCGCGAATACGGCCACGGGCACAAAGCGTGTTGGGTTGGCGACCACCAGTCGAAACGAGGCGGTGATCATCTGGCCGGAACGACGGCGGGCCATCAGCGGCTTGGGCGTGGTCGGCGTCCACCGCGTCCGCGTCACCAGCACGACGGCGACAGCAATTGCCGCCAAGAACAACCCGAGCAGCACCCACGGCCGGTCGAGCATCGAGTTGACGAAGTGCGATACGTGCACCGTGGCGGAGCAGAAGAAACTGGTGACCCCCAGGTCGAGATCAGGCACGGTCACCGCGCCGTCGCGGCCGTCGGCCATCCATGCCAGTGGGTCGGTCCACGAACGAAAGGTTTGCGGGCCGAGCTCGCTGTCGTTGACGCTGCGTTGACGCTCGCCCCAACGACCTTGAAACCCGAGCCAGCCGAACCCGCCATCGGCAGTGACGTTGTTGATGTCGGGCAGCATCGTGATCATCGGGTCGAGCTTCGTCGATGGGCCGCGGGTGTCGTCGCAGCCGAAGCCGGCGTCGCCGCTCATGCCGAACCACAGGTTCTGCGAGTAGAAGATCGCGTGCGCGCCCTCGGCGGCGTAGACCACAGGGCGATCGTCGATGCGTTCCACGTTGGCCCATTCGCGGCGCTCGTTGCCGTAGTGCTGGCTGAGCGACATGATCGCCGGCTCCAGCTCGAGGGCCGCGTCGGCAGTCGACGCGTCGAACACCATCTGCATCATTTCCCAGTCGGTCTCGTGCCGGTTGTTCCAGTCGTTGTAGACGAAGTACAGCCAGTACTGCAGCACGAGACGGTCGGGGTCGGTGGGGTCGCTGACGACCCGGGCGTAGACCATCGAACGTTCCCCGCTGGTGCGCCAACCGAAGCGCCGGTCGTAGTCGCAGCCCGGCCGAAGGGAGCTTCCGGGTAGATCGAAGTTCGACCCCAGCGGCGCGTTGTAGAGGTCGGCCGCGTTGGGCGCGGTGAGGATGACCGCGCCCGACGAGTCACGCAGCACGACGTCTGGCTGGCTGAGAATGATGCCGACGTCGTCGGGTTGGAACGCCTCGCCCGGCCCGCATTGCTCGTCCTGCTGCTGGATGGCCACGTACGGAGCGAAGCGGTTGGCGAGTTGCGTTGCCGCATCGCCCGTTGCCGCGGGCAAGGCTGGGACGGAGGATGACGGGGCTGCAGCGCCGCTGGCGCCGGCGAGAGTGAGCACCATCAACGCCGCCGTTGCAGCGCCGCCGAAGAGGCGCCGGACCTGGCCGTTCACTCGCATTGGAACGTCATCAGGCCAACAACACGATCCGTGCTACAGCGTGTTCAGGTTGTACTTGGACGCCACCGCGCCCTGTTGGTTCTGGTACTTGCTCTTCAAGTCGGGGTGGCCGTAGGGGCGCTCGGCGGCGCGGTCGAGACGCTGAAAGACCAGCTGCGCGATCTTCATACCGGGTCGCAGCAAAATGGGCAGGTTGCTGACATTGGAGAGCTCGAGCACGACCGTGCCTTTGAAACCGGGGTCGATGAAGCCTGCCGTCGCATGTACCTGAATGCCCAAGCGACCGAGCGACGACTTGCCGTTGACCACGCCGACAATGTCATCAGGGCAGCCAACTACTTCGGCGGTGTGACCGAGTGCGAACTCGCCGGGATGCAGCACGAACGGCTCGCCGTCGGGCACGATCACCGTGTCCATCAGCTTGTCCTGCGGCTCGAACGGGTCGATGTGCGTCAGCCGACTGTTGCGCATGACCCGAAACTCGGTGCCTAGGCGAACGTCGACCGACGCCGGCTGCACCAGGTCGGATTCGTAGGGGTCGAGGAAAATGCGCCCGGCCTCGATCAGCTCGCGCAACGTCGCATCGGAAAGAATCACGGCCCGACACTAGTGGCCGCTTCCCCCGGGCCGGCACTCCACATCCCGGTGGCGGGCACCGACGCACGGCGATATCGTGCACATCTGTTCGCGGGTGTAGTTCAGAGGTAGAACATCAGCTTCCCAAGCTGAGAACGCGGGTTCGATTCCCGTCACCCGCTCCATGTGATGTCGCGAGACATCCAGGACGGACCGAACCCTCATTGGGGTTCGGTTCGTCTGATTTTTCGGGGTCCTTTGGGGCCGCCGGTGGGTTTGCCGGTGCCGTGGAAGCGGCGTTCGGGGTTGATGGTGAGTGTGCGGATGATTTCGCCGGTGGTGGCGTGGATGACACGGACGTCGTAGCCGTCGATGAGCAGGATGACGCGGGTTCCGTCGAGGGTTCGGCCGAGTCCGATGTGGTGCATTTGGCCGTTGACGCGCAGGCTGACGCGTCCGGTGTGGATGCGGTCGGTGCGGACGCGGAACTCGTTGTCGGGTCGGTCGTTGTCGGGGCCGGCTTTGGGGCGAGCGATGTACGCGGCGGCGGGGGTGGTGTGGTGTGGGAGCGACCGGTGGGGTCGGTGGTGGTTGTAGTAGTCGGCGAATGTGTCGAGCTGGGTTTGGAGTTCGGCGATGGTCGCGGCTGGGGGTTGGGCGCGTAGCCAGCGCTTCATGGTTTGTTGGAAGCGTTCGACTTTGCCGCAGGTGGTGGGGTGGTTGGGGCGCGAGTTCTTCTGGCGGACGCGCAGTTTGACGAGTTCGTTCTCGAGGGCGTTGCGGGAGGTTCTGCCGCCGTGCGCGAAGCGGGTGGTGAACACCAAACCGTTGTCGGTCAAGGTGGAGAACGGTGTGCCGTGTTCGGTGATCGCAGCCCGGAAGGTGGTCACGACTGCGGGGCCGGTGACGCGTTGGTGGGCGGTGACGGACAGGGCGTAGCGGCAGTGGTCGTCGAGCCAGCTGAGGATCTCGGCGTCGGTGCCGTCAGCGAGGCGGTGGTGGGTGAAGTCGGCTTGCCAGGTTTCGTTGGGTTGGTCGGCTTGGAAGCGGATGTAGGACGAACGCGGTTTCTTGCGTGGTTCGGCCACGACCAGGTCGGCTCGGCGGATGATGCGGTAGATGGCCGAGCGTGAGACCTTCACCCGGTGGTGGTGTTGGAGGTGCCAGCGAATCGTGTCGGCGCCGGCGTCGAGGCCTTGGCTGGTGAGTTGTCGGCGGAGCTCGACGATCAGCTCGACGGTGGGTGTGGGTGTCGCGCCTGGGTGTGTGGTTGGTCGGCGTGATCGTGGTTCGAACGCGGCGTCACCCTCGGCTGTGTAGCGGGCGACGAGTGCGTAAACCCATGAGCGTGCAACGCCGTAGGTGGCAGCGACTTCGCTGACTGATCGACCTTCAAGAACAACCGCAGTGATGACCAGACGGGCTTTCGACATCCACCAACAATGTGTCCTGGATGACGCGCGACATGTGTCCTGTATGTCCTGAGACAACACAC